>CAJPFO010000056.1 GCA_905339255.1 Myxococcaceae bacterium
TCGACACGGCTTTCGGAGAAGAGGCTCACGCCTCCATCGCTTCGCGGCGAGACGCGGACCGTTGCTGCGCCGATGCGGCGGCCTCCCTCGTCGAGCGTGAGGGCAGGGACCTCGCCGAAGCTCGTCGGCCGCGGCAGCCGGAGCGTCGAGCCGGCACTCGCGCTCGTCGCCGCGAGCAGGATCACCAGGCCCACGAGGGCACGGGGGGAGCGGGACCTCACGGCGCCGAGCGTAGCCGGCCGGTGCGTCTCGCGCCTACGGCTTCCCAAACCCGGGCTTGCGCTTCTCGAGGAAGGCGCGCATCGCCTCCCGTGCGTCGGGGGTCTGCGACGCGGCAGCCATGACCTCGCTCGCGTAGGCGTAGGCCGAGGGAAGGTCGCGGCCGACCTGCTCGTAGAATGCCTGCTTGCCGATCGCCTTCGAGAGCGCGCTGCCACGCGTCGCACGCGCAAGAAGTGCGCGGGTTTCGCGAGGGACTTCTGCGTCGTCGACGACACGGTTCACGAGCCCGAAGGCGAGCGCGCTCGCGGCATCGATCGGATCGCCGGTGAAGAGCATCTCGACGGCACGCTTTCTCGGAATGGCTCGTGCGAGCGCAACGCCCGGAGTCGTGCAGAACCAGCCGCCGGCCCCTCCCGGCACCGCGAAGCGGGCGCTCCGGCCCGCCACGGCGAGGTCGCAGGTCGCAACGAGCTGGCAACCGGCTGCGGTCGCGAGGCCCTCGACCTGGGCGATGATCGGCTGTGGAACCCGCTGGAGTGTCAGCATGAGCTCGCTGCAGACGGCGAGCAGCTCGCGCATGCCGGCGAGGTCCCGCGCCGCCATGTCCCCGAAGTCGTGCCCTGCGGAGAAGACGGGGCCCTCCGCTGCGAGGATCGCGCCCCTCGCCTGGCTCGCTCCGATCGCGCGGAACGCGTGCAGGAGCTCGCGAAGATGTGCTTCCGAGAGCGCGTTGCGGCGCTCGGGCCGGCGCATCGTGACGACCGCGACTTCGGCTTCGTGATCGATGCGGATGTGCTCGTAGCGCATGGCGTGACTCCTCCGGAAGACTATCGGATCCCGCCGCCCCCGGGCCTGCGGGCCGCGGACCGCAGGCCCGCTACCTTCGAGAGCCGATGACGAACGATCCGAAGGCGCCGGGTCTGCGACGCGCCCCCGTCGCCGAGCTCCCTCAGGTCCACCAAATCGTGCTCCCGACGCCCTGGGAGGTCGGACCGGTCCAGATCTACCTGATCGAGGGAGATCCGATCACGCTCGTCGATACCGGCGTGAGGAGCGAGCCCTCGCGCGCAGCCCTCGCGGCCGCTCTCGACGCGCTCGGTGTCGGCTTCGAGGACGTCCGCCGCGTCGTCCTCACGCACCATCACGGCGACCATCTCGGCCAGGCGCAGTCGCTTCGCAGCGCAGGCGCCGATCTCGAGGTTCTCGCGCACGAGGCCGAGCGGGAACTCGTCGAGAACTTCAGCGAAGATCGCGAGGAGGACATCGTTGCCACCCGGGCGCTCTTCACCGAGCACGGGGTGCCCGGCGAGCTTCTCGATCGGCAGGCCGAGATGCGGCGCCGCTGGATCTCCGAGGATCCGGTCCTGTGCGAGCCGACCCGCGTCGACCGCGAGCTCCGCTCGGGAGATCGGATCGGATTCAAGGATTTCGACCTCGAAGTGATCCACGCTCCGGGCCATACCGCGGGGCACCTCCTGCTCCACGAGCCGTGCAGCCGGACTCTTTTCACGGGCGACCATCTGATGGGCGACGCGGTTCCGTTCACCGAGACCTACTACGAGTCGGGCGCCCCCGATCCGCGCGATCCGCTCGCGAGGCGGCCGCGATTTCGGGGCCTCCCGGCCTATATGGCGAGCCTGCGCGAGCTGCGTGGGAGATCGTTCCGCACCATCCTCCCGGCGCACGGGGGCATCGTCGAGCGCCCGTCGCGCTGCATCGAGGACGCGATCCTCTTCTACGAGGTGCGCGTGCAGCGGATCGAACGTGCGCTCGAGAAGCTCTCGGCCGAATGCGGCGCAACCGCCTGGGAGATCTGGTGCTCGCTCTTCCCGAAGGCCGATCCCGTGACGCAGATGCGAACCCGCATGCTGATGGTGATCGGTGGCCTCGACGTCCTCGAGGATGCGGGACGAGCGGTTCCCGAGCGGCGCGCCGACGGCGTGATCGCGTACCGGCCGCGCTAGGAGACCCACCCGAGACGGATCGGGTCGGTCTCAGAGGACACCGACCCGGGTCCGGGACGCGGTCGCAGACCCGAGGTACTCCTCTCGAGGAAGCCCATGACCCTGCGCCGGCTGCGCCGGGCGCGGATCCGCTCGGTGACGCTATGCTCCGCGCCGCGCGAGGCGTCGAGGGCTCCTCGAACGCAGCCGAATCGGGCGGTGGGCCCGGGGGTTGACGCGAGGCGAAGGCTGGCGCACTCCTTTCGGCCCACCGGAGGCTTCTTTCATGGCTTCGAGGATTCGCAAGGGCGACCTGGTCCAGGTCACGAGCGGTGCGGATCGCGGCAAGCAGGGCCGCGTGCTCTCGGTCGACCGCGAGAAGGGCCGCGTCCGTGTCGAGAAGGTGCGCATGCAGAAGCGGCACCTGAAGGCGGGGCGTGGGCCGAACCGGGCGGGAGGCGTGGTCGAGCAGGAAGGTTCGATCCACGTTTCGAACGTGATGCTCGTCGACGCGCAGAGCGGCAAGCCCTCGCGCGTCCGCATCGAGGTCGCGGACGGCGCCCGCCGGCGCGTCTTCGCGAAGAGCGGCGCCGCGGTCCCGGACCCCACGGGACGCTAGCGGAGAGACGGGACCGGGGCGTCCCACCAGGGCTCCGCGAGCGGAGCGCAGAGGCGAATCATGGCGAAGAGCAAGCGCGAGAAGATCAAGCTCGAGTCGTCGGCGGGGACGGGCCACTTCTACACCACCGCCAAGAACAAGACCAATACCCCGAACAAGCTCGAGCTCAAGAAGTACGACCCCGTGGCGCGAAAGCACGTCGTCTACAAAGAGACGAAGCTCCGCTAACGGGAAGCGCCTCCACACCACCTCCATCAGCAAAGGGATCTCGATGGCCTGGGTGATCACACATCTTTGCCGGGACTGCGTCGACATGAGCTGCATCGAGGTCTGCCCCGTCGACTGCATCTACGGCTACACCGGCGACGACGCCGCGACCTTCCCGAACCAGCTCTACATCGACCCGGAAGAGTGCATCAACTGCGGCGTGTGCGAGCCCGAATGCCCGTGGGAGGCGATCTTCGAGGACGAGCAGGTCCCGGAGGTCTTCCACGAGGCCGTCGCGCTCAACGCCAAGATCACCGAGGCGAAGGACCACTTCGAGGTTCCCGACAAGATCGATCGGCCGCGACCGAGCTCCGAGGAAGTCGCGTCGAACAAGACGAAGTGGGGCTACACGGGATAGGGTCGAAGGCGGAGCGTCAGGACGATCCGCTCTCCGATCGTGCGAGGCCGGCGGCATCGAACGCATCCGCCATGGCTTCGACCGGGGGGGCGAGGCCCGTCCACAGGCGCACCTGCTCGGCGGCCTGCAGCACCAGCATCCATTTGCCGCCGAGCGGTCGTGCGCCGCGCGCCTCGGCGTCGCGAAGGAGCCTGGTTCGTTCGGGGTCGTAGACCGCGTCCATCACCAGGGCTCCCGGCGGAATCGCGGCGGCGGCGATCGGTGACTCGTCGGAGCGCAGGCCGACGCTCGTCGTGTTCACGAGGACATCGAAGCGCTGGCTCGCGACGTCTTCGAGCGCCCCCGCGCCGTGCGCGCCGAGCTCGCGGACGAGGGCCTCGGCCCGCGCGACGGAACGGTTCAGCACGACCACGTTCGCGCTGCGCTCGAGAAGGCCGTAGACGACGCCTCGCGCGGCGCCGCCGGCGCCGAGGACGACCGCGCGGGCGCCGGCGAGCGGCCGCTCGCGCTCGAGTGCGCGAACCGCGCCGATCCAGTCGGTATTCGAGCCGACGAGGCGCTCGCCTTCGCGAACGATCGTGTTCACGGCGCCGATCTTCCGAGCCGTCTCGTCGAGCGAATCGACGAGCGGGATCACCGCCTCCTTGTGCGGGATCGAGACCGAGAGCTGGCGGATCCCGAGCGCGCGGGCTCCCCGGATCGCATCGCCGAGGCGCTCGGGCAACACGTCGAACGCCAGGTAGACCGCGTCGATTCCGAGCGCCGCGTACGCCGCGCGGTGCATCGCGGGCGAGCGGGTGTGGCCGGCGGGATGGAGCACGACGCCGCAGAGGGCGGTCGACGCTGCGGCGGCGATCACTGCGGAGCGCCCTCTCGCGAGCGCGCGAGAGCGGCCTTCAGGTCTTCCCAGACGAGACGCCGGTTCTCGGCCGTGTACTGGCGGAGCACGAACGCGGGATGGAAGGTCGGCATCACCGGGATTCCCCGGTAGTCGTGCCAGGTGCCACGAACCCGCGTGATCGAGACGTCGCGGCCGAGGAGCAGACTCGTCGCGGGCTTGCCGAGCGCGACGATCACGCGCGGCGCGACCGCATCGATCTGTCCGTCGAGAAACGGCCGACAGGCGAAGACCTCGTCGGGAAGCGGTGTCCGGTTTCCGGGCGGGCGACACTTCACGATGTTGCAGATGTAGACGTCCGACCGGCGCAGCCCGAGGCCCTTCTCGATCATGTTCGTGAGGAGCTCTCCGGCGCGTCCGACGAAGGGGAGCCCCTGCAGGTCCTCCTGCTCGCCCGGCCCCTCGCCGACGAAGAGGAGGTCGGCAGCGGGATTGCCGTCTCCGAAGACGATCCTCTGGCGCCCCTCGTGGAGCCGGCAGCGCGTGCACTCGCCGAGATCCTCGCGAACCGATTCGAGCGTGCGGCGTGGTGCGTCCCGTCCCGGAGTGCGCGGGGCCGTCGCTGCGGACGCCGCAACCGGCGCCGTCGGCGGCGGGACCGACGCTTGCGCGCCCGGCGCGGGCCGGGCCGGGCCGGCGGAGCGAACCGCGGCGGCCTCTCGTGCGTCGGCGGTCCACTCGACTCCTTCTTCACCGAGCTCGACGACGAGAGCGCGCGCCGAGCGCAGGATCTCGCGGGCCTCTTCCGCCACCGTCCCGCTCATCGCTACCTCCCGAGCGGGACGTCCGAGGCGGCGCGCCCGAAGACCGCTGCGGAGCCGGGACCGGCGGCTCGGCTCGGCGCGCCGGCGAGCCGGAACACCCGCTCGATCACACCTTTGGGATCACGCGTGGCCTCGGACTCGGGAGTCGCCGCGGGAAGGCGGCGGAGTGCCGCTCCGGGAGACTTCGGCCGCCCCGTGCCGGCCTCGATCGTCCCGTGCGCTTGTGCCTCGATCTTCTTCTCGACCTCGAAGCGGAAGCCCGGATCGTTGGCGTCGTCATGGCACGTGCCGCAGACCTGGAGGATCGCGCAGCTCTTGCACTTGTCGCCGAGCGACACGATCGTGCCGCGACGCGAAGCGCCCTCGGCGACGTGCTCGCTTCCGGGCCCGTGGCAATCCTCGCAGCCGACCCTCGCGAGGTCCGGATGCGCGGCGATGGTTCCGTCTTTCGGGAATCCGCCCGGCCTTCCGAAGCCGGTCACGTGGCAGCGCAGGCAGCCAGGATCGGCGGCCTTCTCCTTCTTCTCGAGCGAGGCGATGCTGCGCGCGTGGGCGCCGCCGGCCCAGGTCGCGTATTCCGCCGCGTGGCAGCTCCTGCACGCCTCGGAGCCCATGAAGCTCGCGTTCGCGTTTCCGAGAATCGGCTCGCGAGGACGTCCGAGCGACTCGAGGATCCTCTCCTTCTCCGCGCGAGGAAGCTCGGCGAGCTTCGCGATCGAGCGGCAGCCCACCTTCGGGACGAAGCTCGCGTAGTCGAAGCCGAGCGAATGCTGCTCGTTGTGGCACGTGGCGCAGGCGGGCGCGAAATCACCTCCGGCGACGAAGCCGGGGGATTGGTGCGGCCCACCTCGTCCGTGGCAATTCTCGCAACCGACGTTCTCGAGGTGCGGCGTGGGCGGCGAGATCGTGTAGCCCCCCGGCTTGCCCCAGCCGACGACGTGGCAGCCGACGCATTCGGAGTCCTTGTCGGCACCATGGCGGACGAGCGTCGCGAAGGCGCCTGCATGCGCCGTGAGAGACCACGTCTCGGCAGGACCCTCGTGGCAGACGGCGCAGAACTCGTTGCCACTGTAGCCGTTCGACGAGAGCAGCATCGGGATCGGAGTCCCCGCGAGTTTCGCGAGCCTCATGCGGAGCAAGGGCTCGTCCTGCGGCTGGCCCCAGCCGTTCATCCTGGCGACGATTCGCCCCTCGCGGTCGATCAGGAACGTCTCGGGAACGCCTGCCATCGCGCCGTACGCCGTCCGGATCGAGTAATCGGAATCGAGCAGCACCGGGAAGAAATCGAGCCCGTCCTCGGCGAGGGTCGCCTTCACCGAGCTCACGTGATCGAGCACGGAGACGCCGATCAGCACGGGTCGCACGTTCTCCGGGATCTTCGGCAGCTCCGCCTTCAGGAACTCGAGTTCGTGGTGACAATGGGGGCAGGTATGGAGGAAGAAGATCAGCACCACGGGCTTGCCCCGAAGCGAGGCGAGATCGAAGCGCGGGCCTCCCTCGAGCCGCTCCGCGCCGAAAGTCGGCGCGACCGGGCGCTCGCCGAGCGCGGTGTCGACGCCGCGACGGACCTCGGGAAGGCGCAGCGCCTGGCGCACGTAGCCCTCGATCGAGCCGACGGGATCGGGTCCATCCTTCGGGAACTGACCGAGCCCGAACGTCACGCCTCCTTCGGCGTCGGCGCCGATCAGCGCGACCGGAACCGGGAGCCCGAGCTTGCGGGCGATCGTTCCCGACGGATCGTCGATCACGCGGTAGTCGATTCCCTGCGCCTTCACGAACGACTCGAGCGTCTTGCGGTCGCTTCCGGCGGCGACGCCGACGATCTCGAAGTTCTGCGAGCCGCGAAGCCTCGAGAGCGGTGAAATCGCCTTTGCGGCGGTGACCGCGTCGGGGACCTCGGGGTTGAAGAGGAAGAGCAGCGCACGCTTTCCGAGCAGCGAAGCCCCCGAAACTTTCTCGCCTTCGAGCGTCACGCCTTCGAAGCTGGGCAGGGGCCGCTGGGTCCGTTTCGGCTCGCTCGTGCTCGCTGCGGGTCGCGCCTCGGCGGGCTTCGCCGGCGTTGCGGGCAGGGCAGCTCCCGGCTCGCCGGCCTCCCCGCAGGCGAGCACGAGCAGCGGGGCGAGAAGGCCTAGAAGTCGCCGGGCGCGCACGCGCGCGAGCATAGAAAAAGGGGCCAGCGCGGAGCAACCGGCCCGACCCCCCGGCTCGGCGGCGGCCCCGGGGTCGGCTTCCTAGCGTCGTGCGCGAAGCGCCACGAGCCGCTCTTCGAAGACGGGGTTTCCCGGCTCGAAGGTGAGCGCCATCTGGAGATTCCGGATCGCCGACGCGGTCTCGCCGCGCGCGAGGTCGGAAACGGCCTGTGCGAAGAAGCGGCGTCCCTGGGGAGTTCGGCCTTCGCGTTCCTCGCGGCTTCGCTGCGTCGCCACGGCCGCGCTCTCGACGAGCTGCAACCGGCGCTCTGCGCATCCGCTCGCGATCCGTTCGTCGTAGAGCCGCCGCCGCCGCGGATCGCGCAGTACCGAATACGCCTCGGTCACGCGCTTGGCGATCCGTTCGATCGAGGCGCGGACCTCGGGATCGAGATGCCGGCACGCATCCGGATGGAAGCGTCGAGAGGCCGCGTGATACGCATCGCGGATCGCCGCTCCCGAGGCGCCGCGCGGCGCCTCGAGGAGCTCGTAGTAGTCGAGGTCGTCGAGCATCCGTGCGAGTGCGCGAAGCTCGGCGGGGGCGAGGGTGCCCACGGTCTAGCCCTTGCGAGCCGGATCGGCGGGGGTCGCTTCGCCGCTTTCCGGTTCCGCACCGAGATCCCCGCCCGCCGCCGAGAAGAGCTCGCGGTCGTCGAGTGCGATCGGTGCCGAATCGCCCGGGTCGAGCTCGATCTCGAAGCGACCGGATGCGCTCGGCTCGTGCGAGGCCGAAAGCGGATCCTCGTGGGGAGCGAGCGGGAGGATCTCTTCGAGGTCCGGAAGCTCGTCCGGGAGGACCTCGATCTCCCCGGTTTCGAGGCTCGCGAGTGAAGCGTCGGGAGCCGCAACGGCTTCGCCTTCAGAGGACCCCGCGATGGCGACCTCGTCGAGGGTGGCCACGTCCTCGACCTCGTCGCCGATCCCGGCGAGACTCCCGATCGATTCCGGTGCCGTCGGGGGATCGGCCGCGGGGGTGTCCTCCGGGCCTCCGAAGCGTGCGGCGAAGGCGGCCGCCGCTTCGCCGGGACGCACGCTCGGATCGGTGCCCGGGAGTGCCGTCTCGACGCGTTCGGCGTGACCGCGCGCGATGATCTGCTCGATCTCCTCCTCGGAGAGGCCCGAGGAGAGTTTGATCTGCGTCGAGGCCTTCTGATCGGTCGCAGGGTCGCGGGCCGTCACGTGGACGATGCCGTCGCTGTTGATCTCGAAGGTCACCTCGATCCGCGTCTCGCCGCGGCGTGCACGAGCGAGGCCGCCGAAAACGAACTCTCCGAGCAGTTCGTTCTCGGCCGCGTGTCTCGACTCGCCCTGGTACACGCGGATCCGGACGCTTTCCTGGAAGTCCTGGAAGGTCGTGAAGGTGCGGGTCTGGTCGATCGGCACGGGCGTGTTCCGTTCGATCACCGTCTCGGCGAGGCCGCCGGCCACGCCGATCTTGAGCGAGAGCGGCGTCACGTCGAGGAGATACGCCTTCTGCTCGGGAGCGAGGAGCGACGCGGCGTGGAGCGCGGCGCCCATGGCGACCACCTCGTCCGGATTGACGTCCGTCCTCGGCTCGAGCTGGAAGTAGTCGCGGACGGCGTGACGGATCAGCGGGAGCCGCGTCGGGCCGCCGACGAGGATCACGCCGGCCAGGTCCCGGTTCACGACACCCGCCTGTTGCATCGCTTCGTCGCAGACCTTGAAGGTGCGCTGGATCAGGTCGTTCACGAGCGTCGCGTACTCGCCGATTCCGAGCGTCCGCCCGATCGAGAGCCCCTTCCCTTCGGAATCGAGCGCGACGTCGGGAATCCGGATCTCGACCTCGTCGTCGACGGAGAGGCCCTTCTTCGCCGACTCGGCGGCGACCTTGAGCTTCTCGAGTGCGAACGGATCTTCTCGCGGGTTGACCCCGTGCTGGGCGGCGAACTCGTCGGCGAGCAGGTCGATCAGCCGATCGTCGAAGTCATCGCCGCCGAGAAAAGTGTCCCCGCACGTCGAGAGCACCTCGAAGACGTCCTTGCCGATCTCGAGCACGGAGATGTCGAAGGTGCCTCCGCCGAGGTCGTAGACGGCGACCTTCTGGTGGAGCTCGCGGCCGAAGCCGTACGCGAGCGCCGCTGCGGTCGGCTCGTTCAGGATCCGCAGCGCGTCGAGCCCTGCGATCCGGCAGGCGTCGCGGGTGGCCTGTCTCTGGTTGTCGTTGAAGTAGGCCGGAACGGTCACGACGGCCTTCGTGATGGCCTGCCCGAGCTGCGCTTCCGCGATGCCCTTGAGCTCGCGGAGGATCATCGCGGAGATCTCGGGAAGCGAGTAGTCGTTCTCGCGGATTCGGATCCGGACCCCGTGGTTCGGACCCTCGACGATGTCGTACGAGCAGATCGCCCGGGCCTTCTTCACTTCCTCGGAGAAGAAGTAGCGGCCGATCAGGCGCTTCGCGGAATAGACCGTCGTCTTCGGAGCATGGATGACGTTGGCTCGCGCGGCATTGCCGACCGTGATCCGTCCATCGTCGCCGAAAGCCACGACGCTCGCCGTGACGCCCTCGCCGTACGCGTTCGGCAGCACCCTCGGGGCGTCGCTCTCGACGGCCGCGACGCAGGAGTTGCTGGTCCCGAGGTCGATCCCGATGGCGATCTCGGCCATGGACGAGGCTCCCTCCGCTCGCACCCCGCGAACGGGGGCTTCCCTCTATCGGCGGAAACGCGGATCGCCTGTAATCGCGCGATCGTGAAAGGGAACCCCGCGTTGACCCTGCGGGGTGGGCTCTGCTATCTCGATGCCGTCATGTCGGGCCACTCGAAATGGGCGACGATCAAGCGCAAGAAGGGCGCGGCGGACGCCAAGCGCGGCAAGATCTTCACGAAGCTGATCCGCGAGATCGCGACGGCGGCACGCATCGGTGGGGGAGACCTGGGCGGCAACCCGCGCCTTCGGCTCGTGGTCGACAAGGCCCGCGCCGCCAACATGCCCAAGGACAACATCGAGCGCGCCATCAAAAAGGGCACGGGCGAGGGCGCGGCCGATCAGTACGAAGAGGTGATCTACGAGGGCTACGGCCCCGGGGGCGTAGCGATCCTGATCGAAGCCCTGACCGACAACCGGAACCGGGCGGTCGGCGAGATCCGGCACGCGCTCACCAAGCAGGGTGGCAATCTCGGCTCGACCGGCTGCGTGGCATTCCTGTTCGAGAAGAAGGGTTCGCTCCTCTACGAGCGCGCGGGCATCGATGCCGATGC
>CAJPFO010000057.1 GCA_905339255.1 Myxococcaceae bacterium
CCGCCGCCGCGCAGACGCAGGCCGCTTCCACTCTCGGCCCCGCGCAAGCCCAGGCCGAGACGGCGGGGATCGCCGCCGCCGGGGCCACGGTGGCCGGGGTCGCGGCGGCGGACGGCAAGCCCCAACCCATCCGTGTCGCCCGCGTGCCCGAGTTCGTCAAGGAGGAGATCCGCGAGCAGGTGCGGGCCGAGCTGAAAGACGACGTGGTCAAGGAAGTCAAGGCGCAGGCCAAAGCCGAGAAATGGGGCATCCCCGCCGCCCTGCCGGACTGGGTCGGCCGCATCCATCCCTACATGGACAACCGGCTGCGCTTCCAAGGCGAGTATTACCCGGCCGGCAACGCCCCGGCCTTCGACTGGCCGCAGATCAACAAGGACGGCGGCGTCTCCCAGGCGCTGGCGAAAGGCCAAGCCTACCTCAACACCCGCACCGACCGGAACCGCTTCCGCGAGCGCATCCGGGTCGGCTTCGACGCCGACATCACCGACAGCCTGAAGGCCGGCTTCCGCCTCGCCACCAGCAACCAGTACAATCCGGTGTCCAACAACCAGACCCTGGGCAACTACGGCCAGTCCTACCAGGTGGCCATCGACCGCGGCTTCCTGCAGTACGACTTCAAGGACAAGACCGGCAACGACTGGTTCACGCTGTGGGGCGGGCGCATCCCCAACCCTTGGATGTCCACCGACGTGGTGTTCGACCCCGACCTGAGCTTTGAAGGCTTCGCCGGCACCTTCCGCCTCAACCTCAACCGCGACGACCCGGTGGTCCAGGCCTACCACGTGGCCAACCCCGTCGGGCGGTTCGGCATCAACCAAGGGCCGCAGCACCCCGACTCGGTGTTCGCCACGCTGGGCGTGTTCCCCATCCAAGACATCAACTTCTCCGGTGCCGACAAATGGCTGTTCGGCGGGCAGTTGGGGGCCGACTGGCTGATGCACAACGAGTCGCGCCTGAAGGTCGCAGCCTCTTATTACCACTACCAGAACATCAGCGCCCGGCGCAACGCCCAGGACAGCCAGCTCTACGACTGGACCGCGCCGGCGTTCATGCAGAAGGGCAACTCCCTGGTGGCCATCAACGACGCGCAGAACCAGACCGCCTGCAACACCGGCGCGCTGGGGGCGCAGAACGTCTGCCTGGTGGGCCTCGCCTCTGGCTTCCAGGTGTTCAACGCCACCGCCTTTTTCGACTACGCCGACTTCGCGCCGACCCACGTCCTGCTGACCGGCGACTTCGCCAAGAACTTCGGCTTCAACCAAAACGCGATCAAGCGCCAGTTCGGCGACGACATCAAGCCTAAGACCAACGCCTGGCAGGTGCGCCTGGACCTGGGCCGCACCGAGATGCGGCGCCTGCACGACTGGAGCCTGTACTTCGCCTACCGCTACCTGGAGCGCGACGCGGTGCTGGATGCCTTCACCGACTCGGTGTTCCACCAGGGCGGCACCGATGCCAAGGGCTGGGTGGTGGGCGCCCAGTACGGCCTGGCCCGCAACACTTGGCTGAACCTGCGCTGGTTCAGCGCCGACTCCATCGACGGCCCGCCCCTGTCCATCGACACGCTGGGCCTCGACCTCAACGCCTGGTTCTGAGCCGGTGGACACCATGCTTGCCACCCGACGCTGCGACAGCCCAAACCGGAGTGCAAGGCTGGCCTTGCACAATCCCGCAACGCTTGGCGACCCCAGGCAAGGCGAGCCTTGCGTCCCAATGGCCAAGCCGGGCCGTAGCCCGGACGGAGCCTGCGCAGTCCGGGAGGGGCGGGCCACGGACTCCCGCATTCTGCCGCGCTCCATGCGGGTTACGCCGACCGGCCGGCCAATGGCAACGCCTGCGAGGATCGCGGGACTGCTGCTGTCGGCCCTGCTGCTGCCTCCGACCGCCCAGGCGGAGGCCCCCAAGCAAGATGCCGCGATCCAGTTGATCCTGCGCAAGGCGCAAGGGGCCTTGCGCCAACTCGGCGAGGAGAAGGCCAAGCTGGAGGCCGACAATGCTGCCTTGCTGAAGGACAAGGCCGACCTGGAGGAAAAAGCCGCCAAGCTGGAAGCCCAGGTCAAACAGTTCGAACCCCTGCCGGTCGAAGTCGAACGGCTCAAAGCCAGCGTCGAAGCCCTGAAGGCCGCTAATCAAGGACTGGAAGGCCAGCTCGGCACGGACCGCGAGCGGGAGGCGCGGCTGCGCGGCAAGC
>CAJPFO010000058.1 GCA_905339255.1 Myxococcaceae bacterium
GAGCCGGGAGCGGGTCTGCTCCTCGGAGCCGGCCTCACCGGCCTCGGCCTCGTGCGCCGCGCGCGACGCTAGGAGACCGACCCGCCTGGGTCGGTCTTCCAGGCAATCGCTTCGAGGCGGACCGGCGCAGGAGCCCGGCGCGGACTCCCTCCCGGGGACGAGAGCCGGCGCCCCCCACACCGCGCGTCCAAGCGGACTAGGCCGCTGCCTTCGGCGCATCCGCCTCGGCGAGTGGCCAGAGCTTCGCCATCGCGTAGCTCACGGCGAGCCCCACGACACAGCCGAAGATCACCTCGGCGACCTTGTGGAGGCCGTGCTCGATCCCCGAGAGGCGCGAGTGCTCGACGAGCCCCGACGAGATCACGAGTGCCGCCGTGATCGGCGCCTGGCGCCACATCGTCTGGATCCGGACCCAGTACGAAGAGACCAGCACCGCACACGAGACGGCGAGCGGGAGCAGCCAGTCGTGCGAGCCTCCGACGACGAGGACGATGAGCCCGACCGCGCAGCCGACGAGCACGTTCACCGTCCGTGAGCGGAACATCTTGACGGCGTCCTTCACCTGCGGCTCGCTCGCCGCCACCATCGATGCGATCGCCCAGATCGGGTTCCGATCGTCGAGACGCTCGAGGACGAACCAGACGATTCCCGCGGCGACGAAGACGTTGAGTGCGAAGCGGACACCGAGAAGCTTCGGAGAGCCCGGGGCGTGGAGCGGCATGCGGCGAGGATGCGCCGGGTCGTGGCGTCGCAACAGGGGGAGCGGAGCGCGGCAACGCGCCGTTTCGGGTCGCGGCCCCGGGGGCATTCTCCTACCGTCGGTCGCATGGCTCCCGTCCGATCCCGACGCGTTCTCGAAACCCTCGCGAAGCTCGACCTCGAGGAGAAGGCGTCTCTCCTCTCGGGGCTCGACCTCTGGACGACGAAGCCGCTTCCCGATGCGGGTGTCCCCTCGATCTGGATGGCCGACGGTCCGCATGGCGTGCGCAAGGCGCCGCGAGGCGACCAGGTCGGGATCGGGACGAGCCTTCCGGCCACCTGTTTCCCGACGCTCTCGGCGCTCGGCGCGAGCTTCGACGTCGATCTCGCAAGGAGGGTGGGGCGAGCGATCGGCCTCGAGGCGCGCGCGCTCGGCGTCGACGTCGTCCTCGGCCCCGGCGTGAACCTCCACCGCTCGCCGCTCGGCGGCCGCAACTTCGAGTACTTCTCGGAGGACCCCGAGCTCGCCGGAGAGCTCGGCGCGGCTTTCGTCGCAGGGTTGCAGGGGGAGGGGGTCGGCGCGTCGGTCAAGCATTTCGCGGCGAACGACCAGGAGACCGGAAGGATGTTCGTCGACGCCGTCGTCGACGAGCGCACACTCCGCGAGCTCCATCTGCGGCCCTTCGAGATCGTCACGACGCGTGCGAAGCCGTGGACCGTCATGTGTGCGTACAACCGGGTGAACGGAGCGTTCGCGTCGGAAGACGCCTTCCTCCTCGATCACGTCCTCGTCCGGGACTGGGGCTACGAAGGCGTGGTCGTCTCCGACTGGGGTGCGGTGAACGACCGTGTCGAAGGTGTCCGGGCGGGGCTCCATCTCGAGATGCCGTCGAGCGGAGGGGTGACCGACCGCGAGGTCGTCGATGCGGTCCGCTCCGGAGCGCTTCCTGAGGCGATCGTCGACGAGCGTGCGGCGGCGATCCTCGAGCTCGTCTTCCGCGCCGAAGAGGCGCGCTCGGCCGCAGGCGTCGAGGCTCCGCGGTCGCGCCTCCCCGATTCGCTTCGCGACGTGAACCACGCATTGGGCCGTGAGGCGGCAGCGGCCTGCAGCGTGCTCGTGCGAAACGAGGGAGGGCTCCTTCCGCTCGATGCCGGGCGCCGGCGTCGAATCGCGCTCATCGGGCGCTTCGCGAAGGAGCCTCGTTACGGGGGCGGGGGGAGCTCGCAGATGGTGCCGGCGCGTCTCGAGAGCGCCCTCGACGCGCTCCGGAGCGATCCCGGCGCCCACGAGATCGACTATGCCGAGGGGGTCGACGAGCGTCACGAAAGCGATCCCGCCCTCCTCGACGAGGCGCGCCGTGTGGCGCGCGATGCCGACGTGGCGGTCGTCTTCGTCGGGCTCCCGGCGTCGATGGAGGTCGAAGGGGCCGACCGGCGGCATCTCGATCTTCCGGCTTCTCACGTGGCGCTCGTCGATGCGGTCGCCTCGGTGCAGCCGGATCTCGTCGTCGTCGTCGTCGCGGGGGCTCCCGTGCGGCTGCCGTTCGCCGATCGTGCGTCCGCGATCCTCGTCGCCGGCCTCGGAGGGCAGGCCGGGGGTGCCGGTGTCGCCGACGTGTTGCTCGGCCGCGCCGATCCCGGGGGAAGGCTCGCGACCAGCTGGCCCCGCCGCATCGAGGATACGCCGTGTTTCCACCAGTTCCCCGGCGAGCCGCGCGAGGTCCGCTACGGGGAAGGCGTCTTCGTCGGCTACCGGCACTACGACACGGCGCGGATCGATCCGCTCTACGCCTTCGGGCACGGCCTCTCGTACGCGCGCTTCGAGTGGGACGATCTCGAGGTCGACCCGACGACGCTCCAGGACGGCGAGCGGCTCGGGATCTCGCTTCGGGTCCGGAACGTCGGGACGTGCGCCGGAAGCGACGTCATCCAGGTCTACGTCCACGACGAGCAGTCGCTCGTACCGCGACCCGAGCAGGAGCTCCGCGCCTTCGCGAAGGTATCGCTCGCGGCGGGCGACGAGACGCGCGTGCGCTTTTCACTCGATCGACGCGCCTTCGCGTTCTTCGACCCTCGAGTGCACGCCTTCGTCTGCGAGCCCGGGGGCTTCGAGATCCGTATCGCACGGTCGTCGCGCGACGTCGTGCTTCGAAGCCGCGTCGTGCTCGAGGTCGCCGAGATGCTTCGCCCGCCCTTCGATCGGCACACGCCGATCCGGAGCTTTCTCGAAGACGAACGAGCGCGTGCTGCGCTGCTTCCGATCGTCGCGAAGGTCGTGAAGGCGCTCTTCGGCGATGCGGGCCTCGAGGCCGCGACCGGGAACGCCGCGGGGGCCGCCGACAGCGGATCATTCTTCCTCGAGCTCCCGGTCGGAAAGCTCGTCTCTCTCTCGCGAGGAGCCGTCACCCGAGAAGCGCTCGCCGCGCTCCTCGCCGCTGCGAACGCACGCGACACGGACGCGCGGGGCACCCATCCGGAGCGCGTGCGGGTCGGTCAGAGTACGTAGGGAAGCGCAGCGGCCCACGCCGTGATCGCCTGGCGGGTCCTCCCCCGGAGTGCGAGCTGGTCTCCCGTATCGAGCCATGCCTTCGCTTTTGCGAGCGCTGCGTTGCAGACGAGATCGGTCGCTGCGCAAGTCTTGCGCGAGAGCGCGAGGCGGCCCGCGCGACTCGTCGCATTCCCGAGCTCGCTCCGCAGATCGTCGAGCAGCGGAGCATTCTCGGCGGGCGACGTCATCGCACGATCGATGTAGGGGAGGAGCGCCGCAGTGAGCTTCACGTTGCCGAGGCTTCCGAGGATGTAGAGCGTCCAATCGATCGCGGCCGGCGCGAGCGATCGCGAAAGGCTCGGAGGGCCGGCGGCAATCCGCTCGTCGATCGCGAGCCGCAGGCTTTCGAGCGACCAGACGAGACCGGCGCGCGGGTCTCCCGCCGTGGCCGTCGGGGCCACGCCCGAGGAGAGATTTCCCGTGTTGCGCCGGTCGCGTCCGAAGCCCTGCCACGGGATCGCCGTGTCGGTGGCGGACGCCGGCGTGTCGTAGACGTAGAGGTTCCCATTTCGGGTGGCCGTCACGATCTCGATCTTTCCGTCGCCGTCGACGTCACCGGCCGTGGGCGCGCTGATCACCCAGCCGTGAGTGAACTTCGGCCAGCCGGGCGGAGTCGAGCCGTCGGCGCGGTAGGCGCGGACCAGATACGCCCCGCTGCCCTGGACGATCTCCGCGCGGCCGTCGCCGTCGACGTCGGCGAGCCCCGGGCTCGAGAGGAACTGCATGTCGTCCATCACGCGCGGAAAGGCCGGGAGCACCGCTCCGGTCCGCGGGTCCCAGGCGGTGATCTGATGATCGCCGAACTCCTGGCTTCCCGGCGCCGCCACGTCGATCAACTGCCGGATTCCGCCCGTCGGCGCGACGTACTCGGGTAGCCCGTCTCCATCGAGGTCGCCGAAGGCGCCCGATCCGAGAGAGCCGAAGAAGGGCGCGTCGGGGGAGCCCGCCGTCGGGGGAACGTTCGGGAAGCTCGCGGGGAAGTCGACGGCGAGCGAGTTCGGTGCTCCGCTCGTCGTGCCGAGGACGGAGTTTCCGTCGGCGTCGAAGAGGAGCACGGGGCCGATCGCCCCGAAGATCGCGATCGTGAGCCTTCCACTTCCGTCGAGATCGGCGAGGGCCGGCGACCCCGGAGTGCCCGTCGCGACCGTCGGCAGGAGCCCTCCGACGATCATGGGCAGTCGCCTCGGCCAGCCGTTCCGGAGCGCTCCGCCGGTATGGAGAGCGCCGTCGTGGTGGACGACGTAGAGCCGGCCTCCGGTGTCGAGCTTGAAATCGCCGATGTCGAGGCCGCCGCCCGAGAGCGAGATGAGCGCGCGGAGCAGGACCGAATCGGCATGGAAGCCATTCGTCTCGCCGCCGTATTCTTCGTTCGTCCCGACCACGATTTCAGGGAGTCCGTCGGCATCGAGGTCTCCGACTGCCGGAGAACCGAGGATCTTGGTGAGGCGCTCACGCGCCTTCGATCCCGCCTTCGGTGTGATCTTTCCGCTCACCGCGTCGACGTCGACCTTGCTCCGATCGGCGAGCCGCACCGGAAAACCGGGGCGCTGGCTACCGTCGGCGCGCCACGCGTAGACGTGGCCATCCCAGGCGCCGAGCACGATCTCGAGCGCGGGATGCGCTCCGGCGGGGTCGAGGTCGGCGAGCGTCGGCGCGCTCACGATGCCGGGATCGGCGTCGTTCCACTCGTCCCGGTTCTCTGCTCTCGAGAGGTTCGCGTCGGTCGCGACCGGGAACCCGGGGCGGACGCGGCCGTGATCGTCGAACACGTAGACGCTGCCCTCGATCGTCGCCGCGACGATCTCGATGCGGCCATCGCCGTCGAGGTCGTCGGCGGCGACCGGCGCGAGGATCCCCTCGCGCGGGATGGGGACCTCTCCCGAGGCGTAGGCCGGCGACGGGTGGATGGGGATCTCGGCGGTCAGCGCCGGAAAGCCCGGGAGCGCTTCGCCGGTCGTGCCGCGCAGCGCGTGGACCCGCCCATCGGTCGTTCCGTAGACGATGTCGAGGATGCCGTCGCGATCGACGTCCGCGAGCGCAGGCGAACCCTCGCCCGAGGCGCCGAGCCGCTCGGGAGCGAAGCGGAGCGTCGCGTCCGAGTGGATCGCCAGCGTGCGACGATCCTCCCCGAGCCGGCCCTGCGAGTCGATGACGCGGAGCCGGAGCGTCACCGTATGCGCATCGGGGTCGCTGATCGGTTGCGTCGGATCGAAGCCGCAAGTCGCTGCCGTCCCCGCAGGATCCCACACGCCGAGTGTCGCGCGCTCGAGCGGAGCGACGCTCGCGCCGTTCTCGATCTCGACGAAGGTCGCCGGCTGCACGCCGCAACCGACCTCGAGTGTGTACTCGAAGAACCCTCCGGTGCGGAGCGCCGCAGCCGAGCCCTTGACCGGAACGCTCGGCGTTCGCGAGGGATCGATGGTATCGAACCATGCGACGCTTCCCGAGAGGTCCGCCTCCGGCGGGATCGCCGTCGCGGCGAGATCGAGCATGCGTGCGACGTCGGGCCTTCCGTAGCCGGTGAACTGGTCCCAACCCGGCCGGGTTCCGAAGTGCGAGCTCGCGAAGAAAAGTCCGAGCGTCGGTGCCGAGAGCACCGCCGAGAGCAAGGGCTCCATGGTGAGGAGCGGGTTCGCGCCGTGGTCGACGTCGACCGCCGAGGCGCGATAGAGCTGCCGGACTTCCTCGGCCGAGAAGGGCCGCTCGGGGCCCTGCCCGGGGTAGGGATCGAGAAGGCCGCGGTCGACGAGGTTCCGTCCGTGCGAGACGAGTAGGAGCGCGATCCCGCCCGAGCGGCCGGTGGCCTCCGAAGAGCAGCTCGTCGACGGGATCGCCGTCCAGGCGCGCCCTCCGTGGTTCGTGCAGCCGTTCTGCACGGTGTAGTCGCTCTTCTCCTTCACGAACGTGCCGTCGCCGTTCCGGACCGAGTTCATCCAGAGCGTGTGCTCGTAAGCAGCGGGGAAGTTGTGATGCTGACTCTGTTCGTCTGCCGCGCTCGCCAGGATCGGCACTCCGCGCCGGTAGGCGTAGTCGACCGCGGCCTGACCGCTCGGTGTGGCCGAGATCGTTCCGAGCGCTTCGGAGATCGCCGCCACACCGCGATCGACCGCATAGACCACCGCCTGCGCGAAATCGCTGTCGATGGCCACGAAGCTGTCGGCCACGCGCAGCGGGAGGTGCATCGCGCTCGGCGCGACTCCGGGCAGGCCGCCTCCGTCGTTTGCCTCGTCGGCGACGTCGCCCGCTTCTCCGGTGCCATGCCCGTAATCGACGTCGTCGAAGGGGTCGTTGTCGCGCTGGTAGAAGTCCCAGCCGGCGATGTCGTCGACGTAGCCATTGCCGTCGTCGTCGATGCCGTTCGAGAACGCACGGATCAGGTCCTGCCCGTCGACGAAGCCGTTGCCGTTCGAATCCGGCGTCGCAGGGTAGTCCTCGACGTTCACGACGCCGTCCTGGTTGCAGTCGTACGCCCCGCAGCCCGGAGGCGGCGGGAGTTCGCCGCGGTGGAGGGCCGTCGAGCGGGCGAGCGATCGAGCGCTCCAGCGAAAGCCACTGTCGAGGACGGCGTCGATCACGTCGGGCCGTCCCGTCGAGCGCTGCCAGGCGCCGATCACGTTCATTCCGGTGCCCGGCTCGTACTTCCAGACGTCGCCGCCCGAGTAGTCGTTCGGCGCGACTCCCGGCGCGAGGAAGAGGTACGAGGCGTAGTCGGAAGGGTTGCTGCAGCCCGGCGCCCCGCAGCTCGGATACGGATACTCGGCCGAGGCGGGCGCGAGCGGTACGAGCAGGAGCGAGGCAAGGAGGGCGGCGTGAGCGAAGCGGCCGAGCGGCATGGGCTCCCCCGAGGCGACAGTGAGTCTGAACGACGGGTCAGGCTATCACGGGCGCGCCGGCAACCGACCTGGAAAGACGCCGCCTCCGCCCGTAGCCGAGCGGCCCCACGGGGCCGGGGGGGGGCGACCTCCGGGGGGGCGCCGAAGCGGGGCTCGGAAACGTCCCGCCGAGCGACCCGATCCGTCTCGGGTCGGCCTCCTAACCCGCGAGATCCTCGAACGCGGCCTCGAGTCGCGCTGCGCGCCGGCGCAGGATCTCGCGTTGCTCGGGATGCGTGAGCACGTAGAGGCGCCGCTCCTCGATCGCCCGAACGACTCGCTTCGCGACCGAGACCGCCGAGACGATCCCGCCCTTCATCGCTCCCGTTGGAGGCGGTGCCGGGGGCGGCGCCTGCGAACGCAGATGCGCCGGGCGGAGGCGGACCGAGTTCTCGTTGATCGAGGTTTCGACGATCATCGGGCAGAGCACGCTCACCCCGATTCCGTGGGGTTCGAGCTCCCGGTGCAGGGCTTCGGTCAAGCCCACCACTGCGAACTTCGACGCGCAGTAGACTCCGAGCCAGCGCATGCCGACGAGCCCGGCCATCGACGCGGTGTTGACCACGTGCCCGCCCTCGCCCTGCGCGAGCAGGCGCGGCACGAAGCACTCGACTCCGTGGACGACGCCCCAGAAGTTCACCCCCATCGTGAACTCCCAATCTTCGTGCGGCGACTTCACGATCTCGCCGAACGTGGCGATGCCGGCGTTGTTGCAGACGATGTGGACCGAGCCGAAACGCTGCACCGCGGCCTCGGCGAGCGCCTCGACCCGTTCGCGCTTCGAGACGTCGGTGCGGATCGAGCAGACTGCCGCGCCGCCCGCAGCGAGTTCGGCCTCGACCTTCGCCATGGCGGCCTCGTCGACGTCGGCGAGCACGATCTTCGAGCCCCGCGCGGCAAAGGCTCGCGCCAGCTCGGCGCCGATTCCGCCACCGCCTCCCGTCACCACCGCCACGCGACCCCGGAACGGATCCATCGTCCCCCCCTTTTCCGAAAGCTCGGCGAGCGTACCATGGAGCGATGCCTGCCAAGCTCTCCCCCTCCGAGATCGATGCCTTCCTCGATTCGAAGCCGGGCTGGATCGTGCTCTGCACGATCGGACCTTCCGGCCATCCGCACGCGGTTCCGATCGGCTACTTCCGCGCCGGCGACGAGATCGTGATGGGTTGCGTCGACGGAACACAGAAGATCAAGAACGTCCTTCGGAACCCGAAGGTCGCGCTCTCGCTCGAGAGCGGAAGCTCGATGAGCGAGCTTCGGGGCGTCTGCATCCAGGGGGAGGGCCGCGTCGTCACCGATCCCGAAGGCCGGCTCCACTACGCGCGCGAGGGAGCCCGGCGTCGGGGCGTGGCCGAGTCCGAGCTTCCGAAGGAGACCCGACCGGGCTCCGCCTACATCGTCGTCGTCCCGAAGCGGGTGATCTCCTGGGACTACTCGCGCGAGCGCTGATCCTCGACCCTCGGAGGCCGCATGGACGAAGTCCTGATCGAGATCGATTCGCACGTCGCGACGCTCACGCTGAACCGTCCCGACCGCCTGAACGCGATCACCCCGGCGATGCTCGATCGGCTCTCGGAGCTGCTGCTGCGGTGCGACGCCGATGGCGACGTACGCGTCATCGTACTGACCGGCGCCGGGCGGGGTTTTTGCGCAGGGCTCGATTTGAAGGACCTCGCGGCCGGCAAGAACATCGGCTCCGATGCTTCGATGGGGATCGGGCGATTCGATCTCCGGAGCGCACCGCCGATCGTCCTCCACCAGGTCGACAAGCCGACGATCTGTGCGCTCAACGGAGCAGCCGCCGGATACGGGATGGATCTTGCGCTCGGCTGCGACGTTCGCGTCGCGTCGTCGAGCGCGAAGCTCGCGGCGGCGTTCACGAAGCGCGGCGTGCTTCCGGAGAGTGGCGGTACCTGGCTCCTTCCGCGACTCGTCGGTTGGGCGAAGGCCTGCGAAATCGCCTTCACGGGGCAGACGCTCGACGCGAACGCATGTCTCGCGCTCGGACTCGTGAACCGCGTCGTCGAGGACCCGGAGCTCGCTCGTTCGGTTCGCGACCTCGCAGTCGAGATGGCGTCGAACGCCCCGCTCGCCGTCCAGGCCACCAAGAGGATGATGCGGCTCGGCCTCGAGGAGAGCTTCGAGGCGAACGTGCACCACGTCTTCCTGCAGCTCTTGCCGCTCTTCCGCTCGAAGGATTTCGGTGAAGGAGTTCGCGCCTACCTCGAGCGCCGGCCCCCGAGGTTCGAGGGACGCTGAGGGTTCGGACCCGGGCCCCCGACCACCGAGAGACGCGGCGGCGCGTCTGCGTCGGACGGCCCTCGCCGTCCATTTCGCCGCACCGACGCAACGATGGCTCCAGGAATCCTCTCGAGCGGCAGCACCATTGCTGCGGCCCCACGCGCGATCGCTTCACGAGGCATTCCGAACACGACGCAGGTTTCGGCATCCTGCGCGAGCGTCCAGGCGCCGGCTCGTCGCATCGCGAGTAGCCCTTCTGCGCCGTCAGCGCCCATGCCGGTCAGCTCGACCCCCACGGCGTGCGGTCCCGCCGCTCTCGCGACCGAGCGGAACAGGACGTCGACGGACGGTCGATGACCGCCGATTCTCGGCCCTTCGAGGACGCTCACCGAGAAGCGTCCGCCGGTCCGTAGCACGACGACGTGCCGGTCCCCAGGCGCGACGAGAGCATGTCCGTCGAGAATGGCGTCGCCGTCGGCGGCTTCGCGGACGCGGATCTCCGACACCGAGTCGAGGTGACGAGCGAGCGCACCGGTGAACGCGGCCGGCATGTGCTGGGCGATCACGATCCCGGGGCCATCGGCCGGCAGGGCGCGAAGCAGGGTCGTGAGGGCCTCGGGCCCTCCCGTCGAGGCTCCGATCGCGACGACGAAGTGGCTTCCGCGCCGAGCGGCGCTCTCGGCGTGCGGTGGTCCGCGCCGGAGGGGAAGCTGCGGCGTCGATTTCCGCTTCGCCACGCGAGCGAGCGCCGCGGCACGAATCGTCCGCAGCAGGTCTCGGGTCCACTCGGACCGGAGTGCCCCGTCTCGCCAGCGCGGCTTCTCGAGGATCTCGACCGCTCCGTCGGCGAGCGCCCGGAGTGCGGCTTCGGTTCCGGGCGCGGCCACGGCGGAGCAGACGACGGTCGGGATCGGATGCTCGGCCATGAGGCGCCGCAGGAACGAGAGGCCGTCCATCCGAGGCATCTCGAGGTCGAGCAGGATCACGTCCGGCGCCGTCTGCTCGATCTTCGTGGCCGCGATCACCGGATCCGCGGCGAGCACCACTTCGATCGTCGGATCGGATCCGAGCGCCATCGCGATGAGCCGCCGCGCCACGGCCGAATCGTCGACGACGAGCACGCGCGGGCCGCCGCGTACGGGCGGCCTCAATCGTCGAGGAGCTTCTTCCACGCGAACACGCTCGGACCGACGCTGCGCAGGGGCTGCTCACGACCCTGGAGTGCCTCGGAGTGACCGAGGAGGAGAAGCCCCTCCGGGTCGAGGACTCTCAGGAGACGCTGGAGCGCCCCACGCTTGTGCGTTGGCTCGAAGTAGATCAGGACGTTGCGACAGAGCACGAGATCGAAGATCCCGAGCCTCGGGTCCAGATCGCGAGCGAGATTGAGACGCTCGAAGCGGAGGGTCGCCCGGACCTCCGAGCTGGCGCGCATGCGCCCGGCCTGACGGCCGATCCCGCGACGCATGAAGCGATGAAGATGGTGGCCGGGGATCTGCACCGCCTTGTCGAGGCTGAACGTCGCGGATCGCGCCTGACGAAGCACACGGGTCGAGAGATCCGACGCGAGGATCTCGATCTCGAAGCCCTCGCTCCGCGGAAAGTGGGAGAGCAGGCTCATCGCCATCGAGACCGGCTCCTCGCCGGTCGAGCAGCCCGCGCTCCAGGCCCGGATCCTGCGCGGTCGCCGACCCTTCGAAGCATCCTCTCTCCAGCGCGGGAAGACGCGGGTCTCGAGGAACGCGAACTGCGACGGCTCCCGGAAGAACGACGTCTCGTTCGTCGTCAGCCGATCGAGCATGACGATCGCCTCGTTCGGATCGTCGATCACGCGCCGGTAGTAGGCGCTGAACGAGGGCATTTCGAGCTCTCGCAGCCTCTGGTTGAGTCGGCTGGCGAGAAGTGCGCGCTTGGTGTCGGCGAGCTGGATCCCGGCCTCGCGCTCGACCAGCGACTGGAAGAGCCGGAACTCCGCGTCGAGGAGCCCCGGAACCGGGCGTACCCCGATCGACGCGCTCGCGGAACGTGCGGCTGCCGCGTGTTGGCGAGCCGTCATTGCGCCACACGACTCCGTTTCCGACTCCCGCTGCGGCGCGGCAGGGCCACGGACGCTGGAGTCGCAACCTCGGACGCTCCCGGATCGGGATCGGTCGGAAGCGGATCGGATTCCGCCGGCTGCAAGGCAGGGTCGGACGTCTGCGTCGGGATCGCCTCGAGAGATCCGAAGCCGGTACCTGCGAGCACCTCGCGGACGTTCAGGAGCGGGACGAAATCCCCGTCGAGCCGCACCATGCCATCGAGAAGAGCGTGTGGGACGTCGGTTCCGAACCGCGGCGCGGGCTCGATCTCCTCGGGGCGCACCGAGATCACGTTGTTCACGCCGTCTGCCAGGATGCCGACGACCGTCGCGTCGCCGTCGACCACCACCTCGAGGACGATCACGCACGAACGACGCCCGGGAGGCTCTTCGGGGAGGCCGAAGCCTCGCGCCAGGCTCACCACGGGAACGGCTCCCCCGCGCAGGTTGAGCAGGCCGAGCACTGCGTCCGGGGTCCGCGGAAGCTGCGTGATCGTCGTGAACGGAACGATCTCCTTCACGTCGAGGATCCGGATCGCATGCTGCTGGTCGCAGACCCGGAACGTCAGGACCTGGAACGACTCATCGAGGTCTTCATCGGGTTCCACGCGGTGCCTCCTTGCGCGTGCTCAGAATTGGACGAAATCGCTCTCGGAATCGACGGCCTCGCCGTCGCCGGCATCGAGCCCCGACGACCTGCCGCGTTCTGCGGGTCCGCCCGAGGCCCAACCCGACGTCGTTCCGGCGGCGAGCGGCGTCGAACCCGACCGGAGGTGCGCGCCCAGCCGGAAGAATGCGATGAGCTGGCGAAGCCGCTGTGCCTGGACGGCCTGTTGTTCGGCCGTGCTCGAAAGCTCTTCGGCCGCAGAAGCGTTGCGCTGCGTGACCTGATCGACCTGCCCCATCGCCTGACCGATTTGCGCGATCCCCGATGCCTGCTCGCGGGACGCCGCGGCCACCTCCTGGACGAGCTCCGCGGTCCGTTGGATCGACGGAACGAGCTCGGCGAGAAGCTCACCCGACCGCGAAGCGACCTGGACGCTCGAAGCGGCCACGTCGCGAATCTCACGTGCGGCGGATTGACTTCGCTCGGCGAGCTTCCTCACCTCCGAAGCGACGACGGCGAACCCCTTGCCGTGTTCGCCGGCGCGTGCCGCCTCGATCGCCGCATTGAGCGCGAGCAAGTTGGTCTGGTATGCGATCTCCTCGACGATCGAGATCCGCTCGGCGATCGTCCCCATCGCCCGAATCGTCTCCTCGACCGCCTTTCCGCTCTCCTCGGCCCCGCTCGCTCCACGGCGGGCCATTTCCTCGAGCTCGAGGCTGTTCGACGCATTCTGCGTGATCGACGCGTTCATCTCCTCGAGGTTGGAGCGGGTTTCCTCGACCGCGGCCGCATGCTCGCTGGTTCCCTGCGAGAGCCCCTGCGCGGACGCGGCGACCTGATCCGCGGCCCCCGACAATCCTTCGGCGGCTTCGTGCACCGAACCGATCACCCGTCGCAGCTTCTCCACGAGCCGGCTCATCGCACCGAGCATCGAACCGAGCTCATCGTTCGAGGTGACCGCCACGTGTGAGGTGAGATCGCCGTCGGCGAGCGCCGTCGCAACGCGCGTCGCTTCTCGAAGCGGTTTGGAGATCGAGGACACGAGGAGGAGCGAGACTCCGAGGCAGATCCCGAGACCGATCGCGAGGACGGCTCCGACCGTCGCGAGCTGGGCTTTCTCGAGCGCGCGAACGTCGGCGAACGCGCTCTCGGATGCGGCCTGATCGCGCTTCGTCCGCTGCTCGAGCCGCTTCGAGATCTGGTCGCGCTCGCTGCGCAAGCGCTCGACGATCGGCGAGACCGAGTCGAATCCGGCCGCGCCGGTGATCCGTCCCTCCATCTGACCGAGGCCTTCGCCGTAGCGCTCGGAAGCCTCACGGAGCCCGGCGAGCTCGTCGATGTCCGCGTTCGGAAGCGTCGCTGCCTTGTCGAGCAATGCGCCAAAACGTGCCAGGTAGCGACGCGCCTCGACGATCGCGTCGCGATCGCGATTGGCACCGGAACGCTCGGCGGTCGCGTGCATCTCCCGCGCGACACTCGCCATCTCGAGGCCGACCAAGAACGACGGGTACGATTGTGTCTCGACGGTGTCCGCGGCCGTTTCCTTCCGCCCTTCGTAATGAAGTGCGACGACCACGACGACCGCGAACACGGCCGCCATCAGTGCGGGCAACGCCAGCAGTCTCACTCGCAGGCTAAGATTGGAATGCATGGCCGACCTCCACGGTGTCCGTCGAAACGAGCGCATGGTTGGACTCGGGTCCGAGAAGCTCCGCGTCACCGATGCCTCCGATCGCGCGATCGATGAGAGCGCGGACGTCGAGAATGAGGGCGATCCGGCCGTCTCCGAGGATCGTTGCGCCGCCGACCTCGGGAACGTTCCGGAGATGTCTCGGAAGGGGTTTGATCACGGTCTGGCGCTCGCCGAGGAGGCGATCGACCAGGAGGCCGAGTCGGCGCCCGGCATGCTCGACGACCACCACGCTTCCGCGGCTCGCCTCCGAGGAGGGCAGGCCGAGCACGCGATCGAGCCGGACGTAGGGGAGCGGGCGGTCGCGGACACTCAAGAGCCCCGTGGCACCGCCGCGCGAATGACGTCCCTCCGTGGGGAGATCGAGGCACTCGATCACCGACTCGAGAGGAAGAACGTATACCTGTCGCGCCGTGCCCACCGCGAAGCCCTCGATGATGGCGAGCGTGAGCGGCAGACGGAGCGTGGCGATCGTCCCCGCGCCGGGACGGCTCCGCAAACGAACCGTTCCACCGACGCTTTCGACGGTGCGGCGTACCGCGTCCATTCCGACGCCTCGGCCCGCGGCATGGTCGGCCTCGTCGCGGGTCGAGAATCCCGGGTGGAAGACGAGTTCGAGGAGTTCGTTCGGGCCGAGGGCGGCCGCATCGGCGACGAGGCCGAGCGACGCGGCCCGCCGGCGAACGGCGTCGAGGTCGACCCCTCCGCCGTCGTCCTCGACCTCGACGACGATCTGGGCACCCTCCTGTCGCGCCGAGAGAACGACTCTCCCGCTCGCAGGCTTGCCCCGGGCCAGACGGGCCTCGGGCGCTTCGATTCCGTGCGCGAGTGCGTTGCGGATCACGTGGATGAGCGCTTCGCGGAGGTGTCCGATGACCGTCGTGTCGACCTCGGCGTCCTCGCCGCGGATCTCGAGGTGAGCACGCTTTCCGTGCGTGAGGGCGAGCTCTCGGACGGACCGCGCGTGCTGCCGGAAGACGGGTCCGAGCGGGACCATCCTCACGCGCATGACCTCCTCCTGGAGGCTCGCGAAGAGGTGGTCCATGGCGCGATGCGCCTCGAGGACCTCGGAGGAGGGCGCGCTGCGTCCATCGTGGAGCACCTGGTCGAGTCGCCCACGCGCGATCGAAAGCTCTCCTGCGAGGTTCATCAGTCGATCGAGCGTCTCGACCCGGATCCGCAGCGTCGGAGCGGCGAGCCGGACCGAGTCTCCGATCGTCGTCGGGTTCGCGTCCGACCCGGTGAAGGCCGGCGCGGCGACACGATCGACCGTTCGCTCCGGCCGCGGAGATCCGTGGTCGCCCCGCAGCGCCGCCAGGCATCGCCGGTGATCGTCGGAGAGCTCGTCGCGTCCCTCGAGAGTCGAGTCGAGGATCTCGCGCAGCGCGTCGACGGCTGCCAGAAGCAGGTTCGATTCGGATTCGCTGGGCCTTCGCTCCGCACGCCGGATCTCGCCGAGGACGTCTTCGAGGACGTGCGCGAACTCCGTGAGCGCAACGAACCCGAGCGAATCCGCGTCGCCCTTGATCGTGTGGCAGACGCGAAAGATCTCGTTCGTCCGCTCGGGGTCGAAGTCCCCGTTCTCGATTGCGAGTAGAGCCTCCTCCATCGTGACGAGACCATCGCGGGTCTGCGCCTCGAACGTCGTGAGGACCTGCTCGAGTTCGGCGTCCATGGTCTCGGTTCCTAGATGAGCTTGACCCAGGCCGTCCCGTCGTCCGGATGGAAGACGAGTTTGCGGCCGCGGTGCCCCCCGACGTCGGCCGCAACGACGGCCACGCCGGCCTCGGCGAGCAACGCTCGAGCGGCATCGACATTGCGCCGGGCGAGCGGGTTCACGGATTGGAGCGCAGGGGCGATCGAAGCCCCGCCGAAAAGCTTCCCCCGGAGCCGCTCCGGCTTCGCTCCGAGCGAGACCGTTCGCTGGATCAACTCCGGCACCGCGAGGTTTCCGAAGCGGAGCGCCGAAGACCCGAAGCCGAGGCCGCGAGGCAACACGAAATGGCAGAGTCCCCCGACCCCCGCCTCCTCATCCCAGAGGCACGCTGCGACACACGAGCCGAGGATCGTGACGATCCGGACCTTCGTTCGAGACGTCATGATCTGCCCCGGATGGACGTAGAGCGTCGGCCGATCCGGCTCCTTGCTGGATGCGGATGAGGCCCGCCGAGCCGCCGAGGTTCTCGACGAAGGAAGACTCATCTCCTGGGGCGGGCTTCGCACGCCCAGTGTCGTGCGTGCAGGCGCGCCGAATGGAGTGCCGTCGCGGCCTGTGTCGCGAGGAGATCGAAGATCTCGAAGTCGATCCGTTCGAGCCCGGGCTTTTGCTCGAGAAGCCCGAAGATGGCGATGGCGCCGGTCGCTTCGCCCTCGATCAGAAGGGGGATGCAGACCCGGGGGCCGCTCGAAGGCTCGTCGTCGAGGCGTCGATCGCCGTCGTCTGCGACGAAGCGCTCACCGGATTCGATCACGCTCCGGATCCGATCCTCTGCTGCGTCGATCGCGTTCCCATCGACTCCGAGTGCAGAGAGGACGCGGAAGGAGTCGCCCTCCGCCTCGAGGATCGCGAACTCCTCGGAACCAATCAGATTGACCACGATCTCGTGGATCGCACGCACCACCTCGGCCGGCTCGAGCGTTCCATGGAGCCGGTACGCCGAGACGTAGAGGTTGGCGAGGCTATCGTTCTCCTGCTCGACCGAGAGATAGCGCTCGAACGCGGAAGCGTTTTCCTCGGCAATGTTCGCCGCGTGGAGCTGGAGCGACGAAGCCCGCTCGAGAGCCGCGCGGGCGGCGCCGAGCTCGAGGGACAGGCGCGTCTTCTCTTCTTCGAGGGATGCGACCGCACCGCGGAGGGTCTCGATCTCCTGGAGCCGCTCCTCGATGAAGCGGCGCGTGCCCTGGCGGACCCTCCGCACGTAGTCTGCAGGATCGTGGACGTCGCTGGCCATGAAAACCTCGTGGCTACTCGATCAGACTTCGGATCTTGGCGATGAGCTCGACGCCGTTGAGCGGCTTGGTCACGTAATCGCTGCAGCCGCTCGCGAACCCCGTCTCGACGTGCTCTGCATCCCCTCGAGTCGTCACCAGGATGATCGGGATCTCGTGGGTCGCGGCCTCGTCGCGGAGCGCCTGACATGCGTCGAATCCACCCATTTCCGGCATCACCACGTCGAGGAGGATGAGGTCGGGTCGAGCCTCGCGCGCGACCGAAACGGCCTCTCGCCCGTTTCGCGCGTAGAGGAGCTCGAAGCTCCCGGCACGCTGGAGGATCATCCGCTCGGTCATCAGCGCGACCTCGGAGTCATCCACGAGCAGGATTCGCTTGCGACGGCGGCGAGCGGGTTCGGGCATTCCAGGTTCAGCGCCCGAGTCTCTGGAAGACCGCGTCCGCACCGTCGGGGCCCGCCGAATCGCGCAGGCGCCCGAGCGCCGCACCGACGATGGCGCATGCCGCGTCCGCCTCGGCGACGCCTCGCGCCTTGAGCTCCTTCGGGAGGATCTGCTTCACCACGATCCCCATTTGAGAAGCCGTGACGGTCTTCGGATCGAGCCCCGACTTCTTGAGCGCGATCCGAACGGTTCCGTTCGCGGCGAGGTGGTCGAAGCCCGTCGCGCGAGCGAGGGCCTCCGTCACGCATTCGAATGCAGCAGCGTCCGCCATGGTCAGGCCTCCACCGTCGCCGGGCGCCGAGCACCGGCGACCCACGCCAGGTACGACTGCGGCGGCATGAAGATCAGGAACAGGAGCAGGCTCTGGAGCAGCCCGTTCATCGACGTCACCGTCACCGTCATCGGGTTCTGTGCGGCGCCGCCGGCCGTCGAGACGACGGTCACGTTCACCAGCGTCGCGGCCGAAGCAACGATCCCTGCGATCGCCCAGAGCAGGAACCGGTTCGCCGTGATCGGGTCACCGATCCCGAGAGCGAAGCGCCGCCTCATCATCCGGTAGTAGCGGAGGCCCTCTCCACCCATCCATGCGTATCCGAGGCCGAGGACGAGCATGTTCGTCAGGCTGAACGAAAAGCTCCGCCGCATCATGTCGGCGCGGTCGACTCCGTACCACGCCCACAGGAGCCCAGCGAGATCGACGGCGATCACGACGCAGCCGGCGATCGCGAGGAGGCGCGCCCAGAGAGCCCCGGGACGGAAGACGAGGGCGGTGAACACGAAGAACCCGCCGATTCCGAAGGTGATGCACAGGTTCCCGAAGTGGTGCAGGAACGTGGCGAGAAGCAAGTGCGTTTCGAAGAGTCTTCCCCCCGCGACGACCATCGGAAATCCGATGCCGCACGCGGAGAAGTAGACCATTCCGAGCAGCCGCTCCGGGGTCTTCCCGGTCTCGATCGAGAGCCGGATCAAGCGGAGCCCGACCACGATGGCCGTGAGCGAGAAGAGCGAGACACAGACGAGAGAGAGGATCGACATTTCAGTTCACCTTCAGCAATGCGTTCACGACGCGGAGGACCTGGTTGGGTTGTACGGGCTTCGTCACGTAGTCGTCGGCACCGAGCTGGATCGCGCGGTCGCGGTCGGCACTCGCGCCCTCGGTGGTGACGACGACGATCGGAAGCCCCTGGAAATCGCGGTTCTTGCGGACGAGTTCGATGAGCGTGAAGCCGTCCATGATCGGCATGTTGATGTCGACGAGCGCGAGATCGAAGGAGTCGGCCGAGAGCTTCTTGAGGGCGTCCATGCCGTCGGTCGCTTCGACGAGCTCGAAGGTCCGCTGGCGTCTGAGCGCCATCGAGAGCAACAGCCGCATCGTCGGACTGTCGTCGACGACGAGGATTCGGAGTTTTTGCATCGTGGCTCCTTCTCTCGTTTCTCATTTCGTCAGGAGCTGAAGGAGCCCCTGCATCGTGTTCCGCTTGCGCTCGGACTGGGCATAGAGCCGTGCAGAGAAGATCGCGGTGGCTGCGTGACCCGCGAGCAGATTGAAGAGCTCGTGATCGAGCGGCGTGAAGCAATCCTTCTGCTGCAGCAGGTTGTAGATCGCGATGGCGCCGAGGGGCCGGTCCTCGATTCGAAGAGGGATGCAGACGATCGGAGCCGACGGGTCCTCCGAGGCGGTGGCGTCGCGACACGTCGCGCCGCGAGCCAGCGCCGCGCCGCCGAGGATCCCCTGGCCGAGCGGGATTCGGACGAGCCCTTCGGCCGGTTCGCCCTCCGAAGCGACCGGCTCGAGAATTCCGGTCTTGTCGTCGACGAGGTAGACCACGAATCGTTCGGCACCGATCAGGTTGATGACGATCTCGACGACGATCCGGAGCACCTCTTCGAGGTCGAGGGTCGAATGGAGCTGGAAGCTCGCGACGTAGAGGCTCGCGAGGCTGTTGTTCTCCTGTTCGACCTCGACCTGCCTGCGTGCGAATTCCTCGTTCTCGTGTTCGAGCTCCTCGAGACGCGAGAGCGTTTCCTTCCGTTCCCCTTCGAGCCCTTCGATCCGATGGAGCAGATCGCGCCGGTGGCGTTCCCAATCGGCCGGGTCGCGCGCGGCGAGTCGCGTCTGCTGTTGCATCTGGAGCAGGCGGCGGCGGAGATGGGCGTTCTCGTGGACGAGCTCGCGGGTGAGCTCGGCACCCTTCGTGAAGAGGGTGAGAAACTCCTCCGCCCTCGTCTGGAGCGGGCGCTCGGGATCACTCATCGAGGATCCGTCCCACGGCGCCGCGCAGTGATCCGTTCCGCCACGGCGCAGCGGACCGCATCGGAGACGAAATCGCGTTGCGTCGTCGCGACCTCGGGGACGCGGCGACGAAGGGCCTCGCGCCCCCGATCGAGGTCGGCGCGGATCGCGGACATCACCTCCGCCTCGGATCGGGCGCGGTCGAGGAGGGCGCCGTGGTCCATGAGCAGATCCGACGCGAAGACGCGGGCCAGCCGCTCGGCCGTTCGGATGGCGGGATCGATCGCCGCTTGCGCCGGGAGGGGAGCCGAGGATGGCAGCGCGGTGCAGGTCGGGATTCCCAGACGTTCGAGCGCGTCGCCGAGCCCTTCGGGGAGCGAGGATCGGTCGAGAGAGATCTCGGCGCCGTAGAGGGACTCGGCGGGGCGACGATAGCGATCGGGACGATGGGCGGCCGTCACGAGGATCGTGCGGATCGATCGAAGAGCGGGCTCGCGCGCGATGCACGTCAGGATCTCGAACCCGTAGAGCCCGGCAAGAGCGGCGTCGACGACGGCCACTCGAGGTCGACTCGAGCGGATCTCGCGGAGGGCCTCGTGGCCGTCGTGGGCGAGTAGCGCGGCGAGTCCGTGATCGCCGAGCCAGCGCCCGCAAGTCCGCGCGACATCGGGGTCGGGCAGGGCCACCAGGACGAGCGGGGTCGAAGGGCCGTTCATGGGGAGCGCATCCTAACGGGTCCGATGCCGGCACGAGGGCTCGCGCGAGTGGATCGACACCGACCGATGTTGGCTTGAGCGAGACACGCTTCACTCCGTTGCAGCTCGACCGTGAACCGGAAGTTCTTCGACGGGAGCGACGCCTTCGCGCTCCATCAAGAACTCGGCCTCGTAGACCAGGATCTCGAGAGCGGTGGTGTCGCCGATCCGATCGTGGGACGGGTGGCGGTCTCCGTAGAGGATCGCGAGCACGCGGCCCTTGCTGTGGATCGGGGCGAGGTACGCCTCGGAAGGGCGGACTCCGCCGAGCGCGCGGAGGAGGTCGTCGTCACTCGCATCGCTCGGCGCCGCCTTGATGGGCGCATCGCGGTCGAGAACCTGCCGGAACAGTGCCGGTCCGCGGAGTGGAATCCGGATCCTGCGGAGCGCGGAATCCGACGGACCGCCGGCCGCCTCCATTCCGAGTTGGGCGAGGCCGACGACCTCTTCGCCGCGGAGCTGGAAGAGCGCGACGCGGGAGAACAGGGACGCTGCGAAGCGGAGCAGGTGATCGAGGACGATCGGACGCGACGCCGGATCGTGCAGCAGCGCAGTCGTCCGACGGAGCCTCTCGAGGCCGCCACTCGGGAGTTGCGCGGCGATGGCCTGGAGGCTCGTCGCCTTCGAAGCGCGGGCGCTCGCCGCCCGGATGCTCCCGACCAGGGTGCGCGTCTCGTCGTCATTCCCGACGACGTGCCGGTCGGCTCCGGGGATCCGTTGCGGTCGCGGCAAGCGGTCGGCGACGGGTGCAAGGGTCGAGAGCGTGTCGTCGTCCGGATCATCGGCGAAGAGCAGGATGACGATCCGTGGGCACAGAGAGGAGAGGCGCCGAACGACTTCGGAGACCCCTCCGCGCTGGATCGTCGGATCGATCGGCATGCGCTCGTAGAGGAGGACGACCGGAACCTCTCCTCGCGAAAGATACTGGCGGATGCGGGTCATCCCGAGCTCGAGCCGCTGGAAGATGTGCACGCGCTCGAACTCCGATCCGAGCGTGGTCTTCACCCATTCGAGGACCGAGAGCTCGGGATCGAGGACGACGATCGGAGGGATCGCGCCGACGGCGGCCAACGGATGGTGCGTCGGCAGCGGGGTCACCCAGGTGAGCGTGGGATCGTCGGCTTCAGCCTCCGATCCGAGATCGGGAGCTTCTTCCGTCGCGTCGAGGTCGAGGTTCGCATCGTCGAGTGAGTCGAGAGGGGGAGCGGGCGCGAGAGCATTCTCGACGCCATCGAGGTCGGCGAACGACGCGTCGAGATCGGCGTCTTCGGCCCCGGCATCCGGCGCGAGCGGGTCTTCGGCGCCTCGGCCTCGAGCGGAGGAGCCGACGGGAGCGGAGCGGCTTCGCTCGTCCGCAGCTCGGGCGCCTTCCATCGCCAGGTACTGTGCATTGAGCGGAGTCGCGAGGAGGAGACTCGGCTCGAAGTCCGCCTCGGGGGCTTCGTGGACGATGAAGCTGAACTCCCCGGCACGCCATGCGAAGAGCGAAACGATCGTCGACTCCGCGTCGCGGCGGCGAAGCTCCTCGAGCGTTGCAGGGTCGAGTCCATTGCCCCGCTCGATCGGCAGGCCCTCGACCGGTTGCTCCGGGCGCGCGGCGCTCCCGACGATCTCGTCGAGATCGCGTGCCGAGACCATTTCAGCCTGCAGTGCGAGTTCTGCGAGATTGGCTGCGCCGAGCGCACGGTGGACGCCATGGATCTGGCCGTCACGAAGTACGACTCGCGCCTCGTCGCCGGCGAGACGGAGGGTGAGAACGCCGGTCTTTCGCGAGAGGCCGATGATCTGGAGGATGTCCTCGAGCGCGAGATCCTCGAGGTTGCCGGTCAGACTCATGAATCCTCGCAGGAGAGCGGCAGGACCTGCATCGAGCTGCCGAGACGTCGACCACGTGCTGACTCGCGGGACTATCGGAGCATGCTGCTCGCGACTTGACGTCCCACACGCTCCGGGATCTCTTCCGCGCAACGTCGATCGGGTGAATCTCGAATCATTTACATATTCCGGTGTCGGATTCGAGAATCCCGACCGGGAACGCTCGAGCCCCCCATTCGTGGGTGGCTGCGAACCGGTGTCCCGTGATTCCGCCGGGCGGGAATTGCAGAGCGCCCGACCGGGCCGGACGCTATCGAGCCCGCTGCCGGAGCCAGAGCGCTTCGAGGTCACGAACCATGCTCTGCAGTTCCGGCGGCGGATCGAGACTCGCGTCCCTCAAGACCTCGGGAAAGAAGACGGCGAGCCTGCGTTCGTAGCGGCGGCGAAGCTCCGCGCGCAGACGGACACGGTCGCGTCCGCGGCGCAGCAAGACCTCGAGCTTCGTGTGCGGCGGGATCTCGGTGTCTTGCCAGACCTCGATCAGCATTCCGATGAGGCTCAGGTTGAGCGCGATCACGTTCTCGATCGGCTCGCCATCGACGAGAAGCTCGATCTCTAGATCGGCGGGTTTGAGGATCGGAACACGGAATGCCATCCGCGGATCCCCCGCGGCGATCTCACCCGGGATCCGCAGCAGAAGCTCGAGGGCACCGCCGGACATCTCGCCAGGTCGGACGGCAAGAAGCGTTGCGATGAACACACGATTGCGTTGTCCGAAGCGGCACGAAATGCTGCACTGGCTCGGAGGCCGGAGCCGCGGTGGAAGGTCGCCTTCGACCACCACCCGGAACACCTCGTCGCCGAGCTCGACGAAGCGCACCTTGCAGACCGCTTCGTCGTCGAACGAGAGCGCGAGCGCATCGGCGTTCGCGTCGCAGAGCCGCGCGAGGACGTGACGAACGTCGTCGTCGCTCGCGACCGAGCCTCCGGTCTCGACGTGGTCCGTCCACTCGGCGGGCTGGGCCGCGCTGCGCGAGACGAGATTCCAGAGGCGACTGGCCATGGCGGGGCGCGTTCCTCGCTCGCAGCTCCGCTCCTCCGGGGAGCTTCCGGCCTCATCCGGCCACTCCCTCATCGGCGGGTCCGGCGATCCGCTCAAGGGGGGGGGCCGTGCGGTCCGTTCGAACGCGGGCTAGGAGATCGACCCGACGCGTCTCGGGTCGGTCTCCTGGGGGAAACCCCGGCCCGCTCCGGGGAACCGCCGAGTCGGAGGGAGGAGGCTCGCATGGTGAGCATCTATGCATCGGGACTCTTTGCCGCGGCCGTACTGGTCGGCGTCGTCTGCATGCTCGAGGCCGGGCGCGGCCTCCGTCGTCGCCAGGAAGCGCGCCGCGACGACGCCATCGGGAGCGGCTTCGGAGCGGTCGAGGGTGCCGTCTTCGCCTTGATGGGGCTCCTCGTCGCCTTCACCTTCTCGGGGGCCGCCTCGCGTTTCGATGCGAGGCGCTCGCTCGTCGTCGAGGAGGCAAACGACATCGGAACGGCGTACCTGCGCGTCGATCTCGTCCCCGCCACCTCGCAGCCCCGGATCCGGGAGCTGTTTCGTCGCTACGTGGACGTGCGCCTCGAGACCTACGCACACTTCACGAATCGAGAAGAGGCGCTCGCGATCCATGCGAAGGCCACGGCGCTGCAGCGCGATCTCTGGGATGGCGCGGTGGTGGCGACCTCGGGTGCCGACGCAGGGCCGGCGCGCATGCTCCTGCTTCCCGCCGTGAACGAAATGTTCGACATCGCGAACACGCGGATCGCCGCAACGTACATGCACCCGCCCGCAGTGATCTTTGCGCTTCTCGGGACGCTCGCCCTCGCGTCTGCACTCTTGGCCGGCTACGGAATGGCTTCGGAAGCCGGACGGAGCTGGCTTCATTCGATCGGCTTCGCGCTCGCGCTCGCCGTGAGCGTGTACGTGATCCTCGACCTCGAGTACGCGCGCGTCGGCTTCATCCGGGTCGACGATTTCGATCGCTTCCTTCGCGAGGTCCGAGCGTCGATGGGTTGAGGCGCTCGAAGGCGATCCCGTGCTCCTCGGGGAGTCTCGTGCGCATCACCTCGATCGCGGCGGGACTCTCGTCGACGAGCAGGAAGCGACGGCCGAGCTCGAGGCACGCGACTCCCGTCGTGCCACTTCCCGCGAAGGGATCGAGAACCCACGCGCCCGGCGCGGACGACGCCGAGACGATCCGCCGGAGGATTCCGAGTGGCTTCTGCGCCGGATAGCCCGTCCGCTCGTTCCCGGCGGTCGGAACGATGGTATGCCACCAGACGTCGGTCGGAAGCTTGCCTCGCGCCACCTTCTCGGCCGAGACGAGCCCCGGAGCCATGTAGGGGATCCGCTCGACGGCCTCGGCATCGAAGAAGTGACGTCCGGGTTCACGGACATAGACGAGGATCGTGTCGTGCTTCGCGGGCCAGCGATCCTTTGGCCGGCCACCGTAGTCGTACGCCCAGACGATCTCGTTCAGGAACGCCTCGGGCCCGAAGATGTGATCGAGAAGGAGCTTCGTCGCGTGCGCCTCGCGGAAGTCGAGGTGCAGATAGAGCGACCCGTGAGGAGCGAGCACGCGACGGATCTCCGAGATCCGCGGCTCGAGGAACCCGGCGTAGTCGTCGAAGCGGTCGTCGAAGCCTCTCGTTTCGCCCATGACCGTCCGGTAACGGCGGCCTCCGAAGCCGGTGCGGTCGCCGTCCGCAGACCGCGTCGTCCGGAGCCTCGCGGATGCCCGGCGGCGCCCCGTGTTGAACGGAGGATCGGCGTAGACCAGATCGATGCAGCCGTCCGGAAGCGAGCGGAGAAGCTCGAGGTTGTCGCCCTCGACCACGCGACCCCGTGCGCTCGCTCCACTCGCCCACCCGCTCTCGAGTCGATCCGTCACAGCAGGATTCCGGCGATGCAGGCGGTCATGAAGGTCGCGAGCGAGCCCGACACGATCGAGCGGAGCCCGAGGTTCGCGATCTCGCCTCTGCGCGAGGGTGCCATCGCTCCGAGGCCGCCGAGCAGGATGGCGAGCGAGCCGAAGTTCGCGAAGCCGCAGAGCGCGTAGCTCGCGATCACGGCCGACCGCGGCGCGATCGCCCCCGCGGCGACGAGGCGACCGAGCTCTTCGTAGGCCAGGAACTCGTTCAGGACGGTCTTCACACCGAGTAGCGCCCCGATCGCGGTCGCGTCCTGCCACGCGACCCCCATCACGAAGGCGAGTGGAGCGAGAAGGACGCCGAGGATCCGCTGGAGCGAGAGGCCCTCGATCCCGAACCAGATGCCGACGCCGGCGATTCCGTCGTTCACCATTGCGACGAGCGAGACGAAGCCGAGGAGCATCGCACCGATGAACGCGACGAGGCGAAGCCCGTCGATCGCGCCGAGCGCCGCGGCGTCGATCACGTTGCGTCCGGGGGGGACGACCTCGGCATGCGCTCCAGCGAGGGTCCTGGGCTCCTCGCGCTCGGGCACCATGAGCTTCGCGACGAGGATCCCGGCGGGCGCCGAGAGCAGGCTCGCCGTCACGAGATGTCCCGCGTACTCGCCGCCACCGAGCATCGTCACGTAGACGACGAGGACCGACCCGGCGATGCCTGCCATTCCGACCGTCATCACGCAGAAGAGCTCCGAGCGCGTCATCCTTTCGAGGTAGGGTTTCACGAGAAGCGGAGACTCGACCATGCCGAGAAAGACGTTCGCCACCGCCGAGAGGCTCTCGGCTCCCGAGATCCGCATGGTCCGCGCGAGCGCGCGGCCGAGGAGCGAGACGACCGGCTCGACGATCCGCAGGTGGTAGAGGATCGAGAAGATCGCTCCCATGAAGACGACCACCGGAAGCACGGAGACGACGAACGAGAAGCCGGCGTCGGCGAGGGCGCCGAAGACGAAGCGGACTCCGGCCTGGTTGTAGTCGAGAAACGCCGCGACGGCGTCGTTCACCGCGACGAAGAACGCGCGACCTGCGGGCGATCGGAGCAGCAGCACGGCGAGTGCGAGCTGGAGCGCGAGCCCGCTCGCGACCGTCCGCCACGGCGGCCGGCGCCGATCCTCCGAGAACGCGAACGCGATCCCGATCATGACGAAGAGCCCGACGGCCGAGACGAGGCGGGGTCCGATCTCGTTCACGAGGGCTCCCCGACGGCGCGGACGAGCGCCCGAGTCGCGGCCTCGGGATCGCTCGCCGCTGCGATGGCCGAGATGACGGCGACGCCGGCTGCTCCGGCGCCGGTCGCCTCGCGCGCTCGGCCGACGTCGATTCCGCCGATCGCGACGACGGGGCGAGGAGCCGTGCAAGCGACGATCCGGCGCAAGGCGTCGGCGCCGCGAGCGTCGTAGGGGCTCTGCTTCGAGGTCGTTCCGAAGACGGGGCCGAACGCGACGTAGTCGCACGGCTCGGCTTTCGCCGCCTCGGCCTGCGCGAGTGTGTGCGTCGAACGACCCACGAGCAGGCGCGCGCGGATCTCCGCGGGAAGGCTCGCGGGAGGAAGGTCCTCTTGGCCGAGATGGACTCCGTCGGCGCCGGCGAGGAGGGCGAGGTCGAAGCGGTCGTTCACGAAGAAGAGCACGCCCGCCTCGCGCGTGAGCACCCGGATTGCGATGGCGAGCCGGAGGGCTTCACGGTCGGTCGCGTGCTTGGCGCGAAGCTGCACGATCGAAGCTCCTCCGGCGCACGCTGCGCGCGCCTGTGCGAGAACGTCGTGGGGCCAGCGCGGATCGTCGTCGGCGAGCACGAAGAGGCCGCGAAGCCTCTCGGTGCGGCGGAGACATCTCGGCTTCATTCGCGTCCCGGAAGCCGCAGACCGAGGTCGACGATCCGCTTGCGAAGGGTGTTGCGGTTGATTCCGAGAATGGCCGCCGCGCGGATCTGGTTCCCGCCCGTGTGCGCGAGCACGGCCTCGAGCAGCGGACGTTCGACGCGTTCGAGGAGCTTCGCGTGCAGATCACACGGATCGGCGGCGTCGAGTGCCTCGGCGACCTCGTCGGCGACGACCGACTCGAGCCCTGCGCCGCGCGGATTCTCGACCGACTTCGCCACGAGGAAATCGAAGTCGTCCGGGGCGAGAACCTCTCCCGTCGCGAGAACGAGCGCGCGCTTCACGGCGTTCTCGAGCTCGCGGACGTTCCCGGGCCAGGGATGCGCGGCGAGCCGCCGGAGCGTCTCGTCTGCGAGCCAACGCGGGCCCGTTCCGAGTTCCTCGGCGTACTTCGCGACGAAATGTTCGGCGAGGAGCGGGACGTCCTCGGGGCGCTCGCGGAGCGGTGGAAGCTCGATCGGAACCACGCGCAGCCGGTAGAGGAGATCCTCGCGAAATCTTCCGCCGCGAACCTCGGCGTCGAGGTCACGATGCGTCGCAGCGAGGATGCGGACGTCGACCCGCTCGGCTCTGCGGCCACCGATCGGGGTGATCTCTCCGCTCTGCAGCACGCGGAGGAGCTTCGCTTGGAGCTCGATCGGCATGTCGCCGATCTCGTCGAGGAAGAGCGTTCCCGAGTCGGCCTCGCGAAAGCGTCCCTGCCGGGATTCGACGGCGCCGGTAAAGGCGCCCCGTTCGTGTCCGAAGAGCTCGCTTTCGAGAAGCTCTCGCGGGATCGCTGCGGCGTTCAGTGCGACGAAGGGCGCTTCGGCTCGCGCGCTCGCCGCGTGGAGCGCGCGCGCCACGAGCTCCTTTCCGGTGCCGCTTTCGCCGGTCACGAGGACGGGGACGTCGCTTCGCGCGACCTTGCCGATCGTCTTGAAGATCTCGAGCAGCACGGGGCTCTTTCCGACCAGTCGCTCGCCCGGAGGCACGCGACGCGCCACCTCTCGACGGAGCGCACGGACTTCGCGTTCGAGCGCTCGGGTGCGGCGGGCCTTCTCGGTGAGTGCCGTGATCTCCGCGAGGCGAAAGGGCTTCACCAGGTAGTCGAGCGCTCCCCGCTTCATCGCCTCGACCGCATTTTCGAGCGTGTTCTGCGCCGTGATGATCACCACCGCCATGTCGCGGGCGACGCTCCGCGCGTGGTCGAGAAGCTCGAGCCCCGAAAGTCCCGGCATGCGGACGTCGAAGAATGCGATGTCGAAGTGCTCGGACCCGAGCGCCTCGAGCGCAGCATCGCCGCTGTCGACGTCGGTCACCTCGAGCCCCGCAGCCTCGAGAGCCTCGCGGAGCACGAAGCGGATCGAAGGCTCGTCGTCCGCGACGAGCGCGCGTGCTCGCGGCGTCTCGGTCAAGGGAGCCCCCGATGGAGGCGATCGGATCGGGCGCTCACGAGGCGGCCCGGGGCGACGTCCGTCGCAAGGGGAGTCCGACGCGAGCGATGGTTCCGTTCCCCGGCTCGCTTTCGAGCCGGAGCGTTCCCCCGTGTCTCGCGATCCAGTGGCGGGCGAGCGCGATCCCGAGGCCGGTCCCGCCCGGTCGCGTGGTGAGGAAGGGAGTTCCGAGCCGATCGAGGAGGTCGGGATCGATTCCGGGTCCGTCGTCGCGGAATTCGATGAGGAGCGTCGGCGAAGGCTCCCCGTCGTTTCCGGCGAGGCGATGCCCGAGCGTCATGCGGGTCGCGATGACGAGCGTTCCGCCGCGCTCCTCCATCGCCTGGAGCGCGTTGCGCGCGAGGTTGAGGAACGCCTGGACGAGCCGATCCGCGTCGGCGTGGATTTCGGGAAGGGATGGATCGTAGCGGCGCTCGACCCGGCACCGGGCGCCGACCGGATCGTGGGCGAGGAGATCGAGAACGTCGTCGAGCACGACGTGCACGTTCATGGGCGACAGCCGGAGCGCGTCGCCTCGTGCGAAGACCATGAGGTCGTCGACGAGCGCGCTGATGCGGTCGGCCTCCCGGACGATGAGCTCGGCCGCCTCGCGCGTCTTGCCGTCCGCGGCGCGAAGCGCGAGCAGCTCGCCGGCACCGCGAATCCCCCCGAGAGGGTTCTTGACTTCATGGGCGATTCCCGCGGCGATCCTTCCGAAGGCCTCGAGCTGCTCGCGCTCGGAGACCGCGTGCGAGAGCTCCTGCTGGAGGGTGCGGTCGCGGAGTGTGACGACTGCGCCGCAGAGCGCTCCCGTGTCGTCGAAAAGCGGCGCTGCGCCCACTTCGACGACCAGCGCCGGGCCGAAGCGCTGCGCCACCGGGCACGAACTCTCGAGGCTCGTTCCCCCGCCGCCGAGTGCGGCGCGAGCGAGTCGTGCCACGGCGTGGTCGGCTCCGGCCAGACGCTCGACGGCGCGGCCCCTGGCGGCGTCACGCGAAAGCCCGAGGATGCGGCTCGCCTCGGCGCTCAAGAGCTCGACGCTCCCCGAGGCGTCGATCACCACCGCCCCGTCGGGGAGGGCATCGAGGACGCGGGCGAGATCGCGCGGGGGCATCGCGCTCTCCTTCGCTGCCTTTAATTTGGGCAGGTTAGCCCCGTGCCCGCGGGGCGTCGACGCCGCGGCTTTCCCCGCCGCGGGCTCGCGGTTACCGTCGCGCCGATGCGAAGGTCGCTCACGGCCGCCGAAGCCCTCGCTGTCGTTCTGGAATCCGCCGGGCCCCTGCCGCTCGAGCGGATCCTGGTGCGCGACGCGCCGGGCCGTGTTCTCGGCGAGGACGTGGTCTCGGGTCGAACGCTTCCCCCGGCGGACTGCTCGGCGATGGATGGCTATGCCACGCGCTCCGAGGACCTCCGGGGAGCGGCCGAGGCGAGCCCCGTGACGCTCCGGGTGGCCTTCGAGGTCGCGGCGGGAGCGAGTTCGGGGAGCGCCATCGCGGTGGGCGAGGCCGCGCGCATCTTCACGGGCGCCCCCGTCCCTCGGGGAGCAGACACCGTCGTGCGTCAGGAGGATACGAGCCGCGAGGGCGAGACGGTCCTCGTTCGCGTCGCCGCACCGCCTCGCGAGAACGTCCGGCCCGCCGGGGAGGACGTCCGCTCGGGTGATCTCGTGCTTCGGAGCGGTTCGCGGCTCGGACCCGCCGAGGTCGGCCTCCTCGCCTCGCTCGGCAGGAGCGAGATCGCGGTCCACCAGCGGCCGCGCGTGGCGATCCTCTCGGGAGGTGACGAACTCGTCGAGATCGACGGAGATCCGGCACAGGGTCGGATCGTCTCCTCGAACTCGCATTCGCTCGCCGCGCAGTGCCGCGAGGCCGGCGCCGATCCCTTCTATCTCGGCATTGCACGCGATACGCCCGACGATCTGGAAGCGGTGCTCCGGCGCGGGCTCGGTGCGGACGTGCTGGTGAGCTCGGCCGGCGTCTCCGTGGGGGATCGGGATTACGTGCGTCCGGTTCTCGAGAAGCTCGGCTGCTCGCTCGTGTTCTGGGGCGTGCGGATGCGTCCCGGACATCCGCTCGTTTTCGGACGTTTCGGCGAGCGAGGCCCTCTCGTCTTCGGGCTTCCCGGAAACCCGGTTTCGGCGATGGTGACCTTCGAGCAGTTCGTGCGACCGCTACTCCGCCGCCAGCTCGGTCATTCGCGGATCTTCCGACCGACGCTCCGCGCGCGCCTCGCAGAGGATTTCCGCAAGAAGGGCGATCGCCTCCACTTCGTCCGCGTACGGCTCGAGCGTGAGGGCGCCGAGGTCGTCGCGCGTTCGACGGGAAACCAGAGCTCCGGTGTGTTGCGCTCGATGTCGCTCGCACAGGGGCTTCTCGTCTTCCCGGCCGAGGAGTCGGAGCTCCGAGCGGGTTCGCACGCCACCGTGCAGGTGCTCGACGAGAGCTTCTTCGCCGGCGATGAACCCGGCTTCTGAGCGGAGCCGAACGGGCGTCTCGGGCGCGGTGTTGCTCGGCGGCGCGTCGCGTCGGATGGGGCGCGACAAGGCGTCCCTCCCGATCGGAGGCGTCGCAGGAGCGGAGCGGATCGCCCGGGTCCTCGCGCGACTCTGCGACGAGGTGCTCCTCGTCGGCGGGACGCCGCCCCCGGGAGCCCAGGGTCGCGTGGTCGCCGATCCCGAGGGGCCGCGCTGCGCGCTTCGCGGTCTCGTGGCGGCGCTCGACGCCGCGGCGGGCAGCCGCGTTCTCGTCGTCGCGACGGACCTTCCGCTCGTGAGCCGGGGGCTTCTCGAAGCGCTCCTCGCCGCGGAGCCGGCGGACGCCGTCGTCCCGAAGCCCGGGCTCGCGCAACCGCTTTGCGCCGTCTACCGGCGCGCGAGCGTGCTGCCGATCGCGCGCGCGCGTCTCGCGGCCGGGAATCTCGCGCTTCGTTCGCTTCTCGACGCGCTCGAGGTCCGGAGCGTCGAGGGGGCGGCCCTCGCGGCGCTCGACCCCGAGGGCCGAGCGCTCTCGAACCTGAACACCCCCGAGGATCATGCTCGCGCCGAGGCCTGGCTCGCCGCGCGGCGCGAGGGACGACGGGAATCGGGCTCGGAAGGATGAGCACTTGAGCTCCGACGATCCGGGCGCCCCGCGCAGGTCGCCGTACATCACTCCCGAAGGAAGGCGCCGTCTCGAAGAAGAGCTCGACCGGCTCTGGCGCATCGAGCGCCCGCGCGTGACCCGCGAGGTTGCTGCGGCCGCGGCGCTCGGGGATCGCTCGGAGAATGCCGAGTACATCTACGGCAAGAAACGCCTCCGCGAGATCGACCGCCGGCTCCACTTCCTGCGCAAGAGGCTCGACGAACTCCAGGTCGTGGCGGCGTCACCCGAGCAGGGAGGCCGGGTCTTCTTCGGCGCCTTCGTCACGCTCGAGAGCGAGACGGGAGAGGAAGTCGAGTACCGGATCGTCGGCCCCGACGAATCCGACGCGTCGTCGCGCTGGATCAGCATCGACTCGCCCATGGCACGAGCGCTGCTCCGCAAAGAAGAGGGCGACGAGGTCGTCGTCGTCCGCCCGGCGGGGCGTGCCTCGTTCACGGTGGTTCGCATCCGCTACGAGCGCGGCTAGGAAACCGACCCGAGGCGGATCGCGTCCTCAGCCGAGCGGTTCGCCCGGGCCGGACTTCGCCGACTCGCGCGCTTTCGCGCGGCGGGTGTCGCGGATGTTCTGCACCGTGTAGTAGACGGCGAAGACCGACGAGAGACCGAGGATCGTCCGGTTGAACCAGGTGTACTTCGGATCGAAGTCCGGGTTCAAGAACTCGTCGTATCCCGCCCAGAGCACGAAGAAGTAGAGAAGCCCCGGCAGGAACCAGGGGTGATCGAAGGGGCCCATCGAACGCTGCGGCTTCTTCGCGGAGGCGCTACCGGCGGGCTTCGTCTGCTCGGCCATTCGTCTCGTCTCCCCGTGTCGGTCTCGAGAAGGCTAGCGCACCGAAACGCCGCCGAGTCGAAGGATCGCCTTCCACTCCTCGGCCGAGACGTGCTGGACCGAGAGCCGGTTGCCTTTGCGAAGCAGCGCCATGCCGGCGAGCTCGGGAGTCCCCCTCAACAGGGGGAGCGGAACCGGACGGGGGAATGCCCGGCCGTAGCGCACGTCGATCGCGACCCAGCGGGGGTTCGCGGGATCCGATCCGGGATCGTGGTACGGCGATCTGCGATCGAACTGGTGCGGATCGGGATACGCCTCGCGAACGACGCTCGCGGTTCCCACCACGGCCGGGGGGGCCGCATTCGAGTGGTAGAAGAGGATCCCGTCGCCGCGGCGGACTTCGTCGCGAAGCAGGTTTCGCGCCTGGTAGTTCCGGACACCTTCCCAGGGGGTGGTCCGGTCCTTCGACCGCGCGAGATCCTCGAACGAGAAGACCTCCGGCTCGGACTTGAGCAACCAGTAGCGCTTCGCCAAGGCGTCCTCCCGATCATGCGAGCGCCGCGCGAAGCTTCGCGAGGAGCTCGGGTCTCGCACGCACGCGGACCCGTGTTCCGCGCTCGTCGTGTTCCTCTTCGACCACGCGACAGTTGGCTCGGATCTCGGCGAGTACCCGCGACCGGGTGTAGGGGATCTGCAGCTCGATCTCCTCCATGTCGCGCTCGAAGAACGACACGATCGCGGCGCGGAGTCTCGCGACGTCTTCGGGACGCTTGGCCGAGACGAGGATCGCGTCCGGGAACTCGTCCGAAAGAGACGCCTCCGCCTCGGCGCTCAAACGATCGCGTTTGTTGAGCACTCGCAGCACCGGCGACGAGGAGGCGCCGATCTCCTCGAGCACCTCGCTCGTCACGCCGAGGTGCGAGCGGAACGCAGGGTCGGAGGCGTCGGCCACGTGGAGTTGCAGGTCGGAGTCGCGGGCTTCTTCGAGGGTCGAGCGGAACGACGCGACGAGATCGTGCGGCAGCTTCTGGATGAAGCCGACGGTATCCGAGACGAGGATCCGGGGGCGGGTTGGCGGCTCGATCGCGCGTACCGTCGTATCGAGCGTCGCGAAGAGCCGATCGGCCACGAGCACCGTACTCCCGGTGAGTGCGCGCATGAGAGAGGATTTCCCGGCATTGGTGTAGCCGACGAGCGCCACGGTGGCGTGCTCGGCTCGTCTGCGGCGGCGGCTCCCGCCTTCGTTCGCGATGGCGTCGAGCTCGCGTCGCAGCTCGGCCATCCGGTCGCGGAGCTTCCTGCGATCGAGCTCGAGGTGAGACTCGCCGGCCCCCTTGGCTCCGATCCCGCCGCCTTGCCGATCGCGCCCCGCGCCGCTCTCGCGAAGCCGTGGTGCGAGGTAGGCGAGCCGTGCGAGCTCGACCTGCAGGCGAGCTTCTCGGCTCCGGGCATGGCGATGGAAGATCGCGAGGATCACTGCGGTTCGGTCGAGGACCTCGGCGCCCGTCGCCTTCTCGAGGTTTCGCGCCTGGCTCGGTGTGATCTCGTGATCGACGAGCACGGCCTCGACATCGGCGGCGAGCCGCACGAGATCGGCGAGCCTGCCTTCCCCGACGACCGCTCCCGCGGCGAGCGCCGAGCGCTTCTGCATGACGCGCCCCGTGACGTCGTAGCCGAGCGTCTTCGCGAGCCTCGCGAGTTCGTCGAGCGAGGCGGTGTGCTCGGAATCGCTCGTCGGAGGGATCTGGACTCCGACGAGCAGGGCGCGGGAGCGCCGGGGTTCGCTCACGTTCCGATCCTCCGCAGTCGCAGGATCGGGCCCTCGGGAGCCGGGTCCTCGCGCAGGTCGACCTCGGCAACGAGGCACCAGAGGTTCTCGTCCGCTGGATCGACCAGGGTCTGCATCGATTCGAAGCGCTGCGGTGCGACCTCCCGAAGTGTGGTCCACTGCGGCCTGCGCGCCTCGGGTGTGGCGACGACCTCGCCGTACTCCTCGAAAAAGGGAGCGAGCTCCGAGTGGAAGCGTCGAGGTTCCCAGGGATCGTCGGGGTCCTGCACCACGCAGCGCGCCGCTTCTTCGAAATCGCGGTCGGCGAGCGCACGAACCAGACGATGCCATTCCTGGCGGACGCGAGCGGCGAAGACGCGCGGATCGGCCGCGAGCGTCCGCGGCTTCCGGGACGGAGCGAGCGGCGCCTCGGTCTCGCGCGTCGGCGCTGGCGAGACCAGGCTCTCCCACTCCTCGGCGAGACTCGCATCGGTGCGTTCGACGAGCGCCCGAAGCCAGGCGCGGATCTCCTCGAGATCCTCGCTGCGAAGACCCTCCGGAACGTTCTGCGTGAGCGTCGCTTCGACCTGCCCCAGATGCCGGAGGAGCAGCCCTTCGTACCGCTCGAGCCCGTACTCGCGGACGTAATCTCCGAAGTCGAGAAACCCCTCAGCCATCTCGCGGGCGATCGACTTCGGCCGGATGTTCTCGGCCGAGAGCCACGGGTGCTTCTCGACGAAGAGATCGAAGGTCGCATAGGAGAAGTCCGCGAGCGGCTTCGGCCAGGTGACGTCCTCGAGCTCGCGGATGCGGTCCTCGTAGGGAACGCCGTCGGCCTTGAGCTCGGCCAGCCGGCGCCGCTTCGCGTGGTCCGCCTGGCGGAGCAGGATCGGGCGTGGGTTCTCGAGAATCGCCTCGACGAGGGAGAGCACGTCGAGCGCCCAGTTCGGTGAATCGGGGTCGAGGGCCGAGACCGCTTCGACGAGATAGAGCGAGAGCGTGTGGTGGAGGGAGAAGTCGCGCTGCAGGTCCTCGTGGACGCGGACCCGCAGTGCGCCGTCGCGCGCGTCGCGAGAGACCTCGACGATCCCGGCGCGACGGAGCGATCGGAAGAGGACGGCCGCCTCGCGGCGCAGGCGCCGCTTCACTCGCGCGTCTTCGTGCGAGCGATCGACGAGGTCGACGAGGGCCCGGTAGCCCGCGCCGCTCTCGCCTCGCCCGTCTCCGCGTTGAAGGACCGCCACCAGCATCCCCGGAGTCACCTGGAAGCGCGAGACGAGCGGTTCCGGGGGGCGTGTCGCGAGGCGATCGAACGTCTCGCGGTCCCACGGGACGAAGCCCTTCGTCGGGGGCCGCACCTTCACCGCCTTGCGCCGTCCGCTGCGCGGATCGGCGGCCTTCGCGTCGGCACGGCGGTTCAGTACCACGTGCTCGGGCGCGATCGCCACCACGCTTCCGCGCTCGTCGAACCCCTTGCGTCCTGCACGGCCGGCGATCTGCCGGAAGTCGCGCACCGAGAGGATCGAGGTCTTCTCACCGTCGTACTTGCAGAGCTTCGAGAAGAGCACGCTGCGGATCGGGACGTTCACACCGACGCCGAGCGTGTCGGTTCCGCAGATCACCTTGAGGAGACCCTGCTGCGAGAGGCGTTCGACGAGCAGGCGATACCGCGGAAGCAGTCCGGCGTGGTGGATGCCGATTCCTGCGCGGACGAAGCGATGCACGTCGCGGCCGTACGGCGTGTCGAAACGGAAGCCGCCGATCGCGGCCCCCACGCGCTGCCGCTCCTCGCGCGAGAGGAGCGGGGTCGAGGTGAGGGCTTGTGCGAGATCGGCGCACTCGCGCTGCGTGAAGCTCACCACGTACACCGGAGCCTTGCCCTCGGAAACGAGCTTCTCGATCGCCTCGTGGAGGAGGTCCTCGCGGTATTCGAAGTCGAGCGGAACGGGGCGTTCGTTCGACGTCACGTGCGAGATCTCACGGCCGGTCCGCCGGTGCAGGGCCTCCTCGATTCCGAGCGTCGGCCCGAGCGTCGCGGACATGAGCAAGAAGGTGGTTCTCGGCAGCTCGAGAAGGGGGATCTGCCAGGCGCTGCCCCGCTCGCGATCCGAGTAGTAGTGGAACTCGTCCATCACCACGTACGGGGCATCGACGGCTTCGCCCTGGCGGAGCGCCATCTGCGCGAGCACCTCGGCGGTGCAGCAGACGATCGGCGCCGCCGCATTGATGCTCGCGTCGCCCGTGAGCATGCCGACGTTCACGGCGCCGAAGTCTCCGCAGAGCGCGAAGAACTTCTCGGAGGCGAGCGCCTTCACGGGGCACGTGTAGAAGGATCGCTTGCCCTCGGCAAGCGCCTTGAAGTGGAGTGCGGTGGCGACGAGCGACTTTCCGGAGCCGGTGGGGGTCGAGAGGATCACGTGTCTCCCCGAGACGAGTTCGAGGAGCGCCTCTTCCTGCGCGGGGTAGGGGGAAACCCCGGTCGCCGCCACCCAGCCGAGGAAGCGGTCGAGGACGATCTCGGGCCCCGCGCCTTCCCGCGGGCCCGGAAGCCATGCGAGGAGCGTCGGCCGCGTCGGGGAGGGGGTTGCGGCTTCGGGAGCGGGCACGTCCGGCAGGGTAGGCGACGGAGCACGCGAACGAAGCCCTCCACTTCGAGCGGCTCCCTGCCGATGCGCCCGGCATGGCGCCCTCCCCGGAGAAGCCTTGAGTCTGGTTGCGCTCTCGCTGGCCCTGGTCGTCCTCGCTGCCGCCTTCGCGCTGGTGCGGGGCCGCGTCCGCGCGCTCGAGGCGGCGCACTCTGAGAGCCAGGCGCGCCTCGAGCTCTTCGTCCAGGCCATTTCCGACGGGTACATGGAGTGGGAGATCGCCACCGATCGGCTTCGCTTTTCCGAGCGCTTCCGCGAGCTCGTCGGCCTCGAGGCCGAGGCGACCTGCCCGTACGCGAGCTTCGAGGAGCGTCTCCACCCGGACGATCGCGCGATCACGTTCGCTTCGATGCAGGCGCATCTCGAGCAGGGCGCGGCGTACCTGGTCGAGTACCGGCTCCGCGCGCGAGATGGAGGGTGGCGCTGGTTCGAATCGAGGGCGATGACGGTTCGCGACGAAGCGGGTCGTCCGGTCCGCGTGATCGGAAGCCTCGCCGACATCGATTCCCGCAAGCGCGCCGAAGAGGCCGAGCGGGCGCGCACGGCGGAAGTCGAGCAGGCACGAGATCGGATCGCGCAGCAGGCGTCGGCGCTCGCGGCCCTGAACGACGAGCTCGCGCAGGCCCGCGATCTGGCACTCGATGCCGTCCGAGCCAAGTCGAGCTTCCTCGCGAGCGTGAGCCACGAGATTCGGACCCCGATGAACGCCGTGATCGGAGTGGCCGGGTTGCTTCTCGAAGGCGAGCTTTCTTCGGAACAACGCGAACTCGCCGAGACGCTCCGGGCTGCGGGCGACCAGCTCCTCGGCCTGGTCGACCAGATCCTCGACTTCTCCCGCCTCGACGAGGGCCGGGTGAGCCTCGAGCACGCCGACTTCGAGGTCCGCGAGGTGGTCGAGGACTGCATCGGTCGCTTCCTCCCGAAAGCGCGAGCACGAGAGCTCACCCTCGACGCGAGGATCGATCCCTCGGTCCCGGCCTACGTCTCGAGCGATCCCTCGCGAATCCGCCAGATCATCGACCATCTGCTCGAGAACGCGATCAAGTTCACGGAGCGTGGCGGCGTGTCGATCTCCGTCGGCGCCGAGAGCCTCGACGGCGGATTCGCGATGCTCCGCTTCGGGGTCATCGACACCGGGATCGGGATCGCGCCGGACCTCCAGGGAAGGCTCTTCCAGCCCTTCACGCAGATCGACGGCTCGTTCTCGCGTCGGTACGGGGGCACCGGGCTCGGACTCGCGATCTGCCGGAAGCTCGTCGAGATGCTCGGTGGGGAAATCGACGTCGTGAGTTCTCCGGGCGAGGGCTCCTGCTTCCGCTTCACGGTGCGGGTCGAAGTGAAGCATGCCGCCGCGTCGCTCGTTCTGGCCTCGCTCGAACTTCGCGGCCTGCGGGCCCTCGTGATCGAATCGGCCGACCGCCGCGAGGACGTGCTGCGTCATCAGCTCGAAGGGCTCGGAGTCGACGTCGTCGCAGTGTCCGAGGCGGATTCCGACGCCGTGGTCGAGCGAGCCCGCGCCGCGGTCCGGGAAGGAAAGCCCTTCGATCTCCTCTTCGTCGCGCAGACGCTGCCGGGCGAGGTCGCGTTCGAGATCGTCCCGCGTCTGCGCGCGGAGCTCGAGTTCGGTCGCCTTCGCGCGTTCCTGCTCACGACCTCGATCTCTCGGCGGGGCTTCGTGCGCGCGCGCGAAGCGGGATTCGCTGCGCAGATCACGCTTCCGGTCCGCCAATCGCATCTCCACGACGTGGCGCTCGCCGCGCTCCTCGACCGCGGAATGGCGGCCGTGGTGCCCCCGCTCGCGGCGCGGCCCGCGAACGCACGTCCACGGGTGCTCGTCGCCGAGGACAATCCCGTGAACCAGAAGCTCGCGCGGCGCATGCTCGAGAAGCTCGGCTTCGAGGTCGAGCTCGTCGAAAATGGCCTCGATGCCGTGAAGGCGATGTCCTCGGGAAGCTACGACGCGATCCTGATGGATTGCCAGATGCCCCGCATGGACGGCTTCGAGGCCACCCGCGAAATCCGGCGCCGCGAGGGGCCCGGAAGGCATACGCCGATCATCGCAGTGACCGCGAATGCGATGCCCGGAGACCGGGAGCGCTGTCTCGATGCCGGAATGGACGACTACGTGCCGAAGCCGGTGCGTCGCGAGGTGCTGGCCGATACGCTGCGCCGCCTGATCGGGCAGGCCGTCCGAAGCGAGGCGTGCGCGGGGTAGACCCGACGCCGAGGTCCGCAACGCGTGGTGGCGACCCGCTTCGGCGTCCCCGTGGCCTCTGATCCCGGGTCGGTGTCCGCGGCACGCACCCCACCGTCGGCCGGCGGGGCGTGGGGTCGGCTACGGATCCCTGCGGGAGGCGCTCGCTCCCGCCTCGATCGCTTCGAGCCGCGCGCGCGCCTCTTCGGATCCGAGCGCTGCAGCACGCCGATACCACGCGAGCGCGGCGTTCGGATCTGCGGTGGCGCCTCGCGCTCCGGTCTCGTGGAGCGCGCCGAGCGCGAAGGCCGCGAGGGCGTTGTCGGACTCCGCCGCGTCTTCCAGGTATCGGAGGCCGGCGGAGTCGTCGCGCAGCACGCCCTCGCCGCGAAGGAACGAGAGCGCCGCCTCGGCCTGCGCGTCGGCGTCGCCGTGAGAGGCGGCGTCGATTCGCCAGCGCGCCGCGAGGGTGAGATCGCGCGGCACACCGATCCCTTCGAAGTATGCGCGCGCGAGCCAGCGCTTCGCCGCGAGGTCTCCCTTCTCCGCAGCCTTCCGATACCAGCGAGCGGCCTCCTCGGGATTGCGCGCGACGCCGATCCCGTGCTCGAACGTCCATGCGAGGGCGAACTGCGCGTCGACGCCTCCCTGCTCGGCCGCCGCGAGCGTGTAGCGGAACGCGGCCACGGGATCCGCGGTCGTGCCCCGACCTTCGCGAAGCAAGAGACCCGCGAGAAGCTGTGCATCGGCCGATCCCTGCGCGGCGGCGAGCTTCGCGAGGCGAAGCGCCTCGGCATCGTCGCGCACCACTCCGACGCCGTTCGCGAGTGCGAGCGCGAGCGAGGCACGAGCCTCCCGATCGCCGCTCCCGGCCGCGGCCCGGAGGATTTCGATCGGGTCGGTCGCCGCGGCCGGAGACCCGCCGGGGGAGGGGGCCGTCTCCCCGCAGGCGGCCGTGAGCCACGCCAGGCCGAGCAGGACCCGGCACCACCGCTTCATGGACGGAGGATCGCTCCTGCTGCCCCGCGTGGCCAGCGTCGGTTCGAATAGCCGGGGCCCGTCGGGCGCCTCATGAGTCGGTCGGGAACCCGCTACCGTCCGCGCCGCCACCTCGGGAGGAATCGTGACGACGAGATCGCTTCGAAGGACCGCTTCGATCCTTGCCGGCGCGCTGCTCGCAAGTCTCTCCTGCGTCGCCGCCGCACTGCCGCCCGGCGTCACGGCGGGGCCCTCCGTCGAAGGGATCTCCGAGTACCGGCTCGAGAACGGCCTTCGCGTGCTCCTCTTCCCCGACCCCTCGCGCCAGACGATCACGGTGAACGTGACCTATCTCGTCGGCTCCAGGCACGAGAACTACGGCGAGACCGGGATGGCGCACCTGCTCGAGCACCTGCTCTTCAAGGGCACCGAGCAGCATCCCAATCTCACGGAGGAGATGTCGCAGCGCTTCTCGCAGACCAACGGCACGACCTACTACGACCGCACCAACTACTTCGAGACCTTTCCGGCCTCCGCCGAGACCCTCGACTGGACGCTCCGCATGGAAGCCGATCGGATGGTTCACTCCCGGATTGCGAAGAGCGACCTCGACAGCGAGATGAGCGTCGTCCGGAACGAGTTCGAGATCGGCGAGAACCGACCCGGGAGCGTCCTCTACAAGCGGATGCTCTCGACGGCATACCTCTGGCACAACTACGGCAACTCGCCGATCGGCGCGCGTTCGGACATCGAGAACGTTCCGATCGAGCGGCTTCGGGCCTTCTATTCGAAGCACTACCAACCGGACAATGCGGTCCTGCTGGTCGCCGGCAAGTTCGATCCCGAGCCGACCCTCGAGAAGATCGCAGAGATCTTCGGCGTGATCCCGAAGCCCGCGCGCACGCTCGAGCCGACCTACACGAGGGAGCCGACCCAGGACGGCGAACGAAGCGTCACGCTCCGGCGCGTCGGAGACGTCCAGATGGCCGGAGCCGTCTACCACGTGCCGGCGGCGACGCATCCGGACTATCCGGCCGTTTCGATCCTCGCCTTCCTGCTCGGCGACACGCCGTCCGGACGGCTCTATCGCGCGCTCGTCGAGACGGGCCTCGCGACCTCCGTGTCCGCTGCCGACATCGCGCTGCGCGAGGCCGGAACGCTGGTCTTCATGGCCGAGGTCCCGGCGGATCACGATCTCGAGAAGGCCGCCGATGCGATGCTCGCCACGGTCGAGGGTGTCCCCGGAGAGCCTCCGACCGCGGAGGAGGTCGGCCGCGCGAGGAACGAGATCCTCCGGGACCTCGAGATCGCGCTCACGGACCCCGGCGAGATCGGCATCCATCTCTCGGAGTTCATCGCGGCAGGGGATTGGCGCCTCGTTTTCCTCTACCGCGATGCGATCGAGAAGGTGACGCCCGAAGAGGTCGTCGCTTCGGCGCGCCGTTATCTCCTGCCTTCGAACCGGACGCTCGGTCTCTTCGTTCCGACGCCCGAGCCCGTCCGGGCCGAGATCCCGCCCCCGCCCGAGGTTTCCGAAGTCGTCGCCGGCTACCAGGGGCGCGAGGCGATGAAGCAGGGGGAGGCCTTCGAACCGACTCCGCAGAACATCGCCGCAAGGACGGCGACGAAGAAGCTCGAGGGCGGCATGCAGCTCGCGCTCCTTCCGAAGCAGACCCGCGGCGAGGCCGTCGCCGCCACCCTCAGGCTCCGCATCGGAGACGAAGCATCGCTCGCGGATCGTGGCGCCCTCGCCTCGATCGTCGCGTCGATGCTCACGCGAGGGACGACGACCCTCTCCCGCCAAGAGATCCAGGACCGCCTCGCCGAACTCCGCGCCGAGATGCGGGTCTCCGCCGATCCGCAAGGAGTGTCGGTCCTCATGAAGGCGCGGCGCGACACGATCGCCGACGTGCTCCGGCTCGTCGCCGACGTGCTCCGCAGTCCGAGCTTCCCACAGTCCGAGCTCGAGCAACTCGTCCGCCAGGAGGCGACCGAAGTCGAGCAGCAGAAGAGCGATCCGAACGCGGTCGCGCTCAATCGCCTGAGGCGTCAGCTCTCTCCGTACCCGAAGGGGCATCCCTCCTACGTCGGGAGCTTCGACGAGCAGATCGACGATCTCCGCGCGGTGACGCGCGACGGGCTCGTCGAGTTCCACGAGGCCTTCTACGGTGCGAGCGACGGCCTTCTCGCGGTGGTCGGCGACTTCGATCCGAACCAGATCGAACCCCTCGCTCGCGAGCTCTTCGGCGAGTGGAAGAGCCGAACCCCGTACGCGCGCATTCCCGAACGACCGGTTCGGACCGAGGTGGCACGAGAAGTGCTGCAGCTTCCGGACAAGGCGAGCGCGATGGTGCTCGCGGCGACACCGCTCGGAATCGGACAGCGGAGCTCCGACTTCCCTGCGTTCGTCCTCGCCGACCATTTGATGGGCGGTGGCTTCCTGAGCTCGCGGCTCGCGACGCGGATCCGCCAGCAGGATGGGCTCAGCTACGGCGTCGGGTCGAGCGCGAACCTTTCGCCCTTCGAGGAGCGCGGAACCTGGCTCGTCTACGCGATGTCGGCGCCCGAGAATGCGGAGAAGGTCGCCCGTGCGGCCGACGAGGAGGTGCGACGGGTTCGTGAGAAGGGATTCGACGAGAAGGAGGTGGCCGACGCGAAGGCGGGCTTCGTTTCCGAGCGACGCGGCCAGCGCGCCGACGATTCGTACGTCGCTGCGCTCCTCGTCGAGCGACTTCACGAGGGACGTCCCCTCGATTGGGACGCGGGTTTCGAGTCCGCGGTCCTCGCGCTCACGGCCGAGCAGGTGAGCGATGCGTTCCGCAGGAACGTCGAGCCCGAAAAGATCACGACGGTGAGAGCGGGGACCTTCGCGAACGAATCGCGATAGCGGGCTCGTCTGCCCGCGTCGGCCTCCACGTGGAGGTCCTCGGAGCCGGGTCGTCCTAGTCGGCGAGCAGCGCGAGAAGGTCGTCGCGCGTGAGCGATGCGGCGGCGCCCGCCTCGCCGAGCGCCACGCGAGCGAGCTCGCGCTTGCGTTCCTGGAGCGCGAGGATCCGCTCCTCGACCGTATCCTCGGCGACGAGGCGATGGACGAGAACGGGGCGATCCTGGCCGATCCGATGCGCGCGGTCGGCGGCTTGATCCTCGGCGGCGGGGTTCCACCAGGGATCGAGAAGGAAGACGTGGTCGGCGGCGGTCAGGTTGAGCCCCGTTCCTCCCGCGCGGAGTGAAACGAGGAGCACGGGGGGGCCGGAGGGATCCTGGAAGCGGGAGACCACCGCGCCACGATCGCGGGTCGAGCCGTCGAGGCGAAGGAAGTCGATTCCCGACTCGCGAAGCACGGGCTCGGTGAGATCGAGGAGGCTCGTCCACTGCGAGAAGACGAGCGCCTTGTGTTCCTCGGCGAGCACCTCGTCGAGCGTCTCGCGCAGAAGCTCGAGCTTCGAGGAGCGTTCGACGCGCTGCCCCGGCACGAGCGCGGCGTGACAGCAGGCCTGCCGCAGGCGCAGGAGGGCCTCGAGTGCCGCGAAGACGCTGGCGCCCCCGGAGAGCTTCTTCGCGACGTCGGCGAGCGTCGCCGCACGGATGGCGTCGTAGACCGAACGCTCGTCCGGGTCGAGCGTGCAACGCAGCACGACGTCGGTTCGCGGCGGTAGCTCGGGAGTGACCTCGCGTTTGGTGCGCCGCAGCACGAAGGGACGGATCCGCTCGCGAAGCCTCGCGGCGGCGCCGGGTTCTCCCGCCGCGATCGGCCTCGCGGCCCGCTCTTCGAAGTCCTCGAGAGTGCCGAGGAGGCCGGGATTCGCGAACTGGAGTTCGCTCCAGAGTTCTTCGAGGCGGTTCTCGACGGGAGTCCCGGTGAGTGCGATGCGGAAGCCGCCCTGCAGCCGGAAGGCTGCCTGCGCCACCTGGCTCGAGGGGTTCTTCACGTTCTGCGCCTCGTCGAGGACGATCGTCTCGAAGGACTCTGCGGCGAGGATCTCGGCGTCGAGACGCAGGATGGCGTAGCTCGTGATGGTGACGTCCGCGTCCGGATCGATCTGCCTTCGCGGCCCGTGGTGGCGGGCGACGCGGAGTGCCGGGCGGAAGCGGCGGATTTCATCCTCCCAGCCATGGAGCACGCTCGTCGGTGCGACGACGAGCGTGCGTCCCCGGATTGCGCAGAGCGCCTCGAGCGTCTTGCCGAGCCCCATGTCGTCGGCGAGGAGTGCGCCGAGGCCCGCATCGCGAAGGAAGCAGAGCCAGTCGACGCCTTGCTGCTGGTAGCCGCGGAGCGTCGCTCCGAGATCGGCCGGGAGTGCGGCGCGCGGGATGGCTTCGAAGCCGTCGACGAGGGCGCGGAGTCCCTCGAACGCTTCGGGGCGCGGCTCGCCGAGCGCGTCGCAAAGGCGCGCAAGATCCGGGAGCGCTGCGCGCGGCAGCCTGCCTCGCTCGTCCCGTGCCGCCAGGAGGTCTGCGATCCGGAGGCCGAAGCGCGAGAGCCAATCGGAGGGCAGCGGGGCGAAGCCGGCCCCCGGGAGTGCGACGAGAGGTTCGCCCGAACGAAACGCCCGCAACACTTCGCCGGCGCCGACCCCGACCGTGCGCTCTCCCTGGGGGCCGCCCGTGCGCGTCTCGAACTCGAGCGTGAAGCCGTCTCGCGTCGATCGGAAGCGCGGCTCGAGCGGCGGCGCTTCGAAGAAGGCTTCGTGCCCGCGGCCGCGGATCTCTCCGCGAAAGCGGTCGAGGCGCGCAGCGAACTCCACCGCCTGCGCGCCTCGAAGGACGCTCCGGTGTCCGGGGACGAGCTCGAGCGCGATCGCGAGCTCGCGGACGAGGCGCGCTTCGGCGGCCTCGTCGCGGAGCGGAAGCGCGCTCGCTCCGAGTGCCACGAGCTTGCCGGCGTCGATCCGCGCGGTCGGGGGATCGCCATAGACGAGCGTTGCGAGCACCGAGAGCGAGTCGCCTTCGCGTTGCACGTCGAGGAGGATGCGCGGCGGCTGCTTCGCGGTGCGCGGAAGGCGAGCGGTCCGTACATCGACCGGAAGCCTCCTTTCGAGCGAGGGGAGGATCTCGCCGACGAGCCTCGGAACGTCGTCGACACCGAAGAGGACTCCCCGCGGAAGGTCGGCGCGCTCGCGCCCGCCGAGGCCGCTCTCGCCTACGGCCCGGATCTCGTCGCCGACGAGGACCGCTCCGTTTGCGAACCGCTCCGTGATGCGTGGATCGTCGACGAGGGTCAGGCGGAAGCCCTGCCCGGCGTCGTCGACGACGATCCGCGGGAGCGATCGTTCGGCACTCGCTCGAATCGGCCGACCTTCGAGCCGGAGATCGTCGACCTTCGCGAGCGCGGCGAGAACGCGCGCGACGGCAGGCGCTTCGAGAGGCCCCCGGAGCCTCGTTCCGAGCGCGCGTTCGACTTCGAGATCGGCCTCCGAGGCCAAGAAGCTCGGTCCGTCGACGCGGCCGCTCGCGACGGCTGCGAGCGTGCTGCGGAGCGGGAGCTCCGAATCACCTCGGACGACGACCCGCTCGAGCGCGAGCGCGCCTCGCTCCCGCGCGAGCCGATACCCGATCCGACCCGGGCCTGCGCTCGCCTGCGCGTTCGGCTCCGGGGAGCCCGAGCCCGACTCGCGAGAGCGCTTCCATGCGATCACGGCTGCCGCGACGTGGACGCAGGGATCCTCGGCGCCGTCGCAGTCGCACGACCATTCCGCGTCGTCCGGAAGCAGGGTGACTGCGGGGGCGACCAGACGGCCGGGAACCTGCACGCGGAGCGTCACCTCCGAGCCGGCCGCCTCCTGTTCGGTGACCGCGCCGGCGCGAGCGAGCTCGACTCCGCTCGACCAGGTGCCGCGCGAGCAGGACTCGCGGACGGCGTCGAAGAGGGCATTTCGCTCGGGGACGCTCATGAGCGCAGCGAAGGTAACGGATGCGGGGCCAGCGGATCCGCCTTCGACACGGTCGCCTGCCCCCGGAGCCGCTCGCGTGCCGGCTCCGCCCCTTGGAGATCGACCCGACCCGTCTCGGGTCGGTCTCCTAGGCCGTTCGTGCGAGCGGCGGGGCGCCCTTCGACCAGATGCGGGTATTGAGATCGAGCTCCTCGACGAGCCCGATCGCGAGCTCGAGCTCGCCGATCCAGGTCCGCATGCCCTCCTCGGAGATCGCGCTCTTGGTCGGGTCGAGCGCGAAGAGGTCGTGGCTCAGCGGCATCGCCAGATGGAGCTTCTGGCGGGCGAAGGCGATCCGGATCTCGCTCGCGCCGTTCTTGCGCAAGCGAACGATCCGTTCCATGAGGCTCGGCGTGAGGAGATAACGCGCCTCGACCGGATCGGTCGCGTAGACGCGGAAGTACTTCTCGAACTCGACGTTCTCGAGGGTGACGAGGTCGGCTCCATCGACGCTTTGGAGGCCCTGCAGCGCTCGTCCGAGGCTCCCGAAGGTGCGCTCGGCCACGTCGGGCAGGACGAACGTGCGGCCGCGGAAGGACTTGTGGAAGTCGGCGACGAAGAAGAGCCCCGAGAAGACGGTCCCCTCGCTCCGCTTCTGTTCCTTTCGCGTCACGCGGAGCTCGCAGAAGCGGAAGTCGGTCGCTCCGCTCCGCCCCCGCACGAGATCTTCGCCACGGTAGCGGTTCCAGGTGGAGGAGTAGAGATGGCTCGCGCGGAACTCGTCTTCGCCGATCGATCCGTTCGGTACGTACTCGAGATCCGGGTTCCAGAAGCGAAGCACCCGGGAGACGAGGTTTTCCTTCAAATCGTGTTGGAGCGACGTCACGACCTGCGTGAAGCGGTAGATGAACCACGCGACCGCGAGCACGAGGGGAAGGGGATTTCCAATCGCGAACGAGAAGACGATCGAGGTGACGAGCACGATCGCGGTGGCTCGGTTCCAGACCCGGGCGAGCGCCAATTTGCGCCGTCGCTCGTAGCCTCGGAGTTCGGGAAGGAGCTCGCGACGAAAGAACTCCCGGAGCTCGGATTCGCTGCGCAAGGCCGGCGCCGCCGGCTAACCGCGCCGGATCTCGCGGAACTGGGCCGCGACGTCGGGGCGTGCCGTCGCCGCGTCCCGGACCTCGAAGTATTCGCGCGTGCCGTACCCGAATGCCCGAGCCAGCAGATTCGTCGGGAACATCCGCGTGGTGTCGTTCAGGTGTCGCGCGGCGTCGTTGTAGGTCCGACGCGCGGCGGCGAGCTGCTCCTCGACCTCGTTCAGCGCCCGTTGCAGCGCCTGGAAGCTCTGATCGGCCTTGAGCTCCGGGTAGCCCTCCGCCGTGGCGACGAGTTGACGCAGCGCATCGGTGATCTGGTTCTCGAGCCGCGCCTGATCCGAGGGGCTCCTGCGTCCGGAGACCGCCTGGGCGCGAAGCGCGATCACGCGCTCGAGCACGCTCGATTCGTGCTCCATGTAGCGCTCGGCGGCGGCGACGAGGTTCGGGATCAGATCGTGCCGCTTCTGGAGCTGGACGCCGACCGTGGAGTAGGCGGTGTCGGCGTGATTCGCGGCCGAGACGATCGAGTTGAAGGCGAGCGCGAAGAGCGCCACGGCGGCCGCGACGAGCCAGGGCGTCTCGACCCCGAGCATCCAGCCCGCGAAGATCCCGAGCATTCCCGCGATGATCCAGAGGGTGTGCACGGCCGGCTCCTTCCGGCGTCTCATCGGCGCTCGGCCGCCCGGTCTTGATCGTCCGCTGCCGGGGCGGCCTTCCGAGAGGCCGCCCCCCAGTGCTCGCCTCCGCGCGGAGCCTCTTCGACGCCCGCGACGAAGGGGGCCAGCGCGGCGGCGAAGATCGCCAGGAGCCCGACGAGTCCGAGCGCAATCCGCAGCGCCGACCCGGGTTCCGGGCGCCCCCGGAGCATCGTCGCGATCCAGCGACGATGGAGCCAGAGATGCACGACGAGCACCGCGAAGAAGACCATCGCGATCCAGAAGTGGACGTCGCCCCAGGCGTGCCGGTCGAAGCCGAAGATCGTGGTCCTGCGCCCGCTGCCCGGAGGGAGGAGGGTTCGCAGCAGGATCCCGGTCGAGGTGAGCAGGACGAACCCCGCGAACGCCGCGACGTCGACGGCGAACTGGATCGCGGGACGGGTCAGGGGGCGAGAAGCCATGCGTAGCCCTCGCGCAGCGCCTCGCGGCCGCCCCTTTCGAGAACCTCACCGTGCGCCACGATCACGCGGTCGAAGTCCCAGGCGAGGATCCGCTCGAGGCTCGTACGCGCGGCCGCGCGATCCCGGATCAAGAGCGGGTCGAGCTTCGACGGCCCGAAGCGGCCGTAGCTCCGGAGAAGCTTCATGAAAAGGCGCGTCCGCAGCGGGGCGCGCGGACCGAAGTGGAAGGCCAGGTCGCAGAGCACGAGCGTGCGAGTCGCGCGGTGGAAGAACGTGACCTCGTTTTCGTAGGGGCGGCCGCGGAAGAAGGTCTGGTCGACCTCGCCGCGCCACGGCTCGGGCGCTTCGTCGCCGAGGATCGCGACGTAGCGGAGGTCCGGACGCTTGCGCTCGAGACCGGGGCCGATCCAGAGCTTCGCCTCCGGCCAGTGCGTCTCGACCTCTCCGGCATAGAGGTGATGGACGCGGTTCGGGGCGACGGCGTACGCCACGCGTCCGACGGCGTCGAGCTCGGCTCGGAGCCCGGGATCGATCGCGACGGGCGAGTGGAGCAGGAGCGAGCCGCTCCGAAGCCGCATCACCGTCATGTGCGTTCCGACCGGGAGCCCGTAGAACGTCTGCGGGCGCTCGACCACCCAGAGCCCTTCGTCGAGCGCGATGAGCTGTCCCATCCGATCCTCCTTTCACGCACCACCGGGAGCGCGCGTCACGGCGAGGCCTCCTGGTGCGGATCGTGTTTGCGCTCGCGCATCGCATCGAAATACGCGAGCAAGGCGTCGAGGTCGGCGTCGTCGAGGCCCGGATGTGCGGGCATCGTCGTATGGCGGAACTTCGAGGGATCGCGTACGTAGGCGCGGATCTGCTCGCGCGGGCGGTACTCGACGATGCTCTGCGGGACGTTCAAGTCCGGGCCGACGCGGCCCCCCTCACCGTTCATGGCGTGGCAGGCGAAGCACTGCCTGCGGAAGATCTCGAAGCCTCTCCATGCGGGGGAATCGGGGGGAAGGCCCTCGGGGCGCGTATGCGCGAACTCCGCCTCGAAGGGAGCGACCTCGATCGCCGTGAGCTGATACGGCCAGGGATGGCGGTCGGGATCGCGTTGCGCAGCACCCGTCCAGACCAGGTAGAAGGGAGCCGGGTCGAGCCTGCGGTGGTCGATCGGCTCGAAGCGGCCCACGCCGAGATCCGCGTCCCCGAGAGCGAGGTAGCCGCCGTCTTCGGCGACGACGTGTCCGCTCGCGGGCCGCGTGTAGCCGTCCTTCGCGCGGAAGAAGAAGCTCTCGCCGGCGAGCGACTCGACCGGCTCGCCGAAGCCCTCCCGGATCACCGCCCGAAGCGGACATGCGAGGTAGCGTTTCTCGCTCGCGTACGAGGGATCGTCGACCGTCACGGTGCGCGCTCCGCAGCGCGACGCGAGCTCGGCGGCCGAAAGCGTCCGAAGCGTGACGCCGTCGCGGACGAAACGAAGACCGTCCGCGGCGGGGGGCGTCGCGTCGAGCGAGGTCGCCGCCAGAAGCCATGCCGAGACGAGAACGAGCGCCGAGCGGAGCATGGCGGCCGAGCATAGCCCCGGCGCGCCCGGAACTGCGATCCACGGCGCCGGGTCCGTCCGGCGAGGGCCTTGCTCAATCGAGCGGGTAACGACGGAACGCCGCCCATCCGAGCAGGCCGAGAGCGCCCGCGACCGGGCCGCAGAGCAGGATTCCGAGCGGCCGCTCCGCCGTGTTGCCGAACTGGCTGAAGAGCTGCGTCGCGACGAGCGGGCCGATTCCGAACGACACCTTCGTGAGGAGTCCCTGCATCCCGAAATACATCGCCTCTCGCCGCAGCCCCGTCCGCTTCTCGTCCTCGTCGATCACGTCGGAGATGAGAACGCGGGAGAGAACGAGCATCGTCCCGACGGGGACACCGACCGACGCCATGAAGACGAGGTACGTCGCCGTCGGCCAAGGCGAGATCGAGACGAGCGGGAGGAGCGTGAACTGCGCCGCCATCACGAGCAGCGAGAGTCCGTACATCCGCTTCTTTCCGTACGCCGGAACCCAGCGTCCGAGGAATGGGAGCGTGAGCGCGGCGACGGCGTAGACGAGTGCCGATCCGATCGACGCTTCCGCTTCGCTCGCACGGAGCACGGAGCGACCGAAGTAGGGGACCGCCGTCACGAGGATGTTGACGCCGATCAAGAAGACGCTCATCGGAGCCACGAGCGGCAGGAAGGCCGGGTTGCGGAGCGATTCCATCACGGCGCTCCGGAACGAGAGGTGTCCGCTTTCGGGCGCGTGGTTCCGTCGCTCCCTCACCGAGAACGTCGCGAGCATCACGAAGGCGAGGATGAGCAAGCCGCAGAGCAGGGCCTGCGGCTCGAAGCCATTGCGGAAGCGGATCCCGACGAGCGTGACACCGCCCGCCCATGCTGCGACGAGCGGCCCGAGGGCGAGGTTGCCCGCGATGATCACCAGCACGGTGAAACCGGTCATGAGCGACGAGATGCGAGTTCGTGCCGCCGTACTCCTCGCGATCTCGGGAAGGAGCGCGAGATACGGAGCTCCGACCATCGTGAACGCGCACCAGAAGACGGTGTTGAGCAGGACGAGCAGAGCCCCCGTCTCGAGCTCGTGGCCGGGTCCGAACGGCGGAAAGAACATCCCGATCAACGTCGCGACGAGGATCGGAGCGCCGACCAGGATGAACGGCCTGCGGCGGCCGAGGCGGGTGTCCGCGCGGTCGGAGAGGAAGCCGACGACGGGCTCCGCGAAGCCGTCGACGATGCGCCCGACCAGGAGCAGCGCGCCCACCGTGGCCGCCGGGAGCAGCGCGACGGCTCCGGGCGCGTCCGCCGGGGGAGCGTAGAGATAGGGAAGCCAGGAGAGCAGCGGCTGCGCGACGTCGAGACCGATCGTTCCCGACGCGTAGGCGACGGCGCGCCCCGGCCGGATCTCCTCCGCATCCTCCGCTTCCGGTTCGGACATGCCGCAGTCTACACCGTAGCGTGGCGCGCTGGGTGGAGAAGCGTCCGCCGCGTCCGTCGTATCAATGTCCCGGCGCGAGCGTCGCCCGCTTCTCCTTGATCGTGGCGAGGAGCGCTCGGTGCGGCTTCACGAACTTGTCGACGCCCTCGCGCATCAGCACGGTCTCGAGCTCGACGGGATCGACCTTCTCTTCGATCTCGCGAAGCACGGCGTCGGGAGGCATCTGGTCGACGCGCCGGAGGTAGGTCTTTCCGAGCCGCTCGACCGCTTCGTTGGTCGCGGGCGGGTTGGTCTGGATGTCGCTTCCGGCGAGGGCTTCGACGTACTTGTCCGGAGGATCGCTCTTCTTCTTGGTCCCGGTGCTGGCGAAGACGATCTCCTGCCGAAGCGCGAGCGCCTTCCCTCCCCAGAACGATTGGTTCTCCAACCAGAGCTTCTTCACGTTCACGATCCCGACCTGCCCCTGCGCGGTGGGCGAGAGGCCGGCGCAGTGCTCTTCCGTGTAGACGTCGACGCGAGAGACGAAGATCGAGTAGACGCTCTTGAACTGCGCGAGGTCCTTGCGCCGCTGCGCACCGCGCCAGACCGCTTCGCGAGCGGCCTCGTACTGCCGCTCGGTGAAGATGAGCGTCACGTTCACGGTGATGCCGGCCGCCACGAGCTCCTCGAGGGCGCCGATCCCGCCGGGGGTCGCCGGCACCTTGATCATCCGGTTCTTGCGGCCGAGCCCCCATTTCTTGCCGAGCTCGACGTAGCGGGCCGAGCGGGCCGCGAGCGGGGGGCCCGTCTGCGGATCCTCGAGGAGGGGGTCGAGCTCGAAGCTCACGTAGCCGTCGTCCCCCCGCGTCTCCTCCCAGACCGGCAAGAAGACCTCCTGCGCCCCGCGGACGAGCTCGTCGGTCGTCTCCCAGCAGATCGCGTCGTCGTCGAGGCCGTGCTTGATGTGGTCGGCGAGCTTCGCATCGAAGCGTCCCGTACGGATCAGGTCCGAGATGATGATCGGGTTCGAGGTGGCGCCGCTCGCCCCGAGGGCGCGGTTTTGCTTCACGAGCTCCGGATCGATCGAGTCGAGCCAGAGTTTCGTGCCGCAATCGATCAGCGAACGAAGCGACGAAGCCATCGGATTCTCCCTCCCCCGGTTTCGGGAGAGACTACCGCGGTGGCCGGGTTCCGTCCGCGCGACCGTCAAGCCGGGCGCGGGGCTTCCGATGAGAGCGCCGAGCGCTTCGATCGACGGAGGCACCTTGTACCAGCTCGTCTACCTGAGCCGCGCCGTTCCCCCCCTCACGAGCGCGCAGATCCTGGATCTCGTCGTGTGTTCCCGGGAGCACAACCAGCGCCACCACCTCACGGGGATCCTGCTCTCGAAGGCGGGGCAGTTCATGCACCTGCTCGAGGGGGACCGCCCCGACGTCGAGGCGCTCTTCGAAAGGATCGAGCGCGACCCCCGCCATCGCGAGGTGACGGTCCTGCATCAAGGTTCCGCCGAGGGGCGCCAATTTCCGGGTTGTCCGCTCGGGTTCCAGGATCTCGGCTCTGCGGCGGTGCTCGCCGTGCCGGGCTTCGGCGCGTTTCTCAATACGTCGCTCAGCGCCGACGAGTTCAGGGATTTCTCGAAGGCGCAGAAGCTTCTGCTCCTCTTCCAGCGCCGGCGCTCGTCGTAAGAGACCCGGGCGCCGCACCGACGGGCAGCTCGGCGGGTCGCCCGTTCGCACCCGAGGTCCCGGCTCACCCGGCGGTCGCGGTCAGAAGTTGTAGCCGCTCTCGTTGTGCAGCGAGAGGTCGAGACCGTGGCGCTCCTCCTGCTCGCTCGCGCGCAATCCGATCGCACGGTCGATGAGCTTCAGGATCACGAACGACGCCGCGATGCTCCACGCGGCGACGAGCCCGGCGCAGAAGATCTGCGTCGCGAGCTGCTTCGTCACGTCGAGTTCGGCGATCGTCCCTCCGAATGCCGTCGACGCGAAGACCGCGACCAGGATCGTTCCGACGATCCCGCCGACGCCGTGGACGCCGAAGACGTCGAGCGCGTCGTCGTAGCCGCCCCAGCGCTTGAGCGAGGTGGCTCCGAAGAAGCATGCGACCCCGGAGACGAGGCCGATCACCATCGCGCCCGGCGGTCCCACCGTTCCCGACGCCGGGGTGATCGCCGCGAGGCCCGCGATCGCACCGGTCGCGAACCCGAGCGCGGACGGCTTTCCGTACTTCGACCACTCGATCGTCATCCAGGTGAGCGCAGCCACCGCCGGCGAGATCTGCGTGACGAGCATCGCCATGGCTGCCTGCGAGTTGGCGGCGACTGCGCTCCCCGCGTTGAATCCGAACCAGCCGACCCAGAGCATGCCGGTCCCGGCGACGGTGAGTGTGAGGCTGTGCGGGGTGAGCGCCGCGTGGCCGTAGCCCTCGCGGCGGCCGACGAGGATGGCGGCGACGAGCGCGGAGAGGCCGGCCGTGATGTGCACGACGATCCCTCCCGCGAAGTCGAGGACGCCCATCGAGCCCATGTACGAGCCCGGCCCTCCCCAGACCATGTGGCAGACCGGCAGGTAGACGACCGTGAACCAGAGTGCCGTGAACCAGAGCATCGCGGAGAACTTCATGCGCTCGGCGAACGCGCCGACGATGAGGGCGGGAGTGATGATCGCGAAGGTGAGCTGGAAGGTGACGTAGACCGCCTCGGGGACGCTCCCGACGACGCTCTCGCTCGTCACGCCGCGTAGGAAGAGCTTCGAGATCCCGCCGACGAACGAAGCGGAGTTGAGGACATCGGCCTGCATCCCGGCCGTATCGAAGGCGAGGCTGTAGCCGTAAGCGACCCAGAGCACGGTGACGAGTGCCGTGATCGCGAGGCATTGCATGAGGACCGAGAGGACGTTCTTCGTCCGCACCAGACCTCCGTAGAAGAGCGCGAGCCCGGGAATGGTCATGAAGAGCACGAGCGCCGTGGCGGTGAGGAGCCAGGCGGTGTCGGCGGCGCTCATGGGAGGGGAGGCGTTCATGGCTCGGGCTCCTCGTTCGGGTCGGAGTGTGCCGGATCTGCGGCAGGCGCAGTGGAACACGGAAACGAGACCGGGAGCAAGTCCGCGGCGCGGTGGACCGGTGCCCACGGCTGGCCGGCGCGGGCCGGGGAGACGGTCGCGACGAGGAGGGATGCTGGCCGCTCGCACGCGGCCGTGACGCAGTGCGGCGTCGCCAGCTCGGGGCCCCAGGTCGACCGACACGAAGGAGCGTTCGGAGGTCTACGGCGTGATACGTTCCTGGCGAGCCCCGCCGCGGCAGGAGGAATCGTGAGAAAACTCGTCCTGATGCTCGGGATCGTCGTTTCCGTCGTGCTCCTCGCGCTGGCCATCGAGGTGATCGCCGCCGAGGACGGCGAAGTGGTCGTCCTGCGCACGCTCGACGAAAGCGGCGCCCCGATCGAGACGCGGCTCTGGATCGTCGACCACGAGGGGCAGCCCTTCCTGCGCGCGGGCAACGAGGGAGCGGGGTGGTTCGGAAGGCTTCGCGCGAAGCCCGAGGTCGAGGTCGTTCGCGGCGAGGAGACGCTCCTCGTCCGCGCCGTTCCGGAGCCCGCGGCTCGCGAGCGCGTGAACGCGCTGATGGCCGAGAAATACGGTTGGGCCGATGCCTACATCGGCGCGATCTTCTCGCGCGACGACTCGGTTCCCGTTCGCCTCGAGCCACGCTGATCCGGCAGGGAGCGGAGCGGCCGCCGGGCCGTCGGGGCCGTCGCGCGTTAGGGTAGGGCGCGCAGGGGGCGGACGACGCCGTGCCCCGTTTGCTGCGGAGGCTGTTTGACGGCGAGAGAGGCGCTCTGGATCGACGAGGAGCAGGTCGCGGCCCACGTGACGCTCGCCGAAGCCGTGCCGATGGTCGAGCACGCCCTCGCGACACAGGCACGCGGCGGGCTTGCTTCGCTCGTCGCGTGCCGGGCGCTCCAGGGCGACGCTTCGCTCCACACCTGCGGCGCGATCGGCTCAGGCTTCGCGGGAGCGAGGAGCTTCGTTCGCGCGGGGCGGCAGCCAACCCCCTTGCTCGTACTCTTCGACACCGAGGCGGGGGAGTTCCGGGCCGCGATCGAAGCCTCGGCGCTCGGTGAGCTTTGTTCGGCGGCAATCTCGTCCGTCGCCACCCGCTGGCTGGCCGCTCCGGACGCCGCCGAACTCGCGATCCTCGGCGACGGGTCCGAGGCGCTCGCGCAGGTGGCGGCGGTGGCCCACGCGAGACGCTTGCGTCGGGTGCGCGTTCACCATCCCGACGGCGAAAGGAGGCGGCGCTTCGCGGCCGAACTCCGCGCACGGCTCTCTCGTGAAGTGGTCGAGGCCGAAACGATCGTGGATGCCGTCTGCGGTGTCCCGGTCGTCTCGGTCGCGACGAGCGGGATCGATCTCGCCCCCGCGGCCGGGTCGCTCGCACCGGGCACGCAGCTCCTCCTCGCGGGCGAGGCGGGCCGGACGTATTGCGCCCTCGGCCGCGAGATCCTCTCGCGAGCCGATCGCATCGTCGTCGATGACCTTCGCAACGCGCGGGAGGGAGAGAGCGAAATCCGGCGCCTCCTTGGCGACGACGACGCCTCCTGGAAGCGGGTCGAAGCGCTCGGAGAGGTGATCGCGGAGCGTCGGGCGCGCACGGCCTCGCAGCGCCTCGTCGTCTTCGAATCGCTCGGGAGCGCCGTCGGAGAACTCGCGATCGCGGTCGAGGTGTACCACCGCGTGCTGCGCGCCGGCGGAGGGCGGACGATCCCGAGGCCCGAGCCCGTCCGTGCGCGTCTCATGCCCGGAGCGGGCGACTGATCGCTCCGACCGCACCCGGGCGCTCGCGCCTCGCGGCGCTCAGGAGGACCGACCGCCCTCGCGTCCCCGCGGAGGCGTGACGTCGATCTCCTCGCGCGGCTCGTTGCGCCGGCGAAGCGTTGCGAGCGCGAGCGCGATCAGCGCGAGCAGGATCTCGTCGACGAGCGGAATCACGTCCGGGACGAGCAGGTCGGCCGCGAAGATCGCCGCGACCAGCAGGGCGAGCTTCGGGAACCGCAGCCCCGAAGCCCAGCGCTCGATGGCCGCCACGACCGGATTGCGAAGCGCTGCCATGCGCAGAGGCTACGCAATCGTGCGCAAACTCGCCGGCGCACGGGATTGCTTGCCCGCCCCACGGAGGGATGCCACCCTTTCGCGTCGCCCGCGGAGCGCCGATGGGACGGTCGTGAAGCTCTTGCGCCCAGATCGCGTTCGAGACGAGATCCTCCCGGAGGCGTCGCCGGGACGCCATCTCTGCCGGCGAAGCTCTCTCGCGTGACGCCGGCGCACGGCGGGGAACGATCCGATGCCCTTCACCCTTTCACATCCGGCCGCGGTGATCCCGATCTTCCACCTGCTCCGGCGTCACACCGTGCTTTCCGCGCTCGTGATCGGCAGTGTCGTCCCGGACGTCTGGAACCTCGCGCCGAGTTCTCTCGCGCGGAGCGACACGCACTCGATGACGGGAGTGCTGTGGCCGAATCTGCCCCTCGGCCTCGCGATCTATGCGTTGTTCCACCTGGCGCTCAAGCGTCCGGCGGCCGCGCTCGCGCCGGTCCGGGTGCAACGGCGTCTCGCCCCGCTGCTCGCGGGCCCCGCCTGGCCCGGCTTCCCGCTCTCGAAGGTCGTGCTCTCGCTCCTGCTCGGAGCTGCGACGCACGTGGCCTGGGATTCGTTCACGCATGCCGGGGGACGCCTCGTCGAAGCCTTCCCCCTGCTCCAGCAGCGCGTGTTTCGCGGCACCGGCCTTTCGATGCCGGCCTACCGCTTCGTCCAGCTCGCGAGCACGATCGTCGGGCTCGTGGCCGTGGTGCTCTGGTTCCGTCGCTGGTTCGTGCGGGCGCGCGCGAGCGAAGCGGTCGAAGACACCTCGGGACTTCGCATCGCGGCGGTTTCCGGAACGGTCGGCATCTGTTTCGGATTCGCGCTCCATGCGCTCCTCGAGCCGGGCTCCGCTCCGGCGTGGAGCGGGGGTTTCTACCCCGTGCTCCGAGAAGCCACCGTCGCGGGCCTCGAGGGTCTTCTCGCGGGGCTTCTCGCCTGGAGCGTCGCGTGGCACGCCGGAGTGTTCGTCGAGAAGCTGCGGTCGCCGCGGTAGGAGGCATGCCCGCGGTCCTTCCGCGAGCGCAGCGCGGCGCCGTGCCCGGACGGGGCTACTCCCGACGATCGAGGTGTTGTTCCACGAGCCTCGCCCAGAACGGACCTTCGAGCTCGCGCGCGATCGCGGCGTTGAGCGGGCGGCGAAGCGGGCTTCCGGAGGGCAGGACGAAGGCGAGGAACCCGCGGTCGAGGGCGCCGGGGACGATCGCGATCCGTTCCTCGAAGTCGCCCCTCGCGTGGTAGCGGAGCTCCGGCTCCCCGGCGACGACTGCGTCGATCTGGCCGGCGACGAGTGCGTCGAGCGCGGGAGGGACGTCGGCGAACCGAACCGGACGGATTCCTCGCTCGACCAGGAACTCCTCGACCGGCGACTCCTCGACCACGCCGACCCGGACACGAGCGAGATCCGCGAGCCCGCGGATCCTCGCGTGGAGCTCGTGCACGGTGAGCTGCGACGCGATGATCCCGGTGACGAGCGAGACCAGCACGAGCGCGGCGAGCATCACGGCGACCGCGAATAGACGTCCGAACAGGGTGACGGGGGTCCGGTCGCCGTAGCCGACCGTGGTGACGGTCGCGGCGGCCCACCAGAACCCCTCGGCGATACCGCGCGCGGGCGATCCTCCGAAGTGTTCGGGGTTCCGGTGTCGCTCGATCCACCAGATCCCGATCGACGCGACGGCGAAGAGGACGACGAGCGCCGCGAGGGTGTAGCCGAGTCGCGGGGAGAGGTGGCCCACGATCGAGTCGAGCCATCCCGCGGCGTTCGCGGGAACCGTCGCGATCGAGAAGGACTTCGAGAGGAAGGGGGTCGTGAACTCGACGTCCTCGAAGCGTGCCGAGCTGACCGGAACCGCGCCGGCGAAGGCGTCGATCTCGCCCTGGCCGATCGCTCGGAAGACCGCTGCGGGGGATGCGTACTCCCGCAACTCGTAGTCGAGCCCGAGATCGTCGGCCACCCGATGCCAGAGTTCGATGGCGATCCCGTTCCAGCGACCGCCCGCGTCCTTCATCGCGAAGGGAGGATCCTCGTAGATTCCGACGCGGAGAATCTCGGCATCGTCCGCGCTCCGGGCCAGCGTCGCCGAGCACACGAGAACGAGCGCCGCGAGCGCCGAGCGAGCACGTCGAGATCCCACCATCGTCCACGATTCTCGCACGGGGGACGCCGGGCGCGCCTGCTTTTCCGCAGCTCGCGAGTGGGCTATCCGGAACCTGGAGCAGGAGGGTCGAATGTTCTCCGTGAACGAGTATTTCGAAGGTCGGGTCAAATCGCTCTCGTTTCGGACGGCCGAAGGGCCCGCAACGGTCGGGGTGATGGCGGAGGGGGAGTACGAGTTCGGGACCACGAGCGTCGAGCTCATGACGGTCACGAGCGGGTCGATCTCGGTCCGGCTTCCGGGAACCGACACCTGGATGAAGGTCGCGGCCGGGGAGTCGTTCAGCGTGCCGGCGAATGCCCGCTTCGGAGTCCGTGCCTCCGGGGACAGCTCGTATCTCTGCCTCTACCGCTGAGCGGTCGCGACGCAAAGCCCCGCCGCAGCAGCGGCGGCGCAAGAGGCGATCCCTCGTGCGTCTCGCGGGCCGGATCGCGGTCGGCGTCCTGCTCGCGACCGTCGTCCCGATCGTGGCCCTCCGCTTCGTCGACCCCCCGACGACGGCCTTCATGATCCGCTACCGCGTGGCCTCGCTCTTCGAGAACTCGCCGCCGCTCGCTCACGAGTGGGTCGATTGGGACGGGATCTCGCCGAGCGCGAAGCTCGCCGTGATCGCTTCCGAGGACCAGAAGTTCACGACGCACCGCGGATTCGACGTCGATTCGATCCGGGAGGCGTGGCGCCAGAGCGAGAAGGGGCGGCGCCTTCGAGGCGCGAGCACGATCTCGCAGCAGCTCGCGAAGAATCTCTTCCTCTGGCCGGGACGGAGTTGGCTCCGCAAGGGGCTCGAAACCTGGCTCACGGTCTGGATCGAGGCGCTTTGGCCCAAACGCCGCATCCTCGAGGTGTACCTGAACGTCGTCGAGTTCGGGCCCGGCGTCTTCGGCGTCGGTGCCGCAGCCGAGCACTTCTTCGAGCGCCCGGCTTCGAGGCTCACCCGCGGCCAGGCCGCGCTGCTCGCGGCCGTGCTCCCGAACCCCCGGCGCTTCCGGGTCGATCGACCCTCGGGCTACGTTCGCGCGCGCGCCGCGTGGATCGAGATCCAGATGCGAAGGCTCGGCCCCGCCACACTCGACGGTTTGTGAGGGCTATCGGCGCACGAAGCGGTAGTGCGCGATCCCCCATTCGTCGCCTGCATGGAAGCCGAACATCTCGGCGCACGCCATGAAGAAGAGCCTCCAGCGACCGAGCCAGCGCGCCGCGTCCTTCTTTCCATACACGCTCGCGAGCGCCGTCTTCGCCGCCTCGCGATGCGCGTCGAGTCTTGCGAGCCAGGCGTTGGCCGTCTTCTCGTAGTGGAGCCCCGAGACCCTCCAGCGCTCCTCGAGGACGAGATCGCGCTGGAAATGGAGCAGCAGCGCCTCGGAGGGCATGAGCCCCCCCGTGAAGAAGTTCCGCGCCATCCAGTCTCCGCGACCGGCGTCCTCGAAGGGGTAGCCATGGTGACGGTGCGCGAAGACGTGGACGAAGAGCCGGCCTCGAGGTCGGAGCCACGACGCGATCCGGGAGAAGAGGAGTTCGTGGTTCCGGACGTGCTCGAGCATCTCGACCGTGACCACGCGATCGAAACTCGCGTCCGGCTCGAAGTCGTTGATGTCGGCGGTGAGCACGCGGACGTTTCCGATCCCGGCGCGCTTCGCCTTCTCCTCGATGAAGGCGCGCTGGCTCGCCGAGTTCGAGACGGCGGTGATCCGGCTCGTGGGAAAGCGCTCGGCCATCCACAGCGTGAGCGATCCCCAACCGCAGCCGAGATCGAGGATCTCCTGCCCGGCGTCCAAGCAGGCGCGCTCTGCGGTCAGCGCGAGCATGGCTTCCTCGGCCGCGTCGAGGTCGCGTACACCGGGGGCGAAGAGCGAGCCGCTGTATTTGAGGCGTCGGCCGAGGACGTTCTCGAAGAAGGCCGCCGGCACCTCGTAGTGTTGCCGGTTGGCGAGGTCGGGGACGAGCGCCACGGGGCTTTTCCGCAACGCCGCGACGAGGTCGTGCTCGGCGCCTGCGACGCTCCGGCGATCCTTCGCACGCTCCTCGCGAAGTCGCGTCCGGACGAGCGCCCGGATCGCGAGCCGGACGATCGCGTCCGGAAAGACGCCGCGCTCGGCCAGATCGACGACGCGATCCATGGCGCGGTCAGAGCCCCGCGAAGAAGTCGTTGCCCTTGTCGTCGACCACGATGAACGCCGGGAAGTCCTCGACCTCGATGCGGAAGATCGCCTCCATCCCGAGCTCGGGGTACTCGATCACGTCGACCTTCCGGATGCAATCGCGGGCGAGGATCGCCGCCGGGCCGCCGATGCTGCCGAGGTAGAAGCCACCGTGCTTCTGGCACGCCTGCGCGACGGCCTTCGAGCGGTTTCCCTTCGCGAGCGTCACGAAGCTTCCGCCGTGCTGCATGAAGAGGTCGACGTAGGAGTCCATCCGCCCCGCCGTCGTCGGCCCGAACGATCCCGACGCGAACCCGTTCGGGGTCTTCGCCGGACCGGCGTAGTAGATCGGATGGTCCTTCACGAACTGCGGAAGCCCCTCGCCCCGATCGATCCGTTCCTTCAATTTCGCGTGCGCGATGTCCCTCGCGACGATCATCGGCCCCGAGAGCGAGACACGGGTCTTGATCGGGTAGCGCGAAAGGGTCGCGCGGATCTCGCTCATCGGCCGACGGAGGTCGATCCAGACGACCTCTCCCTGCAGCTCCTCGGGAGTGGTGTCGGGGAAGTACTTCGCGGGGTTCGTCTCGAGCTGCTCGAGGAAAACGCCCTCGCGCGTGATCTTGCCGGCGACCTGGCGGTCGGCCGAGCAGGAGACGCCGATCCCCACCGGGCACGAGGCGCCGTGGCGGGGAAGCCGGATCACACGGACGTCGTGGCAGAAGTACTTGCCGCCGAACTGGGCGCCGATCCCGGTTTTCTGCGCGAGCTCGAGGACCTTCGCTTCGAGCTCGACGTCGCGGATCGCGTGGCCGAGCCGGTTTCCCGACGAAGGCAGTCCGTCGAGCGCGCGACAGCTCGCGAGCTTCACGGTCTTGAGCGTCATCTCGGCCGAGGTCCCGCCGACGACGATCGCCAGGTGGTATGGCGGACACGCGGCGGTTCCGAGCGTACGGATCTTCTGATCGATGAAGGCGAGCAGCGACTTCGGATTGAGAAGCGCCTTCGTCTCCTGGTAGAGGAACGTCTTGTTTGCGGAGCCGCCGCCCTTGGTGACGAAGAGGAAGCGGTACTCGTCCCCGTCGTCGGCGTAGAGATCGATCTGCGCCGGGAGATTCGTGCCGGTGTTCACCTCGTCGTACATGTCGAGCGGTGCGACTTGCGAGTAGCGGAGGTTCGTCTCCGTGTAGGTCTTGAAGATCCCCCGCGCGAGCGCCTCTTCGTCGTGGCCTCCGGTGAAGACGTACTGCCCCTTCTTCCCCATCACGATCGCGGTGCCGGTGTCCTGACACGACGGGAGCACCATGCCGGCCGAGACGTTCGCGTTCTGCAACATGTTCCTCGCGACGAAGCGATCGTTGTCGGAGGCCTCGGGGTCGTCGAGGATGGCCCGGAGCTGCGCGAGATGCCCGGGACGAAACAGGTGCGAGACGTCCCGGATCGCGTTTGCGGCGAGGCGTGTGAGGGCCTCCGGCTCGACGTCGAGGGTCGGCTGCCCCCGGTAGCTTCCCGTCGAGACGAACTCCCGCGTGAGCTCGCGCCAGGGCGTCGTGTCGGGGGCGAGCGGGAACATCTTCTGGAACTCGAACTCGGGCATGGTCTCCTCGCACTCGGCTGGGAAGGAGAGATTAGCCGGACGGCGCCGACTCGACCCGCGATCGCCCACCGGCCGCGGCGCGGATCGGCCCCCGAAGCGCCGCCTCCCATCGAGGGTCGATCTCCTAGCGCCGCCGAGTGGCGCCGGCGATCCGCTCGACGATCGCCGTGGTGCGGATCCCCGGCACCTCGGCGAGCCGCGTGACGCGGCCGCCGCGAGCGAGGACGTCTTCGCGGCCGACGATCGCGTCGAGCGACCAGTCTCCGCCCTTCGCCAGCACGTCGGGTCCGATCGCGCGGATGAGCCGCAAGGGGGTGTCCTCCCGGAAGATCACGACCCAGTCGACCGAGGTGAGTGCGGCCAGGACCTCCGCGCGTTGGCGCGCGGGGACGAGGGGACGTGCGGGCCCCTTCAAGCGGCGCACACTCGCATCGGAGTTGATCCCGACGACGAGCACGTCACCGAGGCCTCGTGCCTGTTCGAGGCTTCGAACGTGTCCGACGTGCAGCAGATCGAAGCAACCGTTCGTGAAGACGATTCGCCGCCCCGCGCGCCGTTCGCGACGAACGGCGCGCACGACCGCCTCGATCGACACGACCTTGTGTCGAGCTGCCTTCACGATCCGCCTCCCGGGAGCACCGCTCCCGCGGCGGGGGATGCCACGGCAGGCGGGCTCGGCGCGGGCCCGGAAAGCGCCTCCTGCACCGCCAGGATGCCGCGTCGGACGAAGGCGGGAACGTCCTCGATCAAGAAGGTCGCCGGTCCGAGCGCCACCGTCTTGGCGGGAATGAGCCCCGCCGTCGGGCTTTCCCACGAACCCCTGAGCTCGAACCAAGTGCCGAAGAGGCTCCGATCCGGACCGAGCACGATGCGCGAGACGACGGGGATCCAGCCGATCAGCTGATCGAGCGGGCGCAAGAAGAAGCAGCCGACGACGGCTTCGAGGCGACTCGGCGTCTCGCGCAAGTCGATCTCTCCCGAGAGCGCGAGGCGAAGGTCGGGGCTCTCGAGCGTGATGCTCCTTTGCGTCGAGAGGAGGCCTCCCTCGAGCGAGAGCTCGGCGTCGATCTCTTCGAAGCGGATCCCGCGCGCCGATCCGAAGGGATTGAACGTCGTGCTCGCTTTCGCGATCGCGAGGAGCACGGGAAGCTCGATGCCGAGTTCGCCGTGCGCGGCATTGACGTGGATCGTTCCGTCGAGGCTTCGCAGCGGGTCGACTCCCGGCCGAAGCTCGCCGCGGAGGCGGGCCGAGAGGTCGAGCGCTCCCGACGCTTCGACGGGATCGTCCGAGAGCAGGGCGAGGACGTCGGAGACCCTCGCTTGCGAGAGTTCCACGTGGATTTCGGCCGGCACGGCGTCGTTCCGGCCGAGGTCGAGGCGCGCGTCGCCCCCGGTTCGACCCGGGGCATCGGTCTCGCCGCGAGCGTCGAAGAGCAGGAGCCGCGTTCCCGAGACGTCGAAGCCGGCACCGATCGCGCGCAACGCGAGCCCGGGCGCCGGCGGACGCTCGATGCGGAAGCGACCGCGAGCGACCGCTCCGGCCGAGGTCGCGGCTTCGCGCAGCGAGGCTTCGCTCGCGTGCACTTCGAGTTCGGCCCGTCCCGGAGTTCCGGTCTCGATCAGGCCGGTCACGCGAATCGGAACGCCTCCGAAGGTTCCCTCCGCGCGCTCGATCCGCACGCCTCCGGCGATCGGCGCGAGCCGGGCTCGAAGCTCGTGGACCGGACGGAAGAAGACGGGATGCAGGAGCCAGTCGGCCTCGAGTTCGAGCGAGGACCAATGCAGGGAGCTCTCCTCGCTCTGGTCCGGGGCGAGAAGTTCCTGGAGGACGTGGAGACCCGGCAGCGGGGAAACCTCCGGAACCGGAGCGGAGGCCGCTCGCAGCAGGTGTGAAATCCCTTCGAAGCGCAGCTCGAGACGCGGGAGCGCGGTTTCGCCGACGCGTCCCTCGAGCCCCGAGACCTCGAGCGTGTCGGGCCCGCTCAGCCGCGCGAAGCCCGACGACGCGACGACGGGATCGTCGATCTCGGGCTCGAGCACGAGATCCTCGATCCGCGCGGCGAGCGTCACTCCTTCCGGGAGAAGCCCGCCGCCTCCCTCGAAGACCTCCTCGATCCGCTCGAGAGTCGCGTTGCCGGAGAGCGAGACGTCGGCCAGGCGTCCTCGCGAGAGCGAGCGACCCGCGCGATCGAGCCCGCCGCGTGCGCGGCTCGGGAGCCATGCGCCGAGCGTCGCGAGTCCGCGCTCTTCGAGCACGCCGAGCGAGACCGCGAAGCGAAGCGTGACGTCCGGTCGGATCCCGCCGCGAAGTTCTGCTTCGATCGCGAGGTCGAGCCCATCTGCGCGAAGTGTTGCGCCGGGCTCGATGCGGGTCGCGCCACTTTCGAGTCGCAGCGTGCCGTCGAAGCCGACCGATCCGATTCGGATCGGTTCCGAATCCGGAGTCTCGAAGCGCGCACCCTCGACCCGCACGTCGAGCGCGAGCGCGGTGGCGGCGTCTGCGGGGTGGGAGAGGCCGAGTGTCCCCGAGACGACGCCCTCGACCGAGAGGCCGGCCGCGAGCGCCTCGGACGCCGGCCGCAGCCGATCGAGAGGAAAGTCCGTCGCTGCGAGTTCGAAGCTCGGCAGCCCGTCGTCGCTCGCGACCGATTCGATCGAGAAGCGCGCGGGCGGGCGCCCCGGATTGCGGAGCCTTCCCGAGACCACGAGGCGTCCCGGCTCGAGCCAGCGGCGCTCGCGAAGCAGGATCTCGAGGTCCTCGGCCTCGTAGCGCGCGGGGGCGCCGGCGACCTGCGCGGCACGATCGACGACCAGGAGCGAGCCGGAGCGCACTTCGATCATGGGAGCCGGAAGGCCCGTCGCGAAGAGGCGCCCGAGGACGACCGCCGGACTCTCGAGCCCCGGGGAGAGCAGCGGCGGTTCGAAGCGTCCGTCCCGCTCGCGGACGAGCGCGAGCCGGACTCGATCGAGGCCGAGCGAAGCGAAGCGGATCCGTCCCGAGAGGAGCGAGACCGGGTCGAGGGGGGCGTCGATGCGCTCGGCGCGCAGGGCGGCCGCTTCGCCCTCGCCATACGCCTCGAGTCCTTCGGCCTGGATGGCGAGATCGGGGATGCCGAAGACGCGAGGATGCGAGACCAGGAGTCGCGCGCTCGCCACCCGGACCGGGGCTCCGAGCGCCCTCGAGAGCGCCGCCTCGACGGCCTCGTGCAGCTCGCGGGGGGCCATGCGGCTCGCGATGCCGGCTCCCACGGCGGCGGCGGCGGCGAAGAGCAGCGCCCCGCCGAGGACCCGCAATAGGGCTCGTCGCAACGGCACCCCCAATCTTTCGAGGGTAGGAAACCGCCTCGGGGATCGCACCGACGCCGGCCGGCGTCGAGCGCGCGGGGTGGCGGCAGCGAAGACGCGCCGCGCCGGCGGGAGTGCCCGCATCGGAGCGGCAGGCCGGGCTCCGGGGGTGCGCGGCGCGGGCGCGGAGCCCGGGCTTTTCGAGACATGAAACTTGGGTTCAAGGAACGGTCATGTACATGCGGGACGCCTTCCATGTCGGGGCGCCCCAAGGGCTTGCGGGCGTTCCTCCCGGCAACCCCCGTCGAAGCTCGGGGAAAGACTGTAACTCCTCATGAACGCTAAAGAAATCCTTCGCTGTACCGAACCCATCACGGGAACCGCGGAGTCGTTCGGAGCCACCGCGGAGCGGCGGGCGAAAAGGGAGCACGACGGCATGGACACGAAGGACCAGAACCACCCGAGCAACCGCGTGCGCGAGCTTCGGGAGAACCGCCTGATGACGCAGGCGCAACTCGCCCGCAAGGCCAAGGTCGCCCTGCGCACGATCCACAGCGTGGAGAAGGGCATGAACTGCCGCATGGACACCAAGCGCAAGATCCTGCTCGCGCTCGGCATGCGCTTCGAAGACAAGGATTACGTCTTCCCCCCGCTTCATGGCCGCTCGCACTCGATGCTGCCCGGGGAGCCGACGACGCACTGATCCGGGTCGCCGGCGGAGCAGCTACGCTTGGCGGGGCTGCTCCGTCCGCGCGAACCGGAGGCTTCCATTCCCGATCGGCTCACCGTCCTCGCCGACGTCGCAGAGATCGTCTCCCGCTCACACGACCTGCGCGAGACGCTCGGAAACGTCGTCGACCTCGTCGCGAAGAGGCTCGATGCCGACGTCTGCTCGGTCTATCTGACCGACCCGGACCTCCGGCACCTCACGCTCTGGGCGACGCGCGGCCTCTCGGCCGAGGCCGTCGGAAAGGTGAGGCTCTCGTTCACCGAGGGCCTCGTCGGGCTCGCTGCCCGCGAGAAGCGCCCGGTTGCGACGCGGCGAGCGCGCGAGCATCCCGAGTACCGCTACTTCCCGGAGACCGGCGAGGAGCGCTTCGAGTCTCTCATGGCGGCTCCGCTCATCGTTCGCGAGGCGCCGATCGGTGTGCTCGTCGTGCAGACGAAGGAGGAGCGCGACTTCGATTCGAGCGACATCGAGTTGCTCCAGACCTGCGCGCAGCTCATTGCTCCGGTGGTGATGAACGCGCGATTGCTCGACCTCGTCACCCGAAGCGACGATCAGAAGGCGCGAACGCTCGCGGATCTCGCGCTCTCGGGGCTCTCGCTCCAGGGCGAGCGCCCGCGACGGATCGATCTGCAGGGGATCCCGACCTCGCCGGGGATCGCGATCGGCCCCGTCTACCGCCTCGAGGATCCCCTCGATCTCGCCTTGGTCGAGTACGCCCCCAATCCAGATCCCACCGGCGAGGCGGCCGACCTCGAACGGGCGCTCGCGGCGGCGCGCCGCGAGCTCGACGATGTTCGCGAGGACGTCGGCGAGCGGTTCGGCCCCGAGTTCGCGGCGGTCTTCAACACGCACATCCAGATCCTCGAGGACCACGGCTTCGTCACGCGCCTCGAGCGCGCCGTCGCACAGTCTGCGAACGCGCGCGACGCCCTTCGTGAGGTGCTCGCGGCGTATCGAGAGACCTTCGAGCGGATCGAGGATCCCTACTTCCGCGAGCGTGCGCTCGACCTCGAAGACGTCGTTCGCCGCGTGATGGGGAACCTGCTCGGCGTCCGGCACAGGAACGTTCCGCTCTCGGATGGCGCGGTCGTCGTGACCGAGCACATCCTGCCGGCCCATTTCGCGCTGCTCGAAACCGAGAAGATCGCCGCGCTCGTTTCCGAGCACGGCGGAGCGACCTCGCACGGGGCGCTCTTCGCGCGCTCGCTCGAGATCCCCGCCGTCACGGGCGTCTCCGGAATCCTCGAGGCCGCGCGTCCCGGCGAGATCGCGATCGTCGACGGAGCCAGCGGCCGGGTCCACCTCTCGCCGGATCCGGGGCTTCGCTCGGAATACGAACGCGCGCAGCACCGCTACGAGGTCGCCGTCGAGCATCTCGATGCGCTGAAGGGGCGCCCCGCCGAGACGCGCGACGGTCATCGCGTGCATCTGACGGGAAACGTCGGACTGCTGAACGACCTGCGGCTGATCGAGCGACACGGAGCCGAGGGGATCGGATTGTTCCGCACCGAGCTGCTCGCGCTCGCGCACCGCGGTTTTCCGGAAGAGGAGGAACAGGAGCGGCTCTACGACCGCGTGGCCCGACGCCTCGCGCCGCGTCCCGTCACGATCCGGACGCTCGACCTCGGCGGAGACAAGGCGCTTCCGCTCGCCGATGCCGTGGTCGAGGAGAATCCGCAGCTCGGCTGGCGCTCGATCCGGCTCATGCTCTCGCACGAGACCGCGTTCCGCGCCCAGCTGCGAGCGATCCTCCGAGCGAGCGCGAGCGGAAACGTTCGCTGTCTGCTGCCGCTCGTGTCGAACGTCGAGGAGGTCCGGAGCGTTCACGCGATCCTCGCCGAGGAGAGGGCGGAGCTCGCTCGGCAAGCAATCGCCCACGATCCCGAGATGCCCGTCGGCGTCATGATCGAGGTTCCGTCTGCGGCGCTGATCGCCGATGCGCTCGCGCGGGAATGCGACTTCTTCAGCATCGGAACCAACGATCTCACGCAGTACACGCTCGCCGTCGACCGCGGCAACGAACGCGTCGCGAGGCTCTACGAGCCGCTCCATCCGGCGGTGCTCCAGTTGATCGACCGCAGCGTGCGAGCCGCCGGGACCCGCGGCATCCCGGTCTCGGTTTGCGGTGAGATGGCGAGCAACCCGCTCGCCGTCCCGCTCCTCGTCGGGCTCGGCCTTTCCGAGCTCTCGGGCAGTCCGAGCGCGGTGCCGGTGATGAAGGAGATCGTTCGCGCGCTCGACCGGGGCGAGGCGGCCGAGGACGTCCGGCGCGCACTGCGAGCCAGCACCGCGAGCGAGATCCGGGCGATCGCGGCCGCGCGGCTCCGACGCTCCGGCCTGCTCGAGCATCCGGAAATCGGCTCCTGGCTTCGCTCGGTCGTCGAGGCGGCCGACCGCTCCGGGTGAAACCCCGAGCGCGGACGCGAGCAGCCGGCGCTCGGTCCTACACTCGACCTAGCTGGAGCGGCTCGTGGGCCCCGGCTCGCGACCCACGCTGCGATCGGCCGCGTCGGAGAGCTCGTGCAGTCGAATCTCGAGCTCCCGGCGCAGCGCCTCGAAGGCCGGGCCGTCGGCGTCGCGGGGTACCTCGAGGGGCTCGCCGTAGAAGCAGGCCACGCGGGCGAAGGGAAGCGGAAGGATCGTCCGGTCCCAGCTCCTGAAGCGGATCGCCGGCCTCGCAGCGAAAGCCACCGGCCAAAGCGGGGCGTGACAGCTCGCCGCGAGAAGCAGGACTCCCGGCTTCGCGACGCCCGCCGGCCCGCGCGGGCCATCGCAGAGCAAGGCGGCGATTCCCGTCTCGCGGGCGCTGCGGATCTGTTGGCGTAGCGCCATGGCTCCCCCGCGCGAACTCGATCCGCGAGGCGACGCGGCGTAGCCGAGCCGCGTGAGGAGCGCCTCGATCCAGTCGCCGTCGCGGCTTCGGCTCACGATCACGACGACGCGGCGGTCCCGGAAATGATGCGCCGCGCAGAAGACGCCGTGATGCCAGAGCGCCCCGAGCAGCGGCCGGACCTCCGCGTCGAAGGGGCTCGCCCCGACGACCCGGACCCGCCAGGTCGCGCCGAGCGCGCGGATCGCGAGCGCTGCGAGTGACGCGATGGCCGCTCGGGCGCGACGTTGGAGCGCAGTGTCCGTTCGGGCCACGGGAGCCGGACGGTAGCGCCGAGTACCGTCTCCGTTCGAATCCTGCGCACGCGCGATTTCGCGCTAGCCTAATTTTCGTGGATGGGCTATGACGCCGATCAGAATGGCCCCCGGGGCGCGATGGGGCGATGCAGGCCCCGGGGGATCTGGCGCAAAGCGGCGGGCGGAGCGCTCCATTCGGAGAGAAGCTGCGCATCGAAGCTGGTTTTCGGATGGACGCTTTCCGTGATGGCCCGCCGCGCGGTGCGCGGCCATCCCGGTCATTGGATGGAGTCGCGATGATCTCGAGATGGAAGCGTGCCGCCCGGGGCGTCGCATTCGTCCTGTCGGCGGTGGCGCTCGCGGCTCCGGCCACTGCAGACGAAGGCTCGCGCGGGCGCGAGCTCTACGGCTTCTGCCGGCAGTGCCACATGGACAACGGCGCCGGCAATCCGCTCTACCTCGCGCCGAACATCGCGGGCCTCCCCGAGTGGTACGTCGCGCGCCAGCTCGACAAGTTCCACAGCGGGATCCGGGGTACGAACTTCGACGACGTCGCGGGAATGAGGATGCGGCCGGTCGGGATCTGGCTCGAGAAGGAATCCGATCGCAAGGCGGTCGCCGCGTACGTGGCGTCGCTCCCGATCGTCGAGCCCGCGCCGACGCTCGTGGGCGGCGACCCCGAGCGCGGCAAGGCGCTCTACGCGCCTTGCAGCGCGTGTCACGGTCCCGATGCGAAGGGGATGGAAGCGCTCGGCGCGCCCGCGCTCGACCACCAGGACGATTGGTACCTGCTCACCCAGCTCGAGCACTTCAAGTCCGGGATCCGTGGCTCGAAGCCGCAGGACGTCCAGGGCGCCCAGATGCGGCCCATGGCGATGCTGCTCGCCGACGAGCAGGCCATGAAGGACGTGATCGCGTACATCATGACGCTCGGCGGCGCGCCGAAGACCGCGAAGGAGTGAACGTGGCGAAGGCCTACTCGCCGGACGATCTCGCTGCCCGGACGTTCTGGATCACCATGGTCGGAGTGACCGCCTGGATCCTCGCCGTCTTCATCTTCATCCTCTGAGGTCGAGCTCATGATCGAGCGGTTCCTGCCCGTCGCGTCGACGTACGCCGGCGACATCGACTTCGTCTTCGACCTGATCTTCTGGACGGTCGGCTTCTGGTTCCTGCTGGCCCAGGGGGTCTTCTTCTGGCTCCTCGTGCGCTTCCGGAAGAGAGACGGAGTCCGGGCGCAATACGTGACGGGAGAGCTCAAGAGCGAAAAGCGATTCATCACCATCCCGCACGCCCTCGTCCTCGTCTGCGACGTCTTCATCGTGTTCTTCGCGATCCGCGTCTGGTACGACGTCAAGCAGCATCTACCCGAGGCGCAGCAGACGGTTCGCGTCGTCGCCCAGCAGTGGGCGTGGAGCTTCGTCCAGCCCGGCCCCGATGGTCGTCTCGACACGGCCGACGACATCAAGACGGTCGACGAACTCCACGTTCAGGTCGGCACGACCTACCACTTCCAGCTCGTCTCGCGCGACGTCGTCCACAGCTTCTCGGTTCCCGTGTTCCGGCTCAAGCAGGACGTCATCCCCGGCCGCGTGATCACGGGCTGGTTCGAGCCGACCCGGACCGGGACCTTCGACATCCAATGTGCCGAGATCTGCGGGATCGGCCACGGCTACATGCCGGGACGGATCGTGATCGAGACGGCCGAGCAACACGCGGCGTGGATGGCGTCGCATTCGAATCGGGAGATCGCGGCGGCCTCGGGGCCTGCGGCGGGAGGGCGGTAGGCAATGGCGACCCGGCCGGTCGAGATCCGCGAGGGGCACGACACCCCGGGGCATCACGAGGAGCCGTCGTTCTTCGTGAAGTACCTGTGGTCGACGGACCACAAGGTGATCGCGATGCAATACCTCTTCACCGGCATGTTCATGGCGCTGGTGGGCGGGTTCTTCTCGTACGTCTTCCGAATGCAACTCGCTTGGCCCGGCGAGAGCGTTCCGCTCTGGGGACTCGTCACCCCCGCCGCGTACAACATGCTGATCACGAACCATGGCGCGATCATGATCTTCTGGGTGGCGATGCCCGTGTTGATCGCGGCCTTCGGAAACTATCTGATCCCGCTCATGCTCGGCTGCGACGACATGGTGTTCCCGAAGCTCAACCGTCTCTCGTACCAGATCTTCTTGTTGAGCGTGGTGGTGCTCTTCTCTTCGTTCTTCGTGACGGGAGGAGGCTTCGGAGGCGCCTGGACGATGTACCCGCCGCTTTCCGGCGAGGCCGCGTACAACAACACGCCGGCAGGACAAACGATCTTCATCGTCGCCGTGGCCCTCGAGTTCGTCGCGTTCCTCCTCGGCGGGATCAACTTCGTGACGACGGCGATGAACTCGCGAGCTCCCGGGATGAAGCTCTACGACATCCCGATGGTGGTCTGGATGATCGTGATCGCGAGCATCATGTTCATGGCCTCGGTCGGGCCGCTCGTCGCGGGAGCGGTGATGCTGATCTTCGATCAGACGCTCAACACCGCGTTCTTCGATCCGACTCGCGGCGGAGACCCGATCCTCTGGCAGCATCTGTTCTGGTTCTTCGGTCACCCCGAGGTCTACGTCGTCCTGCTTCCGGCCGTCGGGATCGTCGCGGAAGTGATCACCGTCTTCGCCCGCAAGAAGCTCTTTGCCTACAAGACGGTGCTCTACACGGCGATCGCCACCGGAGTGCTCTCGTTCACGGTCTGGGCCCACCATCAGTTCATCGCGGGAATCGACCCTCGAATGGCGAACATCTTCACGGTGACGACGCTTCTCATCTCGATCCCGATCGCCGAGATGATGTTCGTCTACATCGCGACGCTCTACGGCGGGTCGATCACCTTCTCGACGCCGATGCTCTGGGCGCTCTCGTTCATCGCGACCTTCCTCGTGGGGGGAGTCACGGGGATCTTCCTCGGCGCATCCGGGAGCGACATCTACCTGCACGACACGTACTTCGTGCTGGCGCACTTCCACTACACGTTCTACCCGATCGCGATCATCGGGACGTTCGCGGGCTTCACGTTCTGGTTCCCCAAGATGTTCGGCCGGCACCTGAACGAGACGCTCGGCAAGATCCATTTCTGGCTCACGATCATCGCGTTCAACGGGATCTTCCTCCCTCTCTTCGTGACGGGAGTCCTCGGAGACAACCGGCGGATCCCGAACCATCAGGTCTACCCCGAGCTCGACAACCCGCTCATGAACGGCCTCCGCGAGGTGGCGACGGTCTTTCTCGTGGTCATGCTCCTCGCGCAGTTCGTCTTTTTCTACAACGTCGTCGTGAGCCTCGTCCGCGGGAAGAAGGCCGAGAAGAACCCCTGGAAGTCGAACACGCTCGAGTGGACGGCGGATTCGCCGCCGCCGCACGGGAACTGGAAGGAGCTCCCGACGGTGTATCGAGGCCCGTACGAGTACGGCGTGCCGGGCCGTTCCGAGGACTACTGGCCGCAAAACGTTCCGAACTGATCCGAGCCGAGGAGAAGAGATGTCGTCCGCTCGACCCATCGCCACCACGCGAAGCGCATCTGGAATGCCGACCGGGCGCCTCGCGGTCTGGTGGGTGATCGCCTCGGAGATCGTGATCTTCGGTGGGATCCTGACGTCGTACGTCATGTATCGGCTCGCCCATGATTCGTTCGCAGAGCAGGCCGCCCACACCAACACGTGGATCGGCGCGTTCAATACCTTCGTGCTGCTCACGTCGAGCCTGATGGCCGTTCAGGCCCACAAGGCGGCCGATTCGGGCGACGGTGCGAAGGCTGCGCGCTTCCTCCACTACACCTGCCTCGGCGGGATCCTCTTCATCCTGGTGAAATCGTTCGAGTGGGCGTCCGAGATCGGTCGCGGGTACACGATCTCGTCGAGCCCGTTCTGGTCGTTCTACTACACCGCCGCGGGGCTCCACGCGCTCCACGTGATCGCCGGCGTGGTCATCATGTTCATCGTCGCGGCCGCGGCGAAGCAGTACCGGGATCTCCATCGCGTCGAGCTGATCGGGGTCTACTGGCACTTCGTCGACGTGGTCTGGATCTTCCTCTTTCCGCTCCTCTACATCGCCAAGTAGCGAACCCGGAGAACGCATGTCGGATCACGCGGAGAACGCAGGAAACGAAACGCACGGCGGGCACGAGACGCACCACGGGGATTACGTTCGCGTCTGGAAGGTGCTGCTCGTGCTCCTCGTCGTGAGCGTGGTCGGGCCGATCGTCGCCTCGGCCATCGAGCACCGCCCGACGGCGCTCGCCGTCACGCTCTCGACCGCGTTCGGAATCGCCGTCGTGAAAGCCTACATGGTCGTGAAGAACTTCATGCACATCCAGTTCACGCAACGCTTCGTTCCCTACCTCGTGGTCACGATGCTCGTGTTCATGTTCCTGCTCTTCGCGGGCGCAGCGCCCGACGTGATGAAGTCCGAGGGCAGGAACTGGGTGAAGCCCGGCTGGATCGCCGAGAACGCCGACTACCGGGCGCACCACCCGGACGGCTCGGCCGGCGGGGCGCATTAGGAGCGGGACGCCGATGTCGGTTCACACGCTTCCCCATCCGCGACACGGTGTGAGGACGGGCCGATCGGCCGTGATGCCGAACGGCGTGTTCGGGATGCTGATCTTCGTCGTGGCCGAAGTCATGCTCTTCGCCGGTTTCGTGAGCGCGTTCACGATCATGCGGAGGTCCGCGTTGGTGTGGCCGCCGCCCGGGCAACCGCGACTTCCGGTCGAGGAGACGGCGTTCAACACGGCGATCCTCGTCGCGAGCGGTGTGGCGATGCTCCTTGCCGGGCGGGCATTCCGCCGGCACGCACCGTCGGCGTCCCGGCCGCTCGTCGCGGCGATCGGGCTCGGAGCGACGTTCGTCGTCCTCCAGGGGCGCGAATGGTGGATGCTGATCGGCGGGGGACTCACGCTCACTTCGAGCGCGCTCGGGGCATTCTTCTACCTGATCGTCGGACTCCATGGGCTCCACGTGATCGCGGCGCTCGGATTCCTCGTCTATGCGTGGCGGCGCCTCGCTCGAGGCTTCCTCCCGCCGGGAGTGATGGGGGCGGCCGAAGTGCTCTGGCTCTTCGTGGTCGCGGTGTGGCCCTTCCTCTACTGGAGGATCTACCTGTGATCGGCAGGGCCCTCGGCGCCGCAGTGTCGATCTGGGTCGCCCCCGGCGCTGCGGCCGCGTGCGTCGTGTGCTCGCCGGGCCAGAGCGATCCGGCGCAGAGCGGCCTTCTCTTCGGGACACTCTTGCTTTCGGCATTGCCGATCGTGATGATCGGCGGGATCGGCTGGTTCGTCGTACGGCGGATTCGCCGGATCGATCGCGAGTCGGCGGCGATCGGGACGTCGGAGGATCCGGAGGACTCGCTCGCCGGCGCGTCGGGCGGGGCCGCGCTCGCGCCGCAGCGGATCGAGCCCTGATGTCGGAGACGGTGATCGGGACCGTGCGAGGCTATCTCGAACTCACGAAGCCTCGCATCCTGCTGCTCGTGCTCTTCACGGGGCTTCCGGTGCTCTGGATGGCGGCGTCGGCTCCGTCGCCCTTGCTTTCGGTTGCGATCCTCGGCGGAACGGCCCTTGCGGCCGCGTCGGCGAACGCCCTCAACTGTTACATCGAGCGTGATCGCGACCGACTGATGGAGCGGACCCGGACGAGACCGCTTCCGGCAGCGAGGCTACGCCCCGGGTCTGCGCTCGCCTTCGGGGTCGTGGTCGGCGCCGTGGCGGCTGCGGTGCTGCTGGTTTCGGGCGGTACGCTTGCGGCCGGACTCGGCGTTGCGAGCATCCTCTTCTACGTGTTCGTCTACACGATCTGGATGAAGCCGAGATCGTCGTGGAACGCGGTCGTCGGAGGCGCGGCCGGAGCGGCGGCGCCACTCATCGCCGATGCCGCGGTGCACGGTACGGTGACGGCCGCGGGCGGGCTTCTCTTCGCGATCATCTTCTTGTGGCAGCCGCCGCACGTCTGGGCGATCGCGCTCTACCGCAAGGAGGATTATCGCCGGGCGGGGATCCCGATGCTCCCGAACGTGATCGGCGACGAGGCCACGCGCTGGCGCATGCTCTGGTACACGCTCGCGCTGGTGCCGGTGACGCTCGCGCCGGTTGCGCTCGGCCTGCTCGGTCCGGTCTATCTGGTGGCGGCGCTCGTCCTCGACGCCTGGTTCTGCTGGAGCATCGTTCGACTCCTCGTCGAGAGAACGGATGCGGCGGCGCGCAAGGCCTTCCACGTTTCACTCGGCCATCTCTTCGCGCTCTTCCTGGCGATGCTGGTCGATCTGGCGGTGCGCTGAAGGGCTTCGCCCCGGGAGTCGTGCCGACGGTCGTGGCCGCGCTGGTCGCTTCGACCACCTTCTCGCTCGGAGTGTGGCAGGTGGGCCGGCATCGCTGGCGCGAGGGCGTGCTCGCGGAGGCGAATTCGCGAATCGAGCGCGAGCCCGTGTCGATCGACGCGGCGCTCGCAGATCCAGAGGCGCATCGCAATCGCCGCGCGAGGGCGCGGGGGCGTTTGCTCCATCCAGAGACGATCACGGTCTTCGAGCTCACCCCGATCGGCGAAGAGGGGGTCTCGATCCTGACGCCGCTCGAACTCGATCCCCCCGCGTCGGCAAGCGTGGCCGTCGTGCTCGTGGATCGGGGCTTCGTTCCGGCCGCGGCCGCGGCCGCGTTCCTCGACGAGGATCTGCGCCGCGAGCCGAGGGTCGTCGAGATCGTCGGCCGCGTCGTTCCGCTCGCGCTCCAGGACGTCGCTCCCGCGAGCGAGCGAACGGCGCGTCGCGATTGGTTGCGGTTCGACGCTGCGCGTCCGGAGCAGGTGGGGGCGCTCCAGGCGCAGCTTTCCCGTCCGCTCGCGCCGGTCGCCCTCGAGGCGGCACAGGGGTCGAAGCGCGAGTTTCCGAGGGCCTCGATCAGCCGCCCCGTGAGCCCCGTCTGGCACCTGGGCTATGCGATCTTCTGGTTCGGGGTGTCGGCAGGCGCACTGCTCACCTGGATCGGCGTCGGGCGCCAGCGGGCGCGAGACGGCCAGCGAGCCGGATGGGGACCGGGCGGCTGAGCCGCGACGCCGGGCGCTCAACCGACGATGTTGACGAGCCGACCGGGGACCACGATCACTTTCTTCGGCGCTCGACCCTCGAGGTGGCGGACGACATTCGGCGCGGCGAGCGCGGCCGCCTCGACCGTCGCCGCGTCGGCGTCGGCGGCCACGCGGATTTCGTCGCGGCGCTTGCCGTTCACCTGCACGGCGAGCGTGATCGTATCGGCCACGAGGAGCGTCGGGTCGGCGCTCGGCCAGGGCTCGAGCGCGATCGATTGCGCGTGGCCGAGTCGATTCCAGAGCTCCTCGGCGAGGTGCGGCGCGAAGGGCGAGAGGAGCTTCAAGAAAGTCTCCGCGGCGTCGCGCGAAAGTGGAGCCTCCTTCGCCACGTCGCGAGCGAGCACCATCAACTTCGAGATCGCCGTGTTGAAGGCCAGATTCTCGAGGTCCTCGGTCACGCCCGCGATCGTGCGTGCGACGAGTCGAGCCTGTTCGGGCGTCCCGGATCCGGTCGGGAGCTCCCGGACCGGCTCATCCGGCGCCTCTTCGTCGATCACGAGGCGCCAGGCGCGTTGCAAGAAGCGATGCACTCCGGCGATCCCCTCGGTCGACCAGGGAGCGGCCTTCTCGAGCGGGCCGATGAACATCTCGTAGAGTCGCATCGAGTCGGCGCCCCAGTGCGCCACGACCTCGTCCGGATTGATCACGTTGCCGCGACTCTTCGACATCTTCTCGACGACTTCCTCGAGGACGAGACCGTCGATCGTCGGATGGAACGGGGTCTTCTCGGGGCCGAAACGGACGTCCTTCACCGGAACCCAGCGTGCCTTCACCTCGCGGCCGTCGTCGATCGCGATCGCATGCTCTCCGTCGATGCGGACGTCGGTGGTCGGATGGACGCGGGGCTTCGCTTCGGGGTCGTCGGAGAGGTTGTCGTCCCAGTAGCGGTAGCTCGAGCCGAGGATCATCCCCTGGTTCACGAGCTTGCTGAAGGGCTCCTTGGTATGAACGAGCCCGGCGTCGTAGAGCACCTTGTGCCAGAAGCGCGAGTAGAGGAGATGGAGGACCGCATGCTCGGCGCCGCCCACGTAGAGGTCGACGGGCATCCAGTAGCGCTCCGCCTCGGGGGAGAAGGGAGCACGGTCGTTCGTGGGATCGCAAAAGCGCAGGTAGTACCAGCAGCTTCCTGCCCATTGCGGCATCACGTTCGGATCGCGTCGTGCGCGCGCGCCGGTCACGGGATCCGTCGTTTCGATCCAATCGGTCGCTCGCTCGAGCGGCGTCCCTCCGCCCTCCGCGGGACGGAAGTCGTCGAGGTCGGGGAGCAGGAGCGGGAGTTCGTCGTCGCGAAGCAGACGCACGCTGCCGTCGGGCTCGTGGAGGAGCGGAAACGGCTCTCCCCAGTAGCGCTGGCGGCTGAAGAGCCAATCGCGGAGCTTGTAGGTGACGGCACGCTCGCCGCAGCGCTTCTCCTCGAGCCAGGCCGTGATCCGACGCTTCGCCTCGGGGGTCGCGAGGCCGTCGAGGATCCCCGAACCGACGGCGATCCCGTCGCCGGTGAAGGCCTCCCGCGACACGTCTCCGCCCTTCACGACTTCGCGGATCGAGAGCCCGAAGGCCAACGCGAACGCATGATCGCGTTCGTCGTGCGCGGGGACCGCCATGATCGCTCCGGTGCCGTACCCCGCGAGAACGTAATCGGCGATCCAGATCGGGATCGACTCTCCGGAGCAGGGGTTCGTCGCCCGCGCCCCGGTATCGACGCCCGTCTTCTCCCGCGCGTCCGCCATCCTCGCCCGCTCGCTCTTGCGCGCTGCCGCCTCGACGTACGCCCGAACGGCCTCGCGGCGCTCGGGCGTCGTGATCTCCTCGACGAAGGGATGCTCGGGCGCGAGCACGAGGTAGGTGGCTCCGAAGAGGGTATCGGGCCGTGTCGTGAAGACCTCGACCTCGCGTCCCGGACGCCCCTCCACCGAGAAGCGGACGCGCGCGCCTTCGCTCTTGCCGATCCAGTCGCGCTGCTGCTTCTTGATCGGCTCGGGCCAATCCAGTTCGTCGAGATCCGCGAGCAGGCGCTCGGCGTAGGCCGTGATCCGCAGCATCCACTGCTTCATCGGCAGACGAACGACGGGATGCCCGCCGATCTCGCTCTTGCCGTCGATCACCTCCTCGTTCGCGAGCACGGTGCCGAGCGCCGGGCAGTAGTTGACGGCGACCTCGGCCTCGTAGGCGAGCCCCCGCTCGTGGAGGAGCCGGAAGATCCACTGCGTCCATCGCACGTACGAGGGGTCGGTCGTGTCGATCTCGCGGCTCCAGTCGTAGCTGAAGCCGAGCGCCTGGATCTGGCGCTTGAAGTTCTCGACGTTTCGACGCGTGGTGATGCGCGGATGCGTCCCCGTCTTGATCGCATACTGCTCGGCCGGGAGTCCGAACGCATCCCATCCCATCGGATGGAGCACGTTGAAGCCGCGCATGCGCTTGTAGCGCGCGACGATGTCGGTGGCGGTGTAGCCTTCGGGATGCCCGACGTGGAGCCCGTCGCCGGAGGGGTAGGGAAACATGTCGAGGACGTAGTATTTGGGCCGCGTGGAATCGACTTCGCAGCGGAAGGTTTCGTGCTCGAGCCAGTAGGCTTGCCAGCGGGGCTCGATCGCGCGCGGGTCGTACGGCATGGTCGGCAACTTGCCGGTGCGTCGAAGGGGCGTCAACCCTGCGAACCGGCGCTATTTTCCGGCACATGAACGCCGAGCATCCGAGGCCCGCCGAGATCTTCGTGGTCTCGGACGGCACGGGCGAGACCGGCTCGAGCGCCACGCAGGCGGCGATGCTCCAGTTCCGCTCCCCCTGGCGGATGCGAACGTTCCGCGACGTCCGGCAGGAATCCCAGGCGCGCCGCGTGATCGAGCTCGCGGAACGCGCCGGCGCCATGGTGGTCTTCACCGTCGTCGATGAGCGCGTGGCGCGGACGCTTCGCGATCACGGTGCGACCCACGGCGTGCGCACCGTCGACCTGCTCGGCCCCCTGATCTCGCGAGCGGCGCAGCATCTCGGTGCCGAGCCGAGGCTCCAGCCGGGCCTCCTGCACGCATTCTCGGACGAGTATTTCCGGCGGATCGACGCCGTCGAGTTCGCGGTTCGCCACGATGACGGAGCGAATCTACGCACGCTCATCGATGCCGACCTCGTTCTCACGGGTGTGTCGCGGACCTCGAAGACACCGCTCTCGATGTATCTCGCGCAGCGCGGCGTGAAGACGGGAAACGTGCCGCTCGTTCCGGGGCTCGTTCCGCCGCGCGAGCTTCTCGACCTCGAGCCGACCCGGGTGATCGGCCTGACCGTCGACCCGGGGGCGCTACTCACCGTCCGTCGCTCGCGGCTCCGACAGATGCATGCGCCGCCCTACGCCGAGTATGCCGACCCCGACACCGTGATGGCCGAGCTCGCTCGGGCGCGTCGCCTGTTCCGCGAGCGCGGTTGGCGCATGGTCGACATCTCGGGCAAGGCCGTCGAGGAGACCGCCGCACGCATCCTCGAGCTTCTTGCGGAGGATGCCCGCGCCGCGCGAGGCGGCTCGGCGAGTGGGAGGCGTTAGGAGATCGAGCCGAGACGGCTCGGGTCGGTCTCCCAGGGGTCGGACGGGAGCGGAGAGCGCGGCGGTGGTCGCGCACCCGGTCAGGCGAGGCTTTCTCCGTCCGTCGGACAGCGCGCGAGAAACGCGCGCGGCGAGACCACGCGGGCTCCGGCGTGACGAACGCGGCCCTGCACCTGGCGGTCTCCCGTCACGACGGCAATCTCCTGCGGAGCCTTCGCCTTGCGCACGGTCCGAACCAGCCAGTCATCGGCCGACGGAGCGAAGACGAGCGTGAGCCTGGGCGCCGAGGCCGGCGCCTCGTAGCGTTCCGAGTGCTCCCGAGCGTCGTCGAAGACGACGATGAGCTCGACATCGGCGGGCGAGAAGCGCTCGATCCGGCGCACGAGGCGAAGCTGCGCCTCGGCCTTCCACCAGCCGGCCCGGTCGCGGCCCTTCAGGACCCCGGCGTGAAGCACGTTGAAGCCGTCGACGAGCCAGATCCTGGGCTCGGACTCGGCGGGGTTGGGGATCGGATCGGCGGCCGGAGCTTCGGGCACGATCACGCGAGGATAGGGCGTGGGCGGTGAGACGAGGTTTCGGGCGGCGATCTCGAGCCCTGCGAAGCCGAGCCCGAAGCCGAGCATCGCGGCGATGGCGACGAGCGTCCGGCCGACACCGGCGAGGGGATCGCGCCATGACGCTCGCAAGCCGGGGTCGAAGCCGATCCGCGCGCCTCGGGTCGGGGAAGAGTTCTCGGGCACGGGCTCCCTCCTTCGTGGTCGATGCCGCCGATCCTCTTCCGGGCGTGTGACGGGGACGGTCACGCCGGGCGAGCGGTTTCGAGGACGAGGCGTGGGCGACCCACCGGGTCGCCCCTGCCGCGGAACGCGCAGTTGGGGCGCCGGAAGGCGCAGTTGGGTCGCCCGCGTCTACCGGATGGGTTCCGTCCGCTCCCGGGCGCGGTTCAGTTCGTCGCGGAGTCCGCGGGCGGCGCGGCGGGCAGCGGCGGCGAAGTCGCCATCCGAGCCCGCGTAGAGGATGCCCCGCGACGAGCTCACGAGGATGGGGCCGGTGGTCCTGCCCGCTGCACTCCGCCACGCGGCGCGCACGGTGGCCGCCGCATCGCCGCCCTGCGCGCCCACCCCGGGAACGAGGATCGGGAGCCTTGGGGCGAGCTCGCGCACCCTCGCGAGCTCGGCCGGGAAGGTGGCACCGACCACGAGGCCGATCCCACCCGTGCGGTTCCAGTCTTCCGCAGCAAGTCGCGCGATGCGTTCGTAGAGGAACTCGCCGGATTCGAGACGCTGCGCCTGCAAGTCGCTGCCACCGGGATTCGAGGTCCGACACAGCATGAAGAGCCCCTTCTCCGGGTGCGCGAGCCAGGGCTCGAGCGAATCTAGGCCGAGCAGGGGCGAGAGCGTCACGGCGTCGGCGCGGTAGCGCTCGAAGGCTTCGCGAGCGTACTGCTCGGCCGTCGTGCCGACGTCGCCGCGCTTCGCATCGAGGATCACCGGGACCTGCGGCGCCACGCGATGCACGTGCGCGACGAGGCGCTCGAGCTGGTCCTCCGCACGATTCGCCGCGAAGAACGCGATCTGCGGCTTGAAGGCCAGCACGAGGTCGTGGGTGGCGTCGACGATCGCCGCGCAGAAGTCGAAGATCCTCGCCGCATCCCCGCGCCAGGCGCCCGGGAAGCGGGCCGGCTCGGGATCGAGGCCGACGCAGAGCAGCGAGTCGTTCTGCCGTTCGGCCTCGACGAGCGTCTCGATGAATCGCATCGGCGCGCAGTGTAGGGGGGGAGGTCGGGCGGGCCAGCCGGTCGGTCCCCCCCCGCACGGCGAACGGAAACGCTTTTCCGTGATTGCCGCAGCGCTCCATCCGCATGCGAGCAACTTGGCGTGCAACCAGCGGAATCTCGCCCCGGCCCGGTGGTATGGGTTTTGCACCACACCCCGATACCTGGGAAAGGGGATTCCGTGCACCCGTACGCCCTCCGATTGCTGTCGTCGCTTCTCTGTGGACTCCCACTCCTGCTGGCGCCGGCGCCGGCGAGCGCTTTGCTATTCGGCCCGACTCCCTACCTCGACGCCACCGACAGCCCGTTCTTCGGCCTCGGACTCGCGCTCGAGGATTTCGAGAACGGCCTGCTCGACGTGGCCGCCGTCTCGGTAAACGGCGGAGTCGTGCTGCCACCGGCCCCGCTCACGGATTCCGTCGATCCTGCCGGCTTCTCGTTCTACTCGAACGAGTTCCATACGCTCGTATTCACGTTCTCGGGGCCGCTTCCGACGCGCGCGGGAATCGTCTGGACCGATGTGGGATTTCTCGACGGCGAGACCGAGACGGCGACGGCCATGGGGGACGTGATCTTCGAGGCCTTCGACGAGAACGGCGTTTCTCTCGGGCAGATCGGCCCGGTGCTGCTCGGGGACGGAACGGCCTTGGCCGCTCCGGCGGAGGATCGCTTCTTCGGGGTCCTCCATCCGGGAGGGATCTCGCGGATCGAGATCGGGATGCCCGATAGCGGCGACTTCGAGGTCGATCATCTCCAGTTCGGAGTCCCGGTTCCGGAGCCGGGCACGGCGACGCTCGTCGTGGCCGGGATCGCGGCCCTCGGCTGGCGGCGTAGGGCGGCGTAGGGCGGCGTAGTCGGCGCCGGCCGGCCCTCGCGGCGCCTCCCGGCCGCGCGAGTGGGTGGCGCATGGCACGACGCCGGAGCTGGCGTCGCCGCATCCACTTGCGAGCACCGCCGCGCTGCCGTACCGAACCCCGCATGACGACGCTCCCCGCACGCTCGATCCGGCTCGGCCTCGTCCAGATGCGCTGCGCGCCCGATCCGGACGAGAACCTCGAACGCACCGTCGTGAAGGTCGACGAGGCGGCGGCTCGCGGGGCGCAGATCGTCTGCCTGCCCGAGCTCTTCCGCTCGCGCTACTTCTGCCAGTCCGAGGAGAACGAGCGCTTCGCGCTCGCCGAGCCGATTCCGGGTCCTTCGACGGAGGCGCTCGGCAAGCTCGCCGCCGCGCGCGGGATCGTCGTCGTCGCCTCGCTCTTCGAGCGGCGAGCCGCCGGCCTCTACCACAATACCGCGGTCACGCTCGGCGCCGACGGCGCGATCGCCGGCGTCTATCGCAAGATGCACATCCCCGACGATCCCCTCTACTACGAGAAGTTCTATTTCACGCCGGGGGATCTCGGGTTCCAGTCGGTCGAGACTCGTTTCGCGAGGGTCGGAACCTGCGTGTGCTGGGACCAGTGGTTCCCCGAGGCGGCGCGGCTCACGGCGCTCTCGGGCGCCGAGTGCCTCTTCTACCCGACTGCAATCGGCTGGCAGTTCGACGTCGGCGGCGAGATGGACGCGGCGCAGCACGACGCGTGGCGAACGATCCAGCGAGCCCATGCGATCGCGAACGGCGTCTTCGTCGCGGTGGTGAACCGCGTCGGTAGCGAGGACGCGATCCGCTTCTGGGGAGGCTCGTTCGTCGCCGATCCATTCGGTCGCGTGCTCGCGAGCGCGGGTTCCGACGCCGAGGAGACGCTCGTCGTCGACTGCGACCTCGGCGAGGTCGAACGCGTGCGGCAGAACTGGCCGTTCCTGCGCGATCGTCGGATCGACGCCTACGGCGACCTCACGCGGCGCTGGCTTCGATGATCGGCGCTGCGCCCGGCGACGACGGCTGGCGCTGGCCCGCCGAATGGGAGCCCCATCGCGCGACCTGGCTCGCCTGGCCGCACAACCCCGCCACCTGGCCCGGCCGACTCGAACGGGTGTACGAGCCCTACGTCGCGATGGTCGAGGTGCTCGCTGCGCACGAGCCCGTCTGCATCAACGTCGCCGACGAGGCCATGGAGGAGGCCGCGCGACGCCGACTGCGCGCCGCAGGAGTCGACCCCGACGGCAATCTGCGCTTCTTCCACGTACCGACCGACGATACCTGGGCGCGCGATCACGGCCCGATCTTCTTGGTTCGCGACGAGGGGGGGGGTCGTGAGCGAGCCATCCTCGATTTCGGCTTCAACTCCTGGGGCGGGAAGTACGGCCCCTGGTCGCAGGACGACCGCGTCCCGGCGCGCGTGGCCGAGATCCTCGGCCTGCAGCGCTTCGAGCCCGGGATCGTGCTCGAGGGCGGATCGATCGACGGCAACGGCCGGGGAACGATCCTCACGACCGAGAGCTGCCTGCTCCACGCGAACCGCGGGGCCGGGCGGACGCGCGAGAGCATGGAGGAGGCGCTCTCGCGGCTGCTCGGCGCGAGGCACGTGCTCTGGCTCGGCGACGGGATCGAAGGCGACGACACCGACGGTCACATCGATGATCTCGCCCGTTTCGTCGATCCGCACACCGTCGTGACGGTGATCGAGCCGGAGGTCTCCGATCCGAACCACGCGGCGCTCGAGGAGAACCTCCGCCGTCTGCGCTCGATGCGCGATCAGGACGGCAAGCGGCTCGCGGTGGCGACGCTTCCGATGCCACCCCCCCTCGTCGTCGACGGCCAGCGTTGCCCGGCCTCGTACGCGAACTTCTACCTGGCGAACGGCGTGGCGCTCGTTCCGGTCTTCTCGGCCCCGTCGGACGAGCGAGCGCTGGCGATCCTCCGGGAACTCCTCCCGGGGCGCGAGGTCGTCGCCATCCCTTGCTCCGACCTCGTCTACGGGCTCGGCGCCGTGCACTGCATGACCCAGCAGGAGCCCGCGCAGGAGACCGCCCCGAGCGGTCCTGGCCCGATCTCGTAGCCCCTCCCCGGTGTTCCCCCTACGAGATCGACTCCACCCGTCTCGCGCCGGTCTCCCAGCCGGCCGGCCCGGAGAGGCCGCTCGCCAGGCCCCATTTTCGATGCTCACTTCGGCAACACGGACGGCCGATGTTCGTGCAACGCGCCCACCTCGAAGCCGCCTTGCCGGGGGAACCATCGTGGAGCATCTCGCAGACGCGGATCTCGATCTCGAACGACCGACGGTCCTCTACGACGACGGACGCCACGGCGTCTACTGGATCGGGATCACCGACGAGACCGCCTTCCGTTGCAACACCTACCTGATCCGCGATGGCGACCAGGCGCTGCTCGTCGATCCGGGGAACCGGGGCTTCTTCGAACAGGTGCGAAGTCGCGTCGGGCAGCTCATGCCGCCCGAAGAGGTCACGGGGCTCATCCTCTGCCACCAGGACCCGGACGTCGCCGCGTCGATGGTCGATTGGCTCGATCTCAACCCGAAGCTCGAGGTGATCTCGACGGCGCGCACCCACGTGCTCCTGCCTCACTACGGTCGCGCGCGCTACCCCGCCGTGGAGGTCCGCGAGGCGAGCGCGCGCAAGTTGCCCTCCGGCGGCGAACTCCGCTTCATCGAGGCACCGTTCCTCCACTTTCCCGGAGCCTTCGCGACCTACGATGCAACCTCGAAGGTGCTCTTCTCGGGTGACGTCTGGGCGGCGCTCGACGTCCAGTGGCGTCTCGTCGTCGACGACTTCGAGATGCACGTGCCGGCGATGGACCTCTTCCATCTCGACTACATGGCGAGCAACGTCGCCTCGCGCGGCTTCGCGAAGAAGCTCGTCGGCCTCGACATCGAAGCGATCGCTCCGCAGCACGGCTCCATCATCCCCCGGCGGTACGTGCCTCGGGCCCTCGAGTACCTGGACAAGCTGCGCTGCGGGCTCGACATCGTGTACGCCGACCTCGAGTAGCGAATCGCAATGGAAGGCGGCGAGGATCTCGTCCGGCGCGTCTCGGCGCTCGAGCGGGAGAATCGCCTGCTCCAGATCGGCATCGCCCAGCTCAACCGGATTCGCGAGCAATGGGGCCGGTCGCTCGACGAGCTCAAGGCGGCAAAATCCCGCCTGCAGGAGGCGAACGAGAGCCTGCGCCTCCACCGCGAGCGGCTCGAGGACCTCGTCGCCGAGAGGACGCTCGAACTCCGCGCTGCGAAAGAAGAGGCCGAGGCCGCGAGCCGGGCCAAGAGCGAGTTCCTCGCGAGCATGAGCCACGAGATCCGCACCCCGATGAACGGCGTACTCGGGATGACCGAGCTCTTGCTCGAGACGGCGCTCGATCCGATCCAGAAGAAATACGCAGAGTCCGTCCTTCGCTCGAGCCGGCATCTGCTCTCCGTGATCAACGACATCCTCGACTTCTCGAAGATCGAGTCCGGGCGGCTCGAACTCGAAGCGATCGAGTTCGACGTGGGAGAGCTGGCCGAAGAGGCCACTGCGATGTTCGCAAGGCCCGCAGCCGAGAAGGGACTCGAGCTGGTTTCGCAGATCTCTCCGCCGGATCGACCTCTGCGGGTGCGCGGAGATCCGTTCCGGCTCCGTCAGGTGCTCGCCAACCTGATCCAGAACGCCGTCAAGTTCACGCGGGAGGGAGGGATCTTCGTTCGCGTCGAAGCCACCTTCGCGGAAGATCGCGCACGGCTCCTGCTCTGCGTCGAGGACACGGGGATCGGCATCGCGAGCGAGCTTCGCGAGAAGATCTTCGATCACTTCGTGCAAGCCGACGGATCGACGACCCGGCAGTTCGGCGGGACGGGGCTCGGGCTCTCGATCTCGCGCCGTCTGGTGGCCCTCATGGGCGGTGATCTCGGGGTCGAGAGCGACCTCGGCCGCGGCTCGCGCTTCTTGGTGCGGCTCGAGCTGCCACTCGCTGGCGACGCCGCGCTTCGACCCGCGCCGCCATCGGGGCTCGTGGGCGCTCGCGTCCTCGTCGTCGACGATCATCCGGAGAGCCGCGAGGCGATCGTCGCGGTGCTCGCGAGCGCCGGTGTGGACGTCGCGGGGGCGCCGTGCGGAGAGTCGGGGCTTCGAGCGCTCGGCGATGCGGCACGGGCCGGGCGTCCCTACGACGCGACCCTCGTGGATCGCCACATGCCGATCGTCGATGGGCTCAAGCTGGCGCGGCTCGTGAGCGAGCGTCCCGAGCTTTCCGGCACCCGGATCGTGATGCTCACGCCGGGAGGTGAGGGCGCGGCGGTCGAGGAGTGGCGCGAGGCGGGGGTCCTGCACCATCTCGACAAGCCGGTGCGCCGCGCCGAGCTGATCGAGGTACTTCGAACGGCGCTCGCTCGCGGCCACCCTGCGCGTGCGGACGGACGGTCGCGCGGCGATCTCGCGCCGGATCCGACGCCGGGAGTAGGGGGTGGGCGACCGCTCCGCGGTCGCGTGCTGCTCGCCGAGGACAATCGGGTGAATCAGCAGCTCGCGAGCGCAATGCTCCGGAGCCTCGGTCTCGAGGTCGAGGTGGCGAACGATGGACGCGAGGCGCTCGCACTCGCGACGAGCCGCTCCTTCGACCTCGTGCTGATGGATTGCCAGATGCCGAACGTCGACGGCTTCCAGGCGACCGCGATCCTGCGCCGGACCGAGCTCGCCGCCGGCGGACGGACTCCCATCGTGGCGCTCACCGCGAACGCCATGGAGGGCGATCGGGAGCGCTGCTTTGCGGCGGGGATGGACGA
>CAJPFO010000059.1 GCA_905339255.1 Myxococcaceae bacterium
CTTCCGTCGCTCGCTCTCACGAGCGACGGTCGACTCGGAATCGTTCGAGGCCGCGCTCGCCGAACGCCGCTCCGACGAACACGTCGTCTTCGTGGCCTCGCATCGGAGCTATTTCGATTTCCTGCTGATTCCGTACCTCGCCTTCGTCCGACCCGATCTCGGCCTGCCCGCGCCGCAGATCGCTGCCGACGAGTCCTTCGGCCGGATCCCGGGCCTCGGGAGGATCGCTTCGGCTTGCGGAGCGTTTTTCTTGCAGCGGGGGGTCGGCCGCGAAGTGAAGGGACTGACGGGGCAGATCCACCGCCTGGTGAAGCGGCGCGAGACGCTGCTCTTCTTCATCGAAGGCCGCCGTAGTCGATCCCGCGCGATGCTGACTCCGAAGCGCGGACTCCTGCGCGCACTCCAATCGACCGGCGAGCGATTCCTGCTGCTGCCGGTCGCGATCAGCTACGACCGGGTGGTCGAAGAGGCGAGCTTCGCCACCGAGCTCGAAGGGGGCGAGCGGGCTCCGATGCGGCTTCGCGAGCTCGGGACGTGGCTCGCGCGGCTTCGCCGCGGAGAGGTCGACGCCGGACGGGCGCACGTCGCGTGCGGACGCGGCGTCCGGCTCGATCTCCGCACCGAGGTCGAGGCGGTCGCCGATACGACCGTCCGCGAACTCGAGTCGGCGCTCGTCGCGACCACCTTCCATCTCGGCGCCTTCCTGCGACACCATCCCGTCGCTGGTTGCGACGATGCGTGGCTCGCGGCCACGCTCCGCAACCGCGGGCTCCGCGTCCTCGAGAGCCCTCTCTCGCCCGAGACGCCCCTCGCTCCCGCGATCGCTGCGAGCTTCCGGCATCAGTTCGCGCACGCACTGCGCGGGCCCGACGACCGGCAATCGGACGATCCGAGGCTCGCGGCGATGCTCGAGCTTCTCGCGAGCCTCGACGAGGGCGAAGCCGCGGAAGGACCGTCCGGGAGCGCCGGGATGGTGAGCTTGCCGGACGTGCCCTCCCTGCGGTAGAAACCCCCGCAGTGTCGGCTCCGCTCGCGCAGCCCGAAGCTCATGGGGCACGCGCTCCGGCGCGGCTCATCGTCGTCCGCCTCATCCGCTACGCGCGCCCCTACGCCGGGGTGGTGGCCATCGCGATGCTCTCGGCGACGGCCTACTCCGGTGCGTACAACTCCTTCTCGTACCTCGCGAAGCCGCTCATGGACGAGGTGCTCGTCCCGGCGCAATCCGATTCCCGGGATGCGAGCTCGGGCTGGGCCCCGTCGTGGCTCTCGCGGCTGCGGCCCGGTGCGGACCCTGCCGCGAGCGAGCCGGCTCCCGCCGCCGATCCCGCTGCGGAGGCCGCCCGGCGCACGGCGCTCGCCGGGAAGATGGAGGCGAGCCTCCAGAAGATCCTGTGGGTCGGCGTGCTCGCCGTGGTCTTCGTCCCGCTCACGCTCTTCGGAAAGAACTATCTGATCGAGTGGACGCTCGGCCGCGTGCTCGTCGACATCCAGCAGGACGTCTGCCGCAGGCTCCTCTCGTTACCGCTCCGCTTCCACCACACCACGACGCGGGGCGACACCCTCTCGCGGATCTTGAACGACGTCGGCCGCGCGCACGGCGCCCTCGAGATGCTCTTCGCGGATCTCCTTCCGGGAACGCTCGCGCTCCTCGTCGGGGTCACGATCCTGGTTTCGATCTCCTGGCCCCTCACGCTCGTCGCGCTCGCGATCGCTCCGCCGCTTCTCGGCGTGCTCGCCTATTTCGGCAAGCGGATCCGGAAGTCCGGGCGCAGGCGCCAGCAGCGCGTCGGAGACGTGACGCAGCGGTTGATGGAGATCCTCGGCGGCATCAAGGTGATCAAGGCGTTCCATGCCGAGCAGGCAGAGGAAGCCTCCTTCTTGCGAACGAACCTCCGCCTCTTCCGCAGCTCGATGAAGGTCAACAAGAACCGCGTGCTCTCGAAGGCACTCACCGAGAGCCTCTCGTTCGCAGCCGCGCTGCTCCTCGTCCTGATCGTCTACTGGAGCGTTCGTACCGAGGCCTGGACACTCACGATCGGCGAGCTCTTCTTCTTCGTCGCCGTCAGCATGACGACCTACGCGTCCTGCAAGGACCTCGTCAAGGCCTGGACCTCGCTCATGGAGGCGCTTCCCGCGGCGGAGCGCTTCAACGAGCTCCTCGACGCTCCCGGCGAGCCCCCGGACCCGCCGGATGCGGTCCGGATCGATACCGTCGAACGCGACATCGTGTTCGACTCCGTGAGCTTCTCGTACGGCCGCGAGCCCGTACTCTCCGACGTCTCGCTCCGAGCGAGAGCCGGCGAGAAGATCGCGATCGTCGGGAGGACGGGAGCGGGAAAAACCACGCTCGCAGACCTGCTGCTCCGCTTCTACGACCCGGACTCGGGTTCGATCTCGATCGACGGAGTCGATCTGCGGCGGATCGCGCGATCCTCGCTCCTCGATCACATCGCGGTCGTGACACAGGATCCCTTCCTCTTCGCGGGTACGATCCGGGACAACATCCGCTACGGCCGGCCCGACGCGACCGACGACGAGGTCCTCGCGGCGGCGCGCGCGGCGCACGTCGACGAATTCGTCGAGATGCTCCCGTCGGGATGGGATACGGAGGTCGGCGAGGACGGATCGATGCTCTCGGGAGGCCAGCGGCAGCGCATCACGATCGCGAGAGCGATCGTGAAGAATCCTGCAATCCTGATCTTCGACGAGGCAACGAGCTCGCTCGATGCGCGGAGCGAGAAACTCGTCCAGGACGCGATCGACGCGCTCGTCGGCGGGCGGACGGTCTTCGTGATCGCACATCGGCTCTCGACGCTGCGAAACGTCGACCGGATCGTCGTCCTCGAGCGGGGGAGGGTCTCCGCCGTGGGGACGCACGACGAGCTGATGGCCGACGACAACCTCTACCGCCAGCTCGTCTCGCTGCAGACGACGCTGGCCGCCGAGCCTGCCGAGGATCCGCCGCCGGACCGGGCGTAGTAGCGCGAGAGCGAGAAGGCGGAGCGTCGACCCCGCAGCGACCGCGGAAGGGCCGCCGTGCGAATCCTCTCCTACCAGAACGTCGCCGTCCCGGCAACGACCGCGCATTCGCTCTACACCGTGAGGACCAGCGCCGAACTGAGCCTCTCGGCTCCGGTGACGATGATCGCGTCGCGCCGGGCGATGGGCGGTTCGTTCGACGAGCTCTACGGTTTTTGTCTCGAAGATCGTCCGCACCTCGAACTCGCGCTCCCCCCGACGTCGAACGCGACCCTCGCGAGCGTCTGGCGCCGGCTCGCCGCTTCGCGCTGGATCGGCGCGTCCCGGGGGCGCGGCTCGATCGTCTTCGTCACGCAGGCCCGTCCGCTCCGTCACTTCGCCCGGATGCGGAAGGGCCGCCGCGAGCGCTTCACCCTCGTCGTCGAGTGCCACTCGCTCGCCGAGCCTTGGGGGTCCGAGATCGAGACGGTCGACGGCATCCTCTCGACGACCGCGTCCCTCGAAGCATCGCTCCTCGAGCGCTTTCCCGCGCTCCGACACAAGCCTCGGATGCTCTCGCCACATCGGGTCGTCCCGGCATCCGCTCCCGACGTCGAGGCGCTCGCTCGCAATCGGGAGCGCTTCGTCCTCGGCTACGTCGGAAGTCTCATGGCGTGGAAGGGAGTGGCCGTGCTGATCGATGCGATGGCGATCCTCCCCGAACGATTCGAAGCGCACGTGGTCGGAGGCGAGAGGGAAGACGCCGATCGCGAGGCCCTCGTACGCAGAGCCCGGGAGCGCGGAGTTTCGAACCGAATCCGATTCACGCCGTTCGTACCCGCGAGCCGCCTCCCCGAAACGCTACGCGAAGTCGATGCGTTCGTTCTTCCGCTCTACGACGAGGCGCACGGAAGCTCGCCGATGAAGCTCTTCGAGTACCTGGCCGCGGGGCGTCCGGTGCTCGCGTCGGACCTGCCGAGCGTCCGCGAGGTCGTCTCGCACGGCGAGAGCGCACGGCTCTTCGCTCCCGGCGATCCGGACGCCCTCGCCGAGCAGGCGCGGCGTCTCGTCCACTCGTCCTTCGAGGAGCGGCTGCGAATGGTCGAGCGCGGACTCGAGGCCGTCGCGCCGAGAACACCTGCCGCGTGGAGGGAATCGATCTTCGCCTGGTTCGACACCCTCGTGCTATGAGATCGAGTCGAGCCCCTCGGCGAGCGCAGCGAGCGAAAGCGGAGCGGAGGGCCGATGGGCGACGCCGTGCATCCGATGGCCGAAGCATGCGCCGAGGACGTGGTTCGAGGCGTCGAAGTACGACTCGTCGTAGAGGATCACGACCTCGGCGCCGGGCTCGCAGAACATGAGATTCGCCATGGCGCTTCCGAAGCTCGCGACGATCTCGCGGGCTTCCCGGAAGGTGGCGATCTGCACGTCGAGAGGATGTGCCTCGGGAAAGAACGTGACGAAGCCTCGCTTCTCCAGATACTCCCGGACCGAATCTTCGTTCGAGAGGCGCCGCGTCGAACAGCGCGCCCGGCTCACGTAGAGCTTGCGGGCGCCGATTCCCCGGCCTCGCGATCGTGCGAGGATCCTCCTCGCGACCTCGCGGGCCTCGCGTGGGGAGGGCACGAGCCAGCCGTACGGCTTCGTCGGGAACCAGCACTCTTCGAGCTCCCAGTCCTCTTCGTCGCAGACGAGAAAACGAGCCGGGTCGACTCCGCCGAAACACTCGAGCGAGCGGAGCATGTACGGGAGCGTCCGGCGGGGGAGCAGGATCCGGGCGTCCTCGGGAGCCCGCTCGAGGGCGAGATGGCGAGAGAGGGTCTCGACCATCCAGTGGTAGTAGTAGTTGTAACCCCAGCGATCGAAGCCGAGGAAATGGCGCCCCTCCAGGCGGCGGAGCGGTCGCCTCCGCAGGGCGTCGCGCGCCACGTCCTTGCGGAGCTTTTCGGGGCTGCGGGCGCTTTCCAGGAATACGGCGCGCCGCCCCGCGGAAAGCAGATACGTTCCCCGGGAGTAGAGCCGGACGTTCTTCAAGCACGCGAGTTGGAAGGGCGGCAACTCGACGCGGCATGCCGTCTCGAAGCGCCGCCGCACGATCGGCGAGTCGATTCGACCGCAATCCGCAACGAACGCGTAGGCGTCCCGGATCGGGACGACGAAGGATCCGTCCGCGGCGCGACGGACGTAGTCCTCGACCGAGTCGATCACCGTCTCCGGCAGACCGAGGCCGAAGCGGTCGTGGAGGCCGAGTCTGCGTTGCAGCGCCGCTCGCAGCCGGTGGCGCAGGCGCAGCTCGGACCCCGTCCCCGGGGAGGTGTCGGGCGGCCGCTCCCGCCATGCGGATCGCGACGTTCGAGGAGCGGGGTCCGGCACGATCCTGGCCTCCACGGTCGCTGCGGGCGCTACGAGCCTCGAGGGTACCGAAGCCCTCGGAACGTCCCCTATCCTCGGAGAATGGATCGAAGCGAGCGCTTGCTTTCGCGCTGCCGCCGGAGTCTCGGCCGCCCGCGCGTGGTCGTGGCGTTGGCGCTCGCGTTCTGCGCCTCCCAGGCGGCCATCGTCCGCCTGCTCCGGCCGCTCGAGGGATCGGCGGTCTTCGCATTGCAGACCACGCTCTCCGCCGAGGAATTCGCGGGGACCCTCCGAGCGTGGCGCGATGCGGGCCTTCTCGAAGCCTACTGGCGGCACTACGCCGTCGACTTCGTTCACCCGCTGATCTACGGAGCCTTCCTCGCCGCACTCCTCTCCTGGGCACTCGATGCGAACCGAAAGGACGAGCGCTCGAACCGGCTCCTCTGGCTCCCGATCGCCGCAGGCCTGCTCGACCTCTTCGAGAACGCGGTCCACGTCGCGCTCCTCGCCGAGCCGACGCGGATCTCGACGCTTCCGGTCGTGGCGAGCGGTATCGCCGCGATCCTCAAGTGGGGCTTCGTCGCCGCGAGCCTCGCGATCGCCGTCGTGCTCTCGTGGCGTGCGTTTCGGCTCCGGCTCGCTGCCCACGACCGAAGCGTCTAGGAGACCGACCCGAGACGACTCGGGCCGATTTCCTAACGGCCGGCGGGAACACGCCCTTCGCGCAGACGGGCCCGAGCTCGAACCGCTTCGAGCTCGCGACGCACGGCATCGTCCTCGAAACCCCCGACCTCGAGCGCGCGCCCGAGGAGGCGCTCGGCCTCCGCGTGCTCGCCGAGCGCGAGCCGCGCCTGCGCGAAGCCGCGCAGCTCGCGCTGGGTCGGTCGAGTGAAGTCCGCCTCGTGGTCGGCCCATTTGCGAGCAAGGTCGCGGACGACCGCCTGGAACGCCGGGTGATCGCGAACGGGGTCGTAGAACGGCTGGACGAGGAGCTGGTCGTAGCGGTCGAACCCGCGCTCCGCGGCGGCACGAAGCGCTCGCGCAGTACCCTCGGCATCCCCCTCCCGGGCAGCGGCCTGAGCGCGAAGCACCTGCGCGATGAGGCCATCCGGGAAGCGCTGCGCCGAGTCCGCATGGACGAAGACCGAATCGCGCCACAGCTTCGCGCGTTGGTGCGATTGGATGGAGAACAGGCCTGCGAGCACGACCACCGCCGCACCGATCGCCACGCGGAGGGGTCGAGAGGACCTCGCGAACGGTTCCAGAAGCCACTCCCGCGCGGCGAGCAGCACGCCCCCGAGAAGCCCCGGGAGGATCGTGTACAGGTAGCGATCGGCGATCGGATAGACGAAGGGAATGACCTGGGAGACCGGAACGAAAGCCGCGACCGACCATGCCCAGTAGGCGGCCTCTGTCCGGCGCCGCAAGAAGCCGAGCGCGCCTCTTGCGGCAATCGCCACGAGCGCAACGAGGCCGCCGATCCACCACGGATCGAGCCAGGAGCGCGCCGGCGGGAGGTCCTGGAACGTCGCCGTGCCCGCTCCGGTCGCAGCCATCGCCAGATAGCGGCCGAAGATCGCGAGCATCGTCCGGGCCCGAACGCCCGGATCGGGGTCGACAGGCTCGACGACGAAGCGATTTCCTTCGAGCAGCGGCATCTGCACCACCGAGTAGGTCCCGAGGCAGGCGATCCAGACGACGAGCCCCACGACCACGCTCCGCGGTAGCGCCTGCTCCCTCGTCTTCGCCCATGCGAAGAGCAGCACCACCGGGAGCGCAAAGGCCGCGGTCGGCTTGAAGAGCAGCGCCGCGGCGAAGAGGAGCGCTCCGAACCAGGGGGAGCGCCACCACGCGAGCAGCGCCGAGATCGCCAGCGCCGTCGATGCCGTCGTCTTGAGCTGGGTGATCCAGGCGACGGCTTCGACGTTCGCCGGATGCACCAGGAAGACGAAGCCACCCACGAGCGCAGCGAGCCGAGGAACCCCAGAAACTGCGAGGAGCGCCGTCAGCAGGACCGACACGACCGTATGTACCACGACGTTCGTCACGTGATGCGCCGCGACACGATCGCCGTGGATCTGCCATTGCAGCGCGTGTGCGAGCAGATGGAGCGGCGCCCAGTTCTGCGTCTCGCGTGCCGGTGGGCCGGCCGGATCGATGAGGACCCGAACACTCGCCGCGTCGAGCGACTTCACCCACGGGTTTTGCGACACGTAGAGCACGTCGTCGGAGACGAAGCCGCCGCGAAGCGCCGGAGCATAGACCGCGAACGCGACCACGAGCTGGACGACCGCGACGCCGGCCAGCAGGCGCGCCGAGATCGGCGACGCGCTTTCTCGGTCGATACTCGACAGGAGAGCTCCGATTACTGCGCGAAGGGCCCCTGCGACCAGGTGAGCGAGCTCAAGAGCGCCTCGCCCTGCGCGGAGGGATGGAAGCAATCGATGCTCGAGATGTCGTCTCCCGTGAAGGCCACCTGCTCGGCGTCCATGTAGTGGTAGTGGACGCGCGTGCTCGCGGCATTCTGCACTCCGACCAGGACCATGAGCAGATCGTTGTACGCCTGGTTCCGGCTCTGCACGTAGAGGCGATCCGCCTCGGTGTTGTCTGGGGAGAGCATCGATCCGCAGGGGAAACCGAGTGCGGTCGTTTGCCAGATCGCCTCGCAGCTGATCCCGAGCGCCCCCTTCTCGGAGACCGCCACGTCGTAGAGCCTCTTGATGTCGGGGATCCCGACGACGACGACGGTCGCCCCGGAGGGAAGCTGCGCGTCGAGGTAGTGGAGCGTGTCGGTCACGTGCTGCTGGATCTCCTCGTCCGTCGGCAGATCGGCGAGATCGTCGCGACAGACGTCGTTTCCTCCGAGCATGATCGTCACGTAGGTGGGCTGCTCGGAAACGACCCCTTGGGCCTGCGAGAGGGCATCGTCCCAGCGTGCGCCGTTTTGCGCCTCCATCACGTTGCGGCGCCCGCTCGATCCGTAGCGCGCCGTGATCCGCTGGTTGTGGGCGTTGATGTTCGGGATCCCGAGAATCTGCTGCCAGGTTCCGTGGTAGCCCCCCACCCACGAAACCGAGAGATTGTCCGCGATGAGCCACGAGTCGAACGCGCGAGTGATCGAGTCGCCGATCGCATAGAGCCTGAGCGGAAGCTGTCGGGCGGGCTTCGGGTCGGGAACACAGCTCGCGGAGACTGCCGCGACCATCGCGAGGACGAGAAGGGAAACGCTACGTCGACTGCGGCTCATGACGGTTCTCCATTCGATGAAGGAAGACGATCCGGAGGCGCCCCGGCGAGAGCCTCCGCGATGAGCGATTCGAGCCGATCGCGCGGCTGGAATCCGACCCGGGGAACGCCGTTCACGAGAAAGCTCGGCGTGTCGTCGAAGCCGAGCGCCTCGGCCTCGGCGCGCTCGTCGAGAACCGCCGCGACCACGGCCGGATCCCGGCGGCAGCGCTCGAAGGCATTGGCGTCGGGGACGCTCGCGCGCCCGATCGCCCAGGAATTGGCGGATCGCTTCGACGCGAGCGCGTCGAGGATCGCACGGCGAAGCTCGGCCGCGCGGTCCTGCGCCGCCGCGCAGCGCAGGGCGACTGCATCCTCGAGCGCCGGAAGGAGCGCTTCGGGAAAGTGCGCGCGGCGCTCGATCCGGATGCGCCCTCGCCACGGGCCGGCTTCGAGATCCGAAAGGATCCGTTCCGTCGCGGCGCAGTGGTGACAGCGAAGGCCCGTGAAGGCGAGCACGACGACCCGGGCCTCCCCGGCTCGCGGGAGCGCTCCGCGCGCTGGGAGCCGCGGAGGCTCGGGAGCCACGACGAGGAAGCGCCCCGGGATCTCACCGCGAAGCCGATCGCGAAGCGCGAGTTCGGCCTCGGCCCTTCGCCGCCCCTCGAGGTAGGCCCGGACTCGATCGGGCCGAGCCTCGGCGCCGCGCGCACGGCGCTCGGAAACGGTCGCGTCGACCTCGGCCTCCGTGACCGGCCGAGCCCCCGCACGAGCGCGGTCGACGAGGACGTGGGCCTGCGATCCGACGCGACGTGCTTCGATTGCGAGGCGCCGCGCATCCGCTTCGGCCTCGAACGCGCGCACCAGCTCGGCGTGGACGCGCGCGCGGAGCCTCGAGAGCCGAAGCCGCGCGGCCTCCTCGAGGTCCTCGTCGCGAAGCGTCGTCGCTCCGACCCGCGCCACCACCTCGGGCCAGCGCGTCTCGCTGTCGGCGGCCTCTCGTGGCGCCGTCTCGTCGATCTGCAGCGAGGCCCTCGCCTCGGCGAGGCGGAGCGCTTCGGCATCGCGCTCACGGCGGATCGCTTCGAGGAGACCTTCCTGTGTGTCGGCGATCGCCGCCTCGGCGCGTTCGATTCCGGCCTCGCGCGCGACGAGGTCCGCCTCGAGGCGCTCTTTCGCCGACCGCTTCGCTTCCAGGATCTGGTTCCAGAGCGCAGCGAGCGCGGCCAGGCTACGGGGCTCCAGATCTCGCGTCCGGATCACCTCGCCGCCGACCTCGCCGAGCACGCTCTCGGGTGAAACGCTTCGAACGTCGATCCCGCCGCCGGCGCTCGCACGAGCGACTTCCGGCGCGCCAGCGAAAAGAGACGCCGCGAGAAGCCGAGCGAGAGCGCGCCTCGTCGACCGCCGAGGGCTCACGGCGACCCGCTCTCTCGGGGCGCGGGCAGCCTCGCCGGCCGCGGAACGGGGGCTCCGGGACCAGCGGGAAGGCGCGAGACGACGTCTCCCATCGGCGCGCCCGCGAGGCGCTCGAACTCGTTCGAGAGGACGACGAGGATCTCGCGCTCGCGCGCCGGCGCTTCGCGCCCGCGAAGCTCTCGCGCCT
>CAJPFO010000060.1 GCA_905339255.1 Myxococcaceae bacterium
CTCGACAAGAGCTTCGCTGCGAGCGCGTTCCGCTCGCCCTTGCTCTTGCCGCCGAGCACGACCGTGATGAGTCGACGCCCGCCGCGCTTCGCGCTCGCCGCGATGTTGTATCCGGAGTCGCAGGTGAAGCCGGTCTTCACGGCCTCGGTTCCCGGGTAACTCGTGAGAAGCCCGTTGAGTGACGGCCACGAGCGACCATCGTAATGGAGGACGGGAGCCGTGAAGAGATCGGCGTGCTGCGGAAAGGCGTCGACGAGCGCTCGGATCAGGATCGCCATGTCACGTGCCGTGGTGATCTGCAGGGGGTCGGGGAGCCCCGTGGCGTTGCGGAAATGCGTCGCCGACATTCCGAGGTCGCGCGCGCGGGCCGTCATGAGCGAGGCGAACGCGGCCTCGCTTCCGGCCACCCGCTCGGCGAGCACGGCTGCGGCATCGTTCGCCGAGCGCTGGAGCACGGCGACGATCGCCTCGCGAGTGCGGATCGTCCGACCCGCCTGCAGGCCGAGCTTGAACTCCGATTGACCTGCCGCCGCCGCCGAGATCGCGAGAGGCTCGTCGAGCGAGAGCCTCCCGGCCGCGATCGCTTCGAGCGCGAGGAAGACGGTCATGAGCTTCGTGAGCGAAGCCGGATGCCAGCGATGCGTCGCGCTCGATTCCTGGAGGACGCTTCCGGTCTCGGCATCGACGACGATGTGCGCCGGGGCAGCCTGCGCCCGAACCGCGAGGACGAGCGCCGCGACGACCGAGATCAGCATCGGCAGGGGGCAACGACGGGGGGGCATGGCGTCGAGAATGTCTCCGCGGGCGACGCTTCGCACGCCCCCTCGAGGGCCTCTTCGCTCCGACGGCGCCGGGACTCGAGGCTCGCGTTGGTCCAGAGCCGAGGGGGACACGCCCCGCTCTCGACGGCCGGCGCGCGCACCGCCTCAAGTCGGCCGCGCAGCCGGCCGCACAAGCTCTCGGAGCGTCTCGGAAAGCGAGGGGCCGGGACGAGGCTCGACAGACGGCAGCGGACCTGCGACGAAGCCGCAGCGGCCACGCAGCGCGTTCGCACGACGCCTGCAGCCACGGAAGTCCTCGCGATCGAATGGGCGCGGCTCCGGAGGAGCCGAAGCGAGGGGAGCGACGAACGATGCGTGAGCTGCTTCTCCTGGTCTTTCTCCTGGCCGCGGCTTCGTCTCCGCCTTCGCACGCGGAGACGGGTTGCCGGGCCGCGAACGACGCCGGCCACGGCGAGATCGCGGTCTGCGGCGACACCGACGAGCTCGATCCCGCGAGACTCCAGGCGGCGGCCGCTGCAGCGGCGGGGGCCGTCCCCGCGAGTCCGGACCGCCAGGCGTCGAACGATCGGATCGCAAGCGGTTCGAAGCCCGTGGGTCATGCCGATCGCGAGAACGTTCCTCGCGGCCGACGCTACTAGTCGGGGTCGGGTCGATGCGAACTCGCAATCTCGCCGCAGGAATCCCCGTCGTTTTCGCGATCCTCGTCTCCTCGGCGTCCGCCGCTGCGCAGGATTCGACCTGTGGCGAGGATCTCCGCAGTCTCTGTCCCGATGCAGGGCCGACCCGCGCCGAGCAGATGCGCTGTCTACGGGAGAACCGTGAGCTCCTCTCGGAAGCGTGTCGGACCTCGATCGTCGATCCGGCGGCGAGACGCGCCGACGCCGGCGATGCCTGCGGCGACGACGCCGTTCGTCTTTGCCCCGGTGTCGAACCCGGCCGGCACGGCACCGGCATGATGAATTGCTTGCGGAGCCACGCGAGCGAGCTCTCGGAAGAGTGTCGCAACGCCCTCGAGGCGCTTCCCGGGCGAAAGCGCATGTGAAGCGACGTCGTGCGCGGGCCACCGCGCGACGATGCTGCAGATTCGAGGGCCTCGGTCTCCGGTCTATCCGCGCGAATCCCGCTGCGAGGTGGCGACGGACGCGTCTGCGACGATTGCCTGCGCGAGCGCGACGGCGACGAGCCCGAGCATCGAGAACGGCACGCCGCCTCCCGACTCGGCCACGTAGAGCATCGTCGCGAGCGGGATGTGATAGGCCGCACCGAGCACGCACGCGGCGCCGAGGAGCGCGTAGGCATCCCCTCCGATACCGAGCGCGCCCGCGACGATCCAGCCGACGAAGACCCCCGTACAGGCGAGCGACGTGAAGACGCCTCCCCCACCGCCTCCGTAGACGCAGACGAGCGTCCCTGCCGAGCGCACCAGGAGCGCGAGGCCGAGAAGGCCGATGGGGTGGGTCGCCGCGCCGAGCCACTCGGCGGCGACGTAGCCCGGTCCGAAGCTGATCCAGCTTCCCGTGAGCTCGAAGCCGGCCGCGGCGAGGCCGGCGAGTACGAAGCCGCCAAGTGCCGCACGCGAGAGTGGGGTTCCGCGTCGCGCGAGCGCGCGTGCCGCCGAGGTGGCCTCGGCAAAGAGCCTCGCGGCGAGCCCTGCGGCGACCGCCACGACGAGCGCCCCGGCGACGAAGGCCAGATCGATCTCGGGAGCGGCGTCGAGCACGACGAGGTTTGCCGGGCCCGCGATGGCGATGCGGACACCGTACCCGCAGGCGGCGGCCACTGCGCAGGGCACGAGGTTCCTGGCGTCGACGTCGCGACGGAACGGGATCTCCATCCCGTAGAGCGCACCGGCGCCCGGCGAGGAGAAGACCGCCGCGATTCCCGCGCCGGCCCCCGCCATCAAGAGCGCCCGTCGCTCGTCTTGCGAAAGGGTGAAGCGTCCGCCCCCGAGGATCTGTGCGAGTGAGGCGCCGAGCAGCGCCGATGGGGACTCGAGACCCTGCGAGCCCCCGAAGGCGACCGTCGTCACCCCTGCGAGGACACGGCCCGGAATCTGCCGGAGCGGCAGGCGTCCCTCGGGCGCATTCGCCGTCTCGAGGTAGAGCTCGGTGGTCGCGGGCTCCGAGCTTCGCGTCACGAAGCGGACGACGGCGAGCGTCACGAGCAATGCGAGCGGCGAGAAGGCGGCCGGGGCGAGTCCGGGGAGTGCTGCGAGAGCCGGGAGCGCCACCCCCTCGGTCGCCGTCGAGAGCACGGCGACGACCGCTCCGGTTCCTACACCGATCAGTGCAGGGAGTCCGATGCTCGTGACCAGACGGCGAAACCAGTCGTTCATCCGGCGCCGAGCCTCTCACAAGGATGGGCGAAGGGCCAGATGCCGAACGCCCCGAGGCGTGGCATCGGATAGAGTGGCAGGGGGAGGAGCCGATGCGCGCTTCGAGTCGAACCCCGGGGCCGTCGTGACGAGGACGGATCCGCTCGCGCTCTGGATCCTCGCGGTGCTCCTCGGCGGCCTCGCTGGCGCGCCGTGGCGCGGTCGCGCGAGTTTTTTCGGAGGGATCGTGG
>CAJPFO010000061.1 GCA_905339255.1 Myxococcaceae bacterium
CTCGATCGTCGCCTTGTCCTGGAGCACCTCGGCGAGACCCGCCTGCGGCGTGATCCCGAGCGCCCGATGGATCTTCGGCTTGCGCAGATCGCAGTCGACGAGGAGCACGCGGCGGTCGAGGTGCATCTCGCTCACGACCGCGAGGTTCACGGCCGCCGACGTCTTGCCTTCCCCCGGAAGCGCGCTCACGACGGCGAGAGTCCGAAGCGGCCGCTGCGCCGCGAGCGATTCGATGCGGGTCCGGAGCGTCCGGTACTGCTCGGCGACGAAGGAATCCGGCTCGAGCAGCGAGATGCGCCGCTTGTTCGCCGCGCTCGCGTCCTCCTCGCGCAGCAGCGCCGTCCGCTGGAACCAGCGCTTCCAGAAAGGCGCGCGACGGGCCTTCTCGACCTCGACCGACGGCTTCCACTCGGCCGTCGGAGCCGCAGCCACCCCGCCCGGCGCGAGCCGGCTGCGCGCCTCCTCGGCCCGTTGCAGCGCGTCGTAGACCTTGCCCATCGCTTCCCCTTTCCTCTTCGCCTAGCGGAAGAGACCGAGCCAACCGCGCCGGCGGCGACCCGCCCCTGCCACGGCCTCGGCCGGTTCGTCGGCGCCCGTCCAGGCCGGGAGCTCCAGATCCTTCGCGGCCTCGCGAATCTGCGCGCGGCCGATCACGGGCAGCCCCCGCGAAAAGCCGAGGAGCAGCGCCCCGTCGCAGACGATGTTGAGAACCCGCGGAATCCCCCTCGACACCTCGTAGACCTCGCGAAGCGCGCCGCGATCGAAAGCGCCGGGCCCCGTATAACCGGCGAGCCGCATCCGCTCCTCGACGTAGTCGGCCGTCTCCTTCTCGTCGAAGGGCCGCAGATGATGGCGGAGCACGATCCGCTGGCGGAGCTGTCGGAGGTCCGGCCGCGAGAGCATCTGGTTGAGCTCCGGCTGCCCCACGAGCATGATCTGGAGGAGCTTCGAAGTCGGGGTCTCGAGGTTCGAGAGCAGGCGGATCTCCTCGAGCATCTCGGGCGAGAGGTTCTGTGCCTCGTCGACGATGAGGAGCGTCGGAAGCCCCTTGCCGAGCCTCGCGATCAGGAAGCGGTTGAGCGCCAGCAGGTACTCGGCCTTGGTCGCGCAGCGCTCCTCGATTCCGAGCTCGTCGAAGAGCACGTGGAAGAAGTCGAGGGGCTCGAGCTTCGGGTTGAAGAGGAAGGCCGCCGCCGTATTCGAATCGAGCTTCGAGAGCAGCGCGTGGAGCAGTGTCGTCTTTCCCGTCCCCACCTCGCCCGTCAGCAGCACGAACCCCTTGCGCGCCCGCACGCCGTAAACCAGCGTCGCGAGCCCCTCGCGGTGCGCCTCTCCGAGGTAGAGGAACGCCGGATCGGGCGTCATCTCGAAGGGGCTTCGCAGGAGTCCGAAGTGCTGCCGGTACATGCGCGCGCTAGCGGCCTCCCACGGGGCTTCCGCCGCCCGCTGCCGGCGCCGCGGGCGCGCTCGGCGGGGTGGCGGGGCGCGGCGTGGCGCCCTCCTCCGCCGCGGCTCGCCAGCGCGGAAGCACGTTCACCCAGAAGTAGCCGCCGCCGGAACCGACGAGGACGAGCAGCACCACGGCCGCCGTCGCCACCGCGGTGCGGATCTGCTGACGCCGCCTGGCGGCCCGATCCGCATCGAGAAGGATCGCCGGGATCTCCGCCAGGACCGGAATCCGCAGCTTCGATTGGAGGTCGCGGCCGGCATGGAACGAGGTGTCGCTGCTCTCCACGAGGAGCCCGACGCCCGCGCCGATCGCCGCGCCGAGCATGAGCCCGACGAGCACGATCACGAGCCGCTTCGGCGAGGCCGGGTCGGGCGGAGGCACCGCGGATTCGAGCACGCGGAACTGCTCGCCCTTCTGGCGGCGCTCCATGTTCGCCTGCGTGTTCGCCTCGACGCGCTTCACGCTGTAGTCGGAGAAGCTCGTCGAGAGCGTCTGGTACTCGCGCTCGAGCGCGGCGAGCTGCTCGGCCACTCGCGGCGTGCCCGCGAGGCGCTGCTGGATCTCTTCGACCTGCTGCTGGAGCCTCGCGATGTCCTGCTGCGCGGACTGCACGCTCAGGCTCGCGCGGCGCATCTCGGCCTCGGCCTGCTGCTGGGGGACCGAGCGGAGCGGCTCGGCGCCTTCGCCATCGCTCGCGATCCTCTGCTCGAGCGCGGCGATCTCCTGCGTCGCGGCGACGATGTCCGGATGCTTCTCGGTAAAGCCTCGCGAGCGGTACTCCCCGAGCCGGATCTTCAAGATCTCGATCCTCCGACCCGGATCCGCCTCGTCGTTGCTCGGCAGGGCGGCCGCCGCCTGGAGCGACTGCTGGCGGTAGAAGGCCTCGTCGCTCTGGGCCTGTGCGAGGTCGCGCTGCGCGTCTCGAAGGTTGTCGATCGCGCGCTCGAGAAGCCTCTGGTTCGTCTCGATGTCCTCCGGGAGCTTTCCCGGGTTCTCGCCCTTGATCTGCGCGGTCTGCGCCTCGACCTCGCGGATCCGTGCCGCGATCCGCTGGAGTTCGGCCTCGATGAACTCGGAGGTATCGCCCGAAACCTGGACGCGCTCGCGGATGTGTTCGTCGATGAAGTCGTTCGCGAGGCGGTTCGCCACCTCGGCCGCGACCCGAGGCGAATCGGACATGAAGAAGAGCCGGAACGTGTTGATCTCGACGGCGCGGTTGCGCCGCAGCTCGGGGCTCTCGAGCTCGGGAAGCACCGGTTCGACACGGATGTGCTTTCGCATCATTTCGATCACTTCTTCCCGGGTCATCTCCTGAGACTCTTCGGGATAGAGCTTCAGATCGTCGATGATCTTCGAGAGCCTCGACCTCGAAAGGATCTGCATGGTCATGAGGTGCAGGCGGTTGTTCAGGTCGCTCTCGGCGACGCCCGCCTCGACCAGCTTCTTCGAGATGCTCTGCGGCTCGATCAGCAGCGTGGCGCTCGCCATGTACACGTTCGGCAGCAGCGAAGCGATGACGATCGAGAGGAGGAATACCGCCCCCCCCACCGCCGCCATGAGCGGCAGCCGCCGCTTGAGCACCGCTCGCAGGTCGCCGACCCTGAAGCCCTGGTCCTCGTTCATCTCGCTCTCCTGCCCCTCAATCCCACGCGAGGTGGATGGGGTCGAACTCGTAGACGAAGCCGATCGCAACGACGTAACGGAGGTAGGACGACGTCGCGAGCGAGGTCGACTCGGTAAAGAGGTCCTCGAACTCCTGCCGCGTGTTCTGCCGGTCCCAGGTGAACCGAGCATAGACGTAGGTGGACCGGCTCAGATACCGGTTGATCTGGGTCGTGATCAGATAAGTCGAGTAACGCGTCTCGGCCGAGCCTCGAAGCGTGGCGGCGACACCGGTCGCCCGTACGCCCGGGAGGGTTCCGCAATCGACGACCGAACCGAAGACCACGAGCGAACACGGGACCGCGCCCGGCGCGACCTGTCCGACGACGAAGTACTGCGGTTGATCGGCATCCGAGGTCCGCTGGATGAAGAGGCCGGTGAGGAGGAACTCCCAGAGTGGGGACGGTCGCCACGCACCGAACAGCCGGTAGGTGTCGGTGATGACGCTCTGGTTGATCCCGGAAGTGGTCGAAGCGTTCCGGACGTAGCTCGCCGTGAGCGAGAAGTTCCGCCACTGCTTCGTGACCGAGAGGTTGGCGAAGTAGGTGAGGCTCGTCCCACCAGAGTCGGGACGGCTCCCCGAGAGCGGCAGCGTCACGAGCGAGTCGAGCCCGAGCTGGTTCGCGGTGAGGAAGGGCGGCGAGCCTCCGATCGGAAGCGTGTAGACGTTGCACGTCCCGATGTTCACGACACCACTCTGGATCTCGCACGAGGCGGGATTGATCGGCAAGAGCGTTCCGTTGCCCACCGGGAGCGAGAACTCGGGGATGTCGCTGAACGACTCCTGCAGATTCGATGGCGAATCGACGAGCGTGGGGCCGGCATTCGCCTGGAACCGGAACGTCGGAGAGAAGTCGTGGTTCCAGATCGTGTAGAGCTGGTAGTAGCTCGTGGTCGATGAGTCTGCGATCGGCGGCTCGATCGTCTGCCGGCTGTATCCGAACCCTCCGCCGATCCGGTCCGCGGCGGTGAGTCCGTACGTCGCGAAGGCCTGCCCGTTCAGGCTCGAGCTGTCCGTGTAGATGTCGCCCTGGTAGTCGAGGATGCTGCTCGAAACCGACACGTCGGCGAGCCAGCGTGGCGTGAACGCGTGTCGGATGCCGAGGTTCAGCGTATTCTGAAGCACCTGATCGTTCGCGAAGTCGGGAACGGTCTGTGCCAGCACGGTGCCGGTCTCGGACTCGAAGCTGACGCTCCGGGTGGGCGTGAACGAGAAGATGTCGTTTGCGTAGAGCTCCGTGGCCGCGCTCGGCCGCCACGAGATCTCGCCATCCGCGAGATGGTAGAAGCTGTCGATCCCGGAGACGTTGTAGAACGCCTCATACGACGGCCGATAGCGCATCTTCCAGCCGAGCTGCCCGGTCCGGTCACGCAGGATCAGCGAGGGGCCTCCGCGGAAGCTCCCGGCCTTCTGACCGTCTTCGGTCTGGTAGAAGACGTTCGTATTGAACTGGGTGAGCCCCTCGACTCCGAACACGGCCTCCGCCGCCCGCGCGCTCGAAGGCGCGAGAACGAGGAGAATCGGGAGTACGAAGCGAAGGGCTCGCACGCTTGCTTCCTAGTCCGAGACCACGACCGTGTCCCCGTTCTCGAGGAGCATGTTGGCGTTGTCTACCGTTCCCTCGACGAAGTCCGAGTAGCTGAAGCGGTACTCGGTGACGGCCCCGGCCTGCCCACGGCGGATCACCTTGACGCGATCACGATCGGCGAAGGTCGAAAAGCCCCCCGCCGAGCTGATCGCGTCGAGCACGCGCGTGTCGGTGGCGAGCGACACCGGGCCGGGTCGGTTCACCTCGCCGAGCACGTAGACCCGGCGGCTATTCACCTGCAGCACGACGACCGTCACATCGGGGGCCGTCACGTACTCGGCGAGCTTCTCGGTCAGCACCTGCTTGAGCTCGTCGGTCGTGAGCCCCGCCGCCTGCACGTCGTTGGCGAGCGGCACCGAGATCCGCCCGTCGGGACGAACCGGAACCTGGTCGAGGGAGAGCTCGGGGTTCTTCCACACCGTCACCTGGAGGAGGTCGCTCGGGCCGATCACGTACGGGGTCTTTTCGCCCCCGGCCGGCTCGGGCGGCGGCGGTTGCACCGCCCGGCCGCAGGCCACGGCTGCGAACGCGAGCACGCACGAGAGCGCCAGCACGCGATGGAATCGACCCTTCATCTATCCCCCCCGGCGGCCCGAGCGAGCTAACCGCGCTCGCCGAGCCCTGCCTCCTTCATTTTGTAAAGCAGGGCTTTGTAGCTGATCTGCAGCCGCTCCGCGGCCTCCTTGCGGTTCCACCGCGTCTGCTGGAGCACCCTCTCGATCACCCGCTTCTCGGCAACTTGAGCGGCACGCTTCGAGATTGCCTTGAGATCGATCCCCTTGCCGTTCACGAGATCGGCGCCGAGCGCGTCGAGGTCGAGGGCGGCCTCCGGGGCCTCGGCAGGCGGCGCCTCCTTGAGGGCAATCTCCTGCAGAACGCTCCGCTCGTTGCCGAGGACGACCATCCGCTTGACCATGTTCTCGAGCTCGCGGACGTTGCCGGGCCAGTGGTACTGGACGAGCGTCGCGAGCGTCTCGGCCGAGAGCGGCGGGAGCGACTTTCGGTATTGCTCGTTGTACTTCTGCAAGAAGAAGTCGACGAGGAGCGGGATCGCATCGCGCCGTTCGCGCAGCGGCGGAAGCTGGACCGTGACGACGTTCAGCCGGTAGAAGAGATCCTCGCGGAAGGTGCCTTCCTGGACCGCCTGCTCGAGGTTGCGGTTGGTCGCCGCGATGATGCGGGTATCGACCCGGACGTCGCTCTCGCCGCCGAGCCTCGAGAACTCGCCGTCCTGCAGCACCTGCAGGAGCTTCGCCTGCAGGCTCGGGTGCATCTCGCTGATCTCGTCGAGGAAGATCGTCCCGTGGTTCGCGAACTCGAACTTCCCGAGCTTGCGCTTCTGCGCCCCCGTGAAGGCTCCCTTCTCGAAGCCGAAGAGCTCGCTCTCGAGAAGCTCCGACGGAAGCGCCGCGCAGTTGACCTTGACGAAGGGCCGATCGCGACGGTTCGAGAGCTGGAAGACCGTCCGCGCAACGACCTCCTTGCCCGTTCCGCTCTCGCCGCGGATCAGCACCGTGATGTCGGTATCGGCGACCTGCTCGATGATCTCGCGAACGGCGATCATCTTGCGGTTGTCGCCGCAGAGCATGAGCATCTCGGTCTCGGTCCGCGCGCGGCCGCGAAGCTCCTCGACCTCGCGCTTGAGCGCGCGCTTCTCGAGCGCCTTCTGGAAGGCGAGCTCGAGCTCCTCGACCTCGAAAGGCTTGCGGAGGAAGTCACCGGCGCCGAGCCGCATGGCCTCGACGATGGTTCGCGCCTGGCCGTGCCCCGAGAGCATCACGACGGGAACCTCGGGAAGGCGCTGCTTGATCTGCCGGAGCGTCTCGAGACCGTCGATCCCGGGGAGCACGACGTCGAGCGTCACCAGATCCGGGCGGGTCTCGTCGAGCGTGCGGATCGCCTGCTCCCCGTCCGCGACGGCGAAGACCTGATAGCCCTGCCGGGAGACGAGCGCCTCCAGGTAATCCCGAACCCCGGGATCGTCGTCGATCACGAGCACACGGATCTGGTCGGACATGACCCCTCTCGCGCAAGCTCGGCTGCCGGGCGCAAGGCCGGTGGCGACGGGCTCGAGCGGTGACGGCTTCCGCTCCCTCCGCTTCGGCAGCCGCTCCAGGGCCTTGTGGAAAAGTTTTCACAAAGTGGAGCCGGTCTACCGTGCGGGATAAGGATTTTCCCTCGGCAGGCATCTCGGGGCAAGGACTGCCTTCGAGGCGTTCGTGTAAAAGAGTTCCCTCGAAACCGGGTTGGGTTCGCGACGGTTGCGTTTCCCCCGCGGGGCATATCGCCGCGAGAGCGCTCGCGAGTTAGCTTGCCCTGCTCGGTGCAGCAGGCTGCGGCGCTCGAGCCGGGTCGCCGAAGAGAAGCGGGCGCCCCGCGCACGACGCCAGGGGTTCGAGCCAGGGTCCCGCCACGACGAGGGCAGAGCCAGCGAATGTCCGCCGCTTCCCGAGGATTCCCGATCCGCGTCGTCGTCGTTGCCGGCGCGAGGCCGAACTTCATGAAGATCGCGCCGCTCATGCGCGCGCTCGAAGCTCGGGATCGCTTCGAGGCCGTCCTCGTGCACACCGGCCAGCACTACGACCAGGCCATGTCCGAGAGCTTCTTCAGGGACCTCGGGATCCGTGAGCCCGACGTGAACCTCGGCGTCGGATCGGGCACGCAGGCCGAGCAGACGGCCGAGGTGCTGAAGAGGATCGAAGCCATCCTCGTCGAACGCCGGCCGCATGCGCTCGTCGTCGTCGGCGACGTCAACTCGACGCTCGCCGCGACGCTCGCCGCCGCGAAGCTCTGCATCCCGGTGGCGCACGTCGAGGCGGGGCTCCGATCCTTCGACCGCACGATGCCCGAGGAGGTGAACCGCCTCGTGACCGACGTGCTCTCTCGCTGGCTCTTCACGAGCGAGCCTTCCGGAAACGAGAACCTCGCGCGCGAAGGCGTTTTGTCCGAGCGCGTCCATTTCGTCGGGAACATCATGATCGATACGCTGCGCGCCAACCTGGAGCGAGCGCGCCGCATCGACGTGGTCGAGAAGCTCGGCCTCGAGCCCGGGGGCTACGCGGTTCTCACGCTGCACCGGCCGAGCAACGTCGACGATCCCGAGCACCTGCTCCGCCTCTTCGGCGTGCTCGAGAAGATCCACCAGCGGCTCCCGGTGGTCTTCCCGGTGCATCCCCGGACGAAGGCGACGATCTCGCGCGAGCTCGGCGGCAAGCCCCCCGGGCTCCGCGTCGTCGACCCGCTCGGCTACCTCGAGTTCCTGCGGCTCATGGCCGATTCGCGGCTCGTCCTCACGGATTCGGGCGGGATCCAGGAGGAGACGACCGTGCTCGGGGTGCCGTGCCTGACCCTGCGCCGGAACACCGAACGCCCGGTGACGGTCACCCAGGGAACGAACGTGATGGTCGGACCCGACCCCGAGCGCATCCTCGCCGAGGCCACCGCCATCCTCGAGGGGCGCGCGAAGGCGGGTCGAATCCCGGATCTCTGGGACGGCGGCACGGCAAAGCGGATCGTCGACGTCCTCGAGCGCGACCTCGGAGGTGTGGCCGGATGACGCAGACGACCACTCTCTGGGGATCGCTTCGTGCCGGGTGGATGCGGATCGTGGGACGTTTCGCCTTCGTGCAGACCCTCGTGATCCTCTCGATCTTCTATGCCCTGCTGATCGGCCCGTGGGGAGCGGGAGCTACCCTTCTACGCCGCGATCTTCTCGACAAGCGGCGGCTTCGCAGCGCCGGGAGCGCTTGGCGGGAGGCCGATACGGCGCCGCCGAGCCTCGAGCGCGCGCAGCATCAGTTCTAGGAAAGAGGGCGGGAGAAGAGCGACCTTGAACATCCTCGGGCTCTCGTGCTTCTACCACGATTCGGCCGCCGCGCTGCTGCGCGACGGTGACCTCGTCGCCGCGGCGCACGAGGAGCGCTTCACGCGCAAGCGGCACGATCCCGATCTTCCGAAGCAGGCCGTCCGCTACTGCCTCGACGCCGCGGGGATCGGGATGGACGACGTCGATTACGTCGTCTTCTACGACAAGCCCTTCGTGAAGTTCGAGCGGATCCTGCTCACGTATCTCGCAACCTTTCCGCGCTCGCTCGCGTCGTTCACCAAGGCGATGCCCGTCTGGCTCCGCGAGAAGCTCTGGGTGCCGCAGGTGATCCAGCGCGAGCTCGACTTCGACGGCGAGGTGCTCTTCTCCGAGCATCACCAATCGCACGCGGCGTCGGCGTTCCTGCCGTCGCCCTTCGACGAGGCGGCGATCCTCACCCTCGACGGCGTCGGCGAGTGGGCCACCGCCACCCACGGCGTCGGGAGGGGGAACCGCTTCGAGCTCCTCCGCGAGATCCGCTTTCCGCACTCGCTCGGGCTCCTCTACAGCGCCTTCACCTACTACTTGGGTTTCAAGGTCAACAGCGCCGAATACAAGGTGATGGGCGCGGCCCCGTACGGGAAGCCCAGGTACTACGACCTGATCCTGAAGGAGCTCGTCGACCTCCGCGACGACGGCTCGTTCAAGCTCGACATGAAGTATTTCGCGTACGACTACGGCCTCACGATGACGAACTCCCGCTTCTCGAAGCTCTTCGGACATCCCGTCCGAGCCCCCGAATCGAAGATGGAGGAGTTCCACTGGGACATGGCGGCGAGCGTGCAGAAGGTGACCGAGGAAGTCGTGCTGCGGATGGTGCGCGACCTGCACGCGAAGACCGGAATGAAGAACCTCTGCATGGCCGGCGGCGTCGCGCTCAACTGCGTGGCCAACGGCCGCGTGATCCGCGAAGGCCCCTTCGAGAACCTCTGGGTCCAGCCGGCGGCCGGTGACGCCGGCGGGGCGCTCGGCGCCGCGCTCTTCGCGCACCACAACGTCCTCGGCAATCCGCGAAGCTTCCGGATGGATCATGCCTACTGGGGCCCCGAGTACTCGGACGATGAGATCGAACGTTTCCTCGCGCACCGCGGAGCGCCGTACCGGCGGCTCTCGCGCGACGAGATGATCGAGTGGACGGCACGCCAGCTCGACGAGAGCCAGGCCGTGGTCGGCTGGTTCCAGGGTCGGATGGAGTGGGGCCCGCGGTCGCTCGGATCGCGGAGCATCCTGGCCGATGCCCGCAACGAAGAGAACTGGAAGCGCGTGAACCTCAAGATCAAGTTCCGCGAGAGCTTCCGCCCCTTCGCGCCCGCGGTGCTCGAGGAGAAGTGCGCGGAGTGGTTCGACCTCGACCGCGAGAGCCCCTACATGCTGCTCGTCTGCCAGGTGCGCCCCGATCGCAGGATCCCGGCGGTGACGCACGTCGATGGTTCGGCCCGGGTGCAGACCGTCCGCCGCGACCAGCACGCCGAGTTCTACGACCTCCTCCAGGCCTTCGACCGGCGAACGGGCTGCCCCGTCTTGATCAACACCTCGTTCAACGTCCGCGGAGAGCCGATCGTCCGTACTCCCGAGGACGCCTATCTCTGCTTCATGCGAACGAACATGGACGTGCTCGTGCTCGGAAACTGCGTACTCGAGAAGAAGGACCAGCCCGAACTCCGCGAGGACTTCGACTGGCGCGAGAAGTACGCCCTCGACTGAGGATGCCGATGACGAACCGACCTCGACGAAAGCAGGGGACGCTCGCCATCTTCGGCGACTTCTGGCAGTTCATGCGGGTGCGCAAGAAGTGGTGGCTCGCACCGATCCTCATCACCATGTTGCTGCTCTCGGCACTCATCGTGGTGACGCAAGGATCGGCGGTGGCACCGTTCATCTACGCCCTGTTCTAGGGGTGGTCGGGAGGGCTCGATGGCCAATCCGGGTTCTCGACGAGGCGGAAGCCTCTCGATCTTCGGCGAGTTCTGGACCTTCATGCGCGTGCGCAAGAAGTGGTGGCTGGCGCCGATTCTCCTGACGCTGCTGCTTCTCTGCGTGCTGATCGTGGTGACCGAGGGTTCGGCCGTCGCACCCTTCATCTACGCCCTGTTCTAGGGGCCGCGGAGCGATATGACCGAGGGGATCTCCGGGCAGATCGCAGAGGCGACGCCCCCTCCGGTGGCGGCGGCGCCCCCGGCACGGCGAGGTCCGTGGATCGCAACGGGGCTCGTGCTCCTGGCGGCGATTGCGATCTACACGCCGATCCTGCGCGGGCTCGTCGGCAACTGGGCCGAGAACCAGGACTACTCGCACGGCTTCTTGATCGTCCCGCTCTCGCTCTACTTCCTCTGGGAGCGGCGCGAGCGGCTCCGCGAGCTTCCGGCCGAAGGAAGCTGGTGGGGCCTCGTGCCGCTCGCCCTCGCGAGCGCGACGCTCTTCATCGGGCGACTCGGCGTCGAGTACATGAACCAGCGGCTCTCGTTCGTGCTGCTCGTGAACGGCCTCGTGCTGCTGCTGCTCGGCGTTCGCATCTACCGCGTGATGGCGTTCCCGCTCCTCTTCCTCTTCCTGATGGTCCCGCTGCCGCAGTCGATCGTGAATACGATCGCCTTCCCGCTCCAGCTCGTCGCGGCGGGCATGGCCGTCGAGGCACTCCATCTGATCGGCGTCCCGGCGCTCCTCGAGGGCAACATCATCCATCTCGCGAACGGCCCTCTTTTCGTCGCAGAGGCTTGCAGCGGGCTGCGCTCGCTCATGGCGCTCATCACCCTCGGTGTGGTCTTCGCCTATTTCTTCCGTCGCAACCTCGCCGAGCGGATCGTGATCGTGCTCTCGACCATCCCGATCGCGATCTTCGTGAACGCCTTCCGGGTCGCCCTCACGGGTGTGCTCGCGCATCACTTCGGCCCCGAGGCCGCCGGGGGGGTGATCCACGAGACGCAGGGCCTGTTCACCTTCGCCATCGCATTCGTGCTCCTGCTCGGCGAAGCCTGGCTGCTCTCGAAGATCTGGCCCGGCGCGTCCGCAGAAGAGGAGGCCGCGTCATGATGAAGCTCCTCGTCGCCGCAGGATTCCTCGGCGTGAACTTCTACATCTACAACTTCCTCGCGACCGCGGAGATCCATCCGCCCCGCGCGAGCTTCGCGAGCTTCCCCCTGGATGTGGGGGGTTGGAGTTGCCCCCGCTACGAGGCGATGGATCCGAAGGTGATCGAAAACCTCGGCGTCACCGACTACCTGATCTGCGAGTTCCGGAGCGCCGAGAATCCGCTGCCGATCGGCGTCTACGTCGGATACCACCAGTCCCAGGTCGGCACCGAGGACGGCGGCGAGACGCGGATCCATCCGCCGGCCCATTGCCTTCCCGGGTCGGGCTGGAACATCATCCGATCCGAGGACGTTCCGCTCGACCTTCCCGGGCTCCCCGGGGCGCCGGCGGAGGTGAAACGCGTCGTGATCGCGAAAGGCGATGCCCGACAGCTCGTCTACTACTGGTACCAGGAGCGTGGACGCGTGATCGCGGACGATTGGAAGAAGCTCGTTGCGCTGTTCTGGGATCGCGCGACCGAGAGCCGCACGGACGGCGCTCTCGTGCGCTTCACGCTGCCGATGGTCCGCGGCGACGAGAAGGCCGCCGATCAGGCTTTCCACGAGATCGCGAGCCAGATCGTTCCGAAACTCCCGTCCTACGTGCCCAACTGACGCTTGAAGATCCTCTTCATCAGCCACTACTTCCCTCCCGAGGTGAACGCTCCGGCGAACCGCACCTTCGAGCACGCGCGGCGCTGGGTGGCGGACGGCCACGAGGTCACCGTCATCACCGGCGTCCCGAACCATCCGAAGGGTCAGATCTTCCCGGGGTACGAGAACCGCTGGATCCAGGAGGAGCGATGCGACGGCATCCGCGTGATCCGCACCTGGATGTACCTGACGGCGAACGAGGGGTTCCTGCGCCGAACGCTCAACTACGTGCTCTTCGCGTTGGCCGCGCTCGCTGCTTCGCTTCGCGTCGAGCGCCCCGACGTCGTCGTGGCCACGAGTCCGCAGTTCTTCGTCGGCATCGCTGGGCTCGCCGTCGCTCGCATCAAGCGCCGGCCCTTCGTCCTCGAGGTCCGCGATCTCTGGCCCGAGTCGATCGTGGCGCTCGGGCAGCTCCGCCCCGGACCCGTGCTTCGCGCGCTCGAGGCGATCGAGTCGTTTCTCTACCGAAGCGCCGACGGCATCGTCGCGCTCACGCAGGCCTTCGTCGATCACATCCGCGCGCGCGGCGTACCGAACGACCGGATCGAGCTCGTGTACAACGGGATCGACCACGAGCTCTTCCGACCCCGGCCGCGGGACGACGAGCTTCTCGACCGCAACGGTGTCGGCGGCCGCTTCCTCGCGGCGTACGTCGGCACGCTCGGCCTCGCACATGGTCTCCGCACGGTGCTCGACGCCGCAGAACGCCTCGCGTCGACCCCGGACGTCCTGCTCCTGCTGATCGGCGACGGAGCCGACCGCGAAGCGCTCGAGGCCGAAATCGCTGCACGATCGCTCGGAAATGTCCGACTTCTCGGGCTTCGGCCGAGGGCCGAGATCCCTGCGTGGCTCGCTTCGATCGATTGCCTCCTCGTGCTGCTTCGCGACCTCCCCGTATTCGAGACGGTGATTCCGTCGAAGCTCTTCGAATTCCTCGCGCAGGAACGGCCGGTCGTGGTCGCGGCCCGCGGCGAGACCCGACGGATGGTCTCCGAAGCGAAAGCTGCGCTCGTGATCGACCCCGAAAAGGGCGACCAACTCGCGGCCGCCATTCTCGAGGTTCGCGACCACCCCGAATCGGCCCATGGCCGAGCCGTCTCGGGCCGCGAATGGGTCGAGGCCGGCTTCCAACGCGACGAGCTCGCAAGGCGAATGGCGAAGTTCCTCGAACGGACCGTGGAGCGGCGCGGGTGAACCAGTTCTATCGATACCTCCCCATCCCGCTGCAAAACCTCGCGTGCAGCTGGGCCGGGTACCGGCGTTCGGTCTCCCGCTTCACACCCTATTTCCACGAGACGCTGGCGCGTTGGGAGAAGAGCGTAGGGGAGCCGCTCGATGCGCTCCGAGCGATCCAGTGGCGCCTCCTCGATCGCCAGGTGCGGCGGGCACGCGAACACGTTCCCTACTACCAGAGCCTCCCCCTCCCCTCGAGTGCGACCGAGCCTGCAGAGGCGATCGGTGAGACCCTGGCCGCCATCGCTCCGCTCGAGAAGTCCACGTACCGCGACCGCTGGCGAGAGTTTCTCGCGAGGGATTTGTCCCCGCGGAATCTTCTTCGCGTCGCGACGAGCGGAACCACGGGAACGCCCCTTCCCGTCTGGCACACGCCCGAGCGGGTGGCGGAGGGGTACGCCGCCGTGTGGAGGCAACGGCGAGCCTGCGGAGTCTCGATCGACGACCCGCACATGACGTTCGCCGGTCAAATGATCGTTCCGCTCCACCAGCGGCGGCCGCCCTTCTGGCGTTACAACTCGTACGGCCGCCAGACGCTCTTCTCCGTCTACCACATGTCGCAGCAGAACATGCCGGCCTACGTGGACGCGATCCACACCACGCCGGCGCGCTACGTGCAGGGCTACCCCTCCGCACTCCATCTCGCAGCCCGGGCGCTTCTCGACGTGGGACGCCCCCTTCCGAGCGGGCGCCTCGCGGCCGTCTTTCCGTCTTCCGAGTCCCTGCTCGGCTTCCAGCGCGACGCGATCGAGAAGGCCTTTGGCGCGCCGGTCTTCGACCACTACGCAGCCACGGAGCTCGCGGTCTCGATGACGGCCTGCGCACAGCGTCGGCTGCACGTGGACATGGAGTTCTGCATCGTCGAGATCGAGCCCGTCGAGGAGACCGACGAGTACGTTCGCGGTCCGCTTCTCGTGACGGGGCTCGGCACCGATGCCTCGCCGTTCCTCCGCTACCGGATCGGGGACGTGGGCACGCGCGCAAAGCGGCCCTGCCCGTGCGGGCGCGCGGGCGATGCCTTCCTCGATATCGATGGCCGCGTCGAGGATTACGTGATGACCCCCGACGGCCGCCTGATCGGTCGGATGGATCACGTCTTCAAGGGGCAATTCGACGTCGCCGAAGCGCAGATCCTCCAGGACCTCAAGACGGCCATCACGGTTCTCGTCGTGCCTCGACCGAGCTACAGCCAGCGCAGCCAGAAGCAGCTCGTCTCGGAACTCCGCAGCCGACTCGGCGCGGAGATCGAGATCCACGTGCGTCTGGTCGACGGGATCCCGAGGGAGCCGAACGGAAAGCTTCGCGCCGTCAAATCCTCCGTGGGTCGGATCGGACCATGATCGCCGTGGGCCTTGCGCGAACCGATCCCGGTTACGGCGGATCGGAGGCTCCCTTTCATCCTGGGGAGGACTACCCTGAGATGAGGGGTGTGTTCGGCGGAGCCCTCGAAGTCGGGCCGCGCAACCCCGGCTACGAGGGTGTGCGGCTCTCGCTTCGCGCGCTCGGGCTCGACGAGGAGCGCTTCGGTACGCCCGAATGGAATCCGCTCGGATCGCTGGTGGCTCCCGGCGGGCGCATCGTCCTCAAGCCGAACTTCATCCGACACTGGAACCCCTCGCCGGGCGGAACCGTCACCTCGGTCGTGACCCACGGCTCGCTGCTCCGCGCAATGGCCGATTACGCGTTTCTCGCGGTAGGCCCGAGTGGAACGGTCGAGGTCGCCGAGGCGCCGCAGCAGGACTGCGACTTCGACGTGATCCGGTCTCTCGCGGGCCTGGATATGGTCGGCGGGCTCTACCGCCGCGCAGGACTGCACTTCGAGGTCATCGATCTGCGCCGCGAAGCCGTCGAGACGAGCGACGGGATCATCGTCCGGCGCCGTCCGTTGCCGGGCGATCCACGCGGCTACCGTGTCGTCGACCTCGGCATGCGCAGTTTCTTCGAGGGTTCGGGGCTCGACCCGGAGCGCTTCCGCGGCGCCGACTACGACCCCGCACCCACCACCGAGCACCATCGCGACGGGCGAAACGAGTACCTCCTCTCGGAAACGGTCCTCTCCGCAGACCTGGTCGTGAACCTGCCGAAGCTCAAGACCCACAAGAAGACCGGCGTGACCCTTGCGCTCAAGAACCTCGTCGGGATCAACGGCGACAAGAACTGGCTGCCGCACCACACGGTCGGTACTCCAGAAGATGGTGGCGACGAGTTCCCGGCGGGAAGCGCGATCGATGCGGCACGGAGTCGTGCGATCGATCTCGTTCGCCCGCTCTTGGATCGAGGCGCTGCGCTCTCCGTATTCCGCTTCCTCCGCCGCTTCGAGACCGCCGTGCGAGGCGACGAGTTCGTCCGAAGCGGCAATTGGTGGCACAACGACACCACCTGGCGCATGTGCGCGGACCTGAACCGCTGCCTCTACTACAGCGATGCGCGCGGGCTCCACCTCGACCGCGAGGCCCCCGTGCGCCGCGTTCTCACCGTCCTCGACGCGATCGTCTGCGGCGAGGGAGGCGGGCCCCTCGCCCCCGACGACGTTCCCCTCGGTGCCGTCCTCGCTGCCACGGACCCGGTGGCGCTCGACCTGGTCGCGGTTCGCCTCATGGGGTTCGACGAACGACGCATCGCGAAGATCTGGCGCATCATGGCCGATCCGGGGCCGCGCATCACTGCGGTCCAGACCCCCGAGGACGTCGTGGTCCGCCATGCGAGCGCCAGCGATCCGACGATCCGTGAAGAGTCACTCGACGCCATCGAGCCCATGCACCGCTTCCGCCCTCATGCGGGATGGGTCGGACACATCGAAGGGAGGCGGTCATGAAGCAGATCCTCCAGAGCGCCCGGACCGGAGAGCTCGAGATCGTCGAGGTGCCCGCCCCCGTGCCGACCCGCGGGCAGATCCTCGTCCGCAACCATTTCTCTCTCATGTCTCCCGGCACCGAGAAGCTCTCGATGAGCTTCGCGCGCAAGTCGCTGGTGGCGAAGGCCCGAAGCCGCCCGGATCTCGCAAGGCAGGTGATCCGCAAGCTCCGGCAGGAGGGGCCGCTGCCGACCTACCGGGCCGTCATGACCCGCCTCGAGAGCCCGCAGCCGCTCGGCTATTCGAGCGCGGGGGTGGTGGTCGAAGTGGGGCCCGAGGTGGAGCACTTCGCTCCCGGAGATCGAGTGGCCTGCGCAGGTGCAGGCTACGCGAACCATGCAGAGCTCATTACGGTGCCGGAGAACCTCGCCGTCCACGTCCCGGATTCGGTCACGCTCGAGCAGGCCTCTTTCTCGACGCTCGGGGCGATCGCCCTCCAGGGAATCCGCGTGGCGGAGCCGACGCTCGGTGAAGTAGCGGCCGTGATCGGCCTCGGGCTCATCGGTCAGATCACCGTCCAGCTCCTGCGCGCGAATGGATGCCGCGTGCTCGGCCTCGATCTCGACCCGGCGCGCGTGAAGCAGGCGATCGACCTCGGCGCCGAGTGGGCCTACCCGGACGCGAAGCTTCCGCCGACATGGATCGACCACAACACCGGTGGACACGGCGTGGACCTCGTCCTCGTGACGGCCTCCGCGAACGACTCGTCGCCGCTCGAACTCGCTGCGGAGATCTGCCGCCACCGAGCACGCATCTCCGTGGTCGGCGCGATGCCGATGAATCTCGATCGCCGCGTCTTCTACGACAAGGCTCTCGAGCTTCGCATGAGCACCTCCTACGGCCCCGGTCGCTACGACCGCACCTACGAGGAAGCCGGACTCGACTATCCGCTCCCCTACGTGCGGTGGACGGAGAACCGAAATCTGCAGGCCTTCCTCGGCTTGATCGCGAGCGGCGCAATCGATCCGAAGCGCCTCGACACCCGGACCGTCGACTTCGGAGAGGCGCTCGACATCTACGAGGGACTCGCGCGCGGGCACCTGGGATCGCTCGCCGCGGTCTTCCGCTACGACGTGACGACGGCGACGAGCCGCACCGTCACGATCGACTCGACGCTCGCTCCCGGCGCCATCGCAGCCGGCGATCGGGTCGGTGTGGGCTTCATCGGTGCAGGAAACTACGGAAAGGGCGTGTTGCTTCCCGCCCTCGCTGGCATTCCCTGTGTCCGGCTCGCCCACATCGCGACGGCCACGGGGGCGAGTGCTCGGCGCACGGCAGAGAAGTCGGGCTTCACAGCATGTTCGACGGATCCGCGAGCCGTGATCGACGATCCGTCGGTCGACCTCGTCTTCATCACGACCCGGCACGATAGTCACGCGCAGCTCGCGATCGAAGCGCTGCGTGGTGGCAAGGCGGTCTGGGTCGAGAAGCCACTCGCGCTGCGTCCAGAAGACGTCGAGGAGGTCGAGTCGACCGTCCTCGAGACCGGACGCCTGCTCGTCGTGGGATACAACCGTCGCTTCTCGGCTCATGCGCGAGCGATCCGTGCGGCATTCCTGGCTCGCCAGGGGCCGCTCGCAATCCATTACACGGTCGCCGCGGGGGCACCCCCCGCCGGGAGCTGGATCCTCGATCCGCGCGAGGGGGGTGGGCGAACACTCGGCGAAGCCTGCCACTTCGTCGACCTCTGTACGTACCTGGTGGGCGCGCCTCCCACCTCGGTGTACTCCCGGAATCTCGGACGCGACCCTGCGATCGACGATTCGTTCGTCGCCCTGCTCGGCTTCGCCGACGGCTCGACGGCCACACTCGAGTACCTCGCGAGGACGAGCCCCGAGCTCCCGAAGGAACGCTTCGAGATCTCGGGGGACGGCCGCACCGCGACTTGTGACAACTTCCGGGTGACTCGCATCACGGGACAGAAGGACCTGCGCACGTTCAACCAGGACAAGGGACAGGCGGCGCAAGTGGACGAGGTCGTCGACGCGGTCCGGACCGGACGCCCGGGACCGTTCACGATCTTCGAACTCGTGAGCGTGTCGAGGGCGACCTTCGCGATCCGCGAATCTGCTGCGAAAGGAGTCCCGGTCCAGATCGACGCCTAGAACCGGCCTCGAAGGTTCCGGTGAGGTCGGCGCGCCGATCGACCTCGGAGCAGGTCGCGTTCCCTAGGCGCGCCGGCGCCAGAAGCGCTCGTAGAGGTCGAGGTGGCGAGCGGCTACGCGCTCGATCGTGAATGCCTCCTCGACCCGCGCTCTCGCCTCTCGTCCGATCCGAACCCGCTCCTCCGGCGGTGCCGATACGAGCGCCTCGATCGCGCCCGCAAGTGCCCGCGAGTCGTTCGGGGGTACCACGAGCCCACCCCGACCTTCGACGAGCATGTTCGGGACATCTCCGACACGCGCCGCAATCGAAGGGATGGCCGAAGCCATCGCTTCGAGGAGGACGTTCGGGAAGCCCTCGTATCGCGATGGAAGCACGAGGGCGTCGAGCCTGCGAAGAAACGGTGCGATCTGCGGGAGCGCGGGGACACGACGTACGAGCGTGCCGAACCCCCGCCGTGCGATCTCATCATCGATCCTCCGGACGACGTCCGGGGTCCCCGTCGCGGCTCCAACGAACCACACCTGGAGGCGGCCGCGGGTCGCTGCGTCGAGGAGGCCGAGCGCCTCGAGCAACAGCAGGTGGTTCTTCTCGGCTCGAAGTCCACCGACCATGCCGAGATGGAAGCGGCCTTCCGCGAGCGGGATCGGCGAAGGCTCTCGCGACGCTGCGTCCCATGCGGCGAGGTCGATCCCGTTCGGGATGTAATGGATCCGATCGATCGGCACCCCGATGCGAATCTCGATGTCGCTCGCCACCGATGCGGCATTCGATGTCACGGCTTCGCAGCGGGGGTAGACCAGACGTTCCACCCAGCGATCGGAGAATGAGCTGCCCTCGAGAGCACTGCGCTCCGCCGCGATCAGCGCCGGTCGCACGGCGCGGGGCATGCTTCGGACGGCAAGAAAGGCATACAGGCACGAAGGCGTGAGGAAGGCATGGACGATCTCGGGGCGTAGCTCGCGAAGAGCACCCCGCAGCCGCAAGGCGAGAAGGGGGTCGAATCCCCTCCGTTTCGCGAGTCGTCGCACCGGGACTCCCGCCTCGCGCAGCTTCGGCTCGAAGAACGGGATGTCGTGGTACACGACCACCGCCAGTGAGATCCGGTGGGCACGGTGCAGGTGACACGCGATCTCGACGAGCTGCCGCTGCGCCCCCCCTGACGAGAGGCTGTCGATGAAGTAGACGAGCCGAGCGCCGGTCCGCACGCTGGCTCCGGACCCGAATGCCTCAACCGTCACGCTCGCCCCGGTGGTTCCAGGCGTACCATCTCTGGAAGCAGAGGAGCCGCCACAGCAACGACGCCCGGAGGGAGGGGTCACGCCATCGCATGGACTCGCGGCGCATCACGTCGACCCCGGCGGGATCGAGAAGCCCATCCTCGTGAAGCCGCCGGTGGTCGAGGTGCTGCGCCTCCCACTGGCGGAGTTCGTCCGCGAGAAGGGAGTGGATCGGAATCCCGAAGCCGTGCTTCGGGCGGTCGAGGAGCGATCGCGGGATCCTGCGGTACGCCACCGCGCGAAGCGGAGCCTTCGCAAGTCCGTCGCGCCAGATCATCTCGAGTGGAAGGGCGAGCCCGAACGCCACCACGCGGGTGTCGAGGATCGGGACGCGCGCTTCGAGCGCCACCGACATGCTCGCTCGATCGACCTTCGTGAGGATGTCGTCGGGGAGGTAAAGACGCGCATCGGCGTGCATGATCCGCCGGGTTCCGTGCGTCGCGCTGGCCCGTCGGAAGGCCTCGACAAAGGGCTCTGCGAGCCGGCCCGCTCCCGGTCCGCAGGTCGTCTCGAGAACCTCCGAACCGAATAGACTCTCGAGGCTCGCAGCGATCTCGACCTCGTCGCCGGTTGCGAGATGCCTCGCCGCGTTCCGCGCCGCGCCATCGGGAAAGCGGGACATCACCGAACCGATGCCTCGGCGCAGAGCAAGCGGAAGCCTCTTCCAGGGAAGGAGCTGATGGAAGCGGCGGTGCTGGGGGTATCCGCCGAAGAGTTCGTCGCCGCCGTCCCCGGAAAGCGCCACCTTCACGAATTTCCGGGTGAGCCTCGAGAGCAGCACGGTCGGGATCGCAGAGGAGTCCGCGAAGGGCTCGTCGTAGAGATCCGGGAGCTCGTACGCCACCCGACGGGCATCGTCCGCGCTCACGACCAGCTCCGTGTGATCGGTCCCGAGGTGGTCGGCCACTGCGCGGGCATGCTCGGCTTCGTTCCAGCGCTCGTCCTCGAATCCGATCGAGAACGTTCGCACGCGGCCACGAGCACGCTCCTGCATGAGCGACACGACCGTGCTCGAATCGATCCCTCCGGAGAGGAAGGCTCCGAGGGGAACGTCGGAGATCATCTGCCGCTCGACCGCATCGCCCAGCAACACATCGAGACGGTCGACCGCCTCGTCGAAGCTCGCCGGGATCTCGATCCGCTCGTCCGAAGGGCGGGAATACTCGTGGAGCGTGAACGCCCCGCTCTTCCATCGCAGCCGGCTCCCCGGCTGCAAGCGCCTCGCATTCCGGTAGATCGTCTCGGGGCCGCAAACGTAGCCGTGTCTCAGATAGCGTCCGAGGGCGCCTCGATCGATTGCCGGATCGAAGCGTTCGTGGGCGCGAAGCGCACGAAGCTCGGACCCGAACAGGAGGCCGCCGTCGATCGGCTGGTAGTAAAGGGGCTTGATCCCGATCGGGTCGCGAACGAGGTGGAGCTCTTCGCTTCGCGCGTCCCAGAGCGCGAAAGCGAACATGCCATTGAGCCTCGCGAAGCTCCCGGCGCCCCAACGAGCGAATCCCTGGAGAATCACCTCGGTGTCGCAATGCGAAGCGAAGGAGACTCCCTCGGCCTGGAGCTCGCAGCGCAGGTCCTGGAAGTTGTAGATCTCGCCGTTGAAAGCGACGGTAAGTGCGCCGTCCGGCGTACTCATGGGCTGATGGCCGAGCGGTGAGAGGTCGATGATGGAGAGGCGTCGATGGCCGAATCCGACGGCACCATCGCCGTTTCTACCGAAGCGAGCGCACCAGATCCCCGAGTCGTCGGGCCCGCGATGCGCGAGCGTCTTCGACATCGCAGCAATCTCGTCGGCGACAACGTCCTCCACCGAGCCGATCACGCCACAGAAGCCACACATGGATCTGGATTCTTTCCCCTCACCTCGTCAGGAAGCCGCCTCGAGGGCCGCCGCGACCGGAGACTCCGGCTTCTCGAGCACACCGACCAGCGAGATCCGCAGCGGCGCGAGCCCGGGGACGTAGTCGAGCGCGAAATGCCAGGCCACTGCGAGTTGGTGAACGACGGGGATCGCGTAGGTGTACGTGGGATAGTCGACGGTCGTTTCGAGGAGCCGCACATCGAGCCCCGCCTCGCGCGCACATCGGCGGACGGCCCAGATGGTGTTCATCCGGAACGCCGTCGGGTAGGGGCGTACGTTCGCACTCCCACCCGCCGACACGAGACGGCCGAGGAACCACCGGTGGAACCATTGTGGCGAATAATGGGTGATGAGTCCCGAGTATGCGAGCAGATTGGGCGTGAGGAACACGAAGCGCCCGCCGGGCCGAAGCAAACGTCGCGACTCGCGCAGCACCTCGACCGGATGCGTGAGGTGTTCGACGACGTACTCGCAGACGATCGCATCGACGGATCCGTCGGGTAGCGGAATCGACTCGCCCGCAGCGAGGATCTTGCTCGGCGCAGGATTGTGTTCGAGCGTGACGGGATCCGGTTCGACGGCGTGGACCAGCTTCCCGTTCAGGTCCACGTCGCAGACCTCGCCGAGCCACATCCTGCCCGCACCGAGGTGGATCACGGTGCTCGATCGTGCGACGGCGTCGTTGACCGCCCGCTTGTAGGTATCGAAGCCCCGGATGCCTCGCGAATGCCGCTCGAAGAAGCGGTTCGCGCGGCCGTTCCAAGCGAGCAGGGCCTTTCTCATCGTCCGCCTCCGTTCTGGCTCGGCCGGCGACGAGCGGGCGCGAGGCTAGCAGCGCCCCAAGGGGATCGCGAGATCGAGCGCCTGGCAGTCTACCCCGGGGCGAGGCTCCTGGAGCGCCCTGGGGCTCACAGGACCGGTCCGGGCGCCCTCGTGGGGGACCGCGATCGGGCGCGGCCGGTGCAGCATCCTTTCGCGGGTGGTCTAGCATGCGACCCCGTCCTCTAGGCCCCATTCGGGGGGGCATGCCCCCCCGGGACTCCTCGATGCAAAGAAGTCGTCTTCTTCTGGTCACGCCCCTTCCTCCTCCGCGTGGAGGAGTCACGACCTGGACGGAACTCCTCCTGGGGTCGCGGGCTGCGCGGGATTGGGAGATCTCCGTGATCAACACGTCGCCTGGGGGCTCCGAGAACCAGGAGGCGCGGTTCGATCGCTCACGGGTCGTCCCCGGGCTTGCGATGATCGCCCAGAGCCTCTGGCGCCGCGCGGACGTCGCACATCTCAACACGAACTTCGGGTTCGCGCTCTATCGCACTTGCGCCATCGCGGAAGTACTACGGCTGCGCGGGATTCCGACGGTCATCCATCTGCACGGTGGAGACTTCGAAACCCACTTCAAGCGCCGCCCCCGCGCGATCCGGTGGGTGATCGCAAACTTGCTCCGACATTCGATGATCGTCACGATGACGCGAGCCACCGAGGCATTCGTTCGCGACTCTCTCGACCATCCTCGCGTCGTCTATGTCCCGAACTTCACGAAGCTCGAGCGGTTCGAGCCCGGCCTGCGGGCCTCGGGCCCAGAACATCGTCTCCGCGTCCTGTTCGTCGGATGGGTCATGCGGGGAAAGGGGATCTTCGAGCTCCTGGAGGCCATCGCCGAGCTACCCGGAGCGCACCTCGACATCGTCGGCCCCTTCGTTCCGGCCGGCGATGAGCACCCGCAGGCAGAGATCGAAGAGCGCCTTGCAGATCCGCGGCTCGCCGGGCGCGTCGCGCTCCACGGCCCCAAGCCTCATGAACGGCTCGCAGACTTCTATCGGGACGCCGACGTATTCGCCCTGCCCTCGCATCGCGAGGGATTCCCTCTCGTACTGATCGAGGCGATGGCGGCCGAACTGCCAGTCGTCGTGACGCCAGTCGGAGCCATGGGCGATCTGGTTCGAGAGGCTCGCTGCGGAACCATCGTTCCGCCGAACGACGTCTCGTCCCTGACCGATGCCCTCCGCGACCTCGCGACCCACCCCGAACGCCGGGCCGAGATGGCGAGACGAGGCCGTGCGTACGCGCACTCGAGCCTCTCGGTCGAGGCCGTGGTTCCGAAACTCGACACGATCTGGCGCAGCGCCATTTCGGATTGGAGAGGACGGCGCGGCCGAGCCGTCGGGTGATCCGGCGCGAATCTTACCCCGACCGAGCCACCTCGAGGCGCGAGACACCGGCGGCACTTGCGGCCAAGGGAGATGATCTCCGCTCGACGAGGTCGAGACCCTCCGAATGCGTCGTCCGATCGACTCGGATCCGTGCCACGGGCGCAGGGGTCTAGGCGCGAAGGGCCTCGTCGATGCGGAGTGAGAGATCTGCCGCGGCCCATGCGTCCTCGACGCCGAGAAGCGGGGTCTCCTTTCCGAGCACCGCCTCGACGAAGAAGCGCATCTGGTCTCGATGGCCCTTGTCGGGTCGCTTGAGCTTCTGCGCGCGAGCTCGACCTCCGAACGATTGGAGCTCTGCAAAGTCGTCCAGCACCAGCGTGGCTCCGGCAGCATGGATCTCGATCCGCTCTTTCGGTACCTGCGGCGACCCGAAGCTCGTGTAGACGAGGTTTGCGACGTGGGCGACTCCCTTCGCGTCTCTGAGCCGCAATCCGATCGCTGCCTCCTGGGGTGTCGCGAGCGGACCGTCGCGCGGACCGAGTCCCGCACAGGCGAGGGACTCGACGTCGGGGCCGAGCAGGAAGCGAAGCAGATCGAGCATGTGGCAGAGCTCGCCGATGATCCGACCGCCCCCGACGCGCGGATCGACGGTCCAGTGCCCGACCGGAACCGGTCCTGCGTTCACCCGGTAGTCGATCACCGCCGGCCCCCTCGCGCGCACGATCTCGTCACGGACCACGCCGACGAGCGGTGCATAGCGCCGGTTGTAGCCGACCGTGAACACGCGGCCCGCGCGCTCGGCCGCCTCCCGGAGCCGATCGACCTCGTCGCGCGAGATGCCCATCGGCTTCTCGAGAAAGACGTGCTTGCCCGCAGCGAGGGCCGCCAGCGCGAGCTCTGCGTGCGAGTCGTGCCGAGTCGCGATGACGACCGCATCGACGTCGGCGGCTCGAAGCGTCTCATCCGCGCTCGTCGAGGCACGCTCCGCGCCAAACTCCTCCGCGACCTTCGCAGCCTGGCTGCTGGTCCGTGTGACGACCACGCGAAGAGCGGTCTCCGGCAGAGCCGCGAGCGCGGGAAGGAGCGTCGAAGCCGCGAATCCTCCCGCACCCACGACCGCGAGGCCCAGCTTCGGGCCGGCGGCCCGAGTGGGCGGGGTCACCCGGTGAATCGTTCGCGCCAGCTCGGACGGAGTCTCGGGATACCGCAACACGACGGCGACGCCGGCGCCTGGCTGCTCCTTCGCGATACGGAATGCCGCGGGCGCGTCCTCGAGGGTGTGCTCGCTCGCGAGGAGCCTCTCGATATCGAGCCTTCCCCGGGCGAGGAGATCGAGGAACGCCTGCAGGTTCCGGTTCTCGGTCCAACGAACGAAGCCGATCGGGTAGTCGACTCCGCCTTCCTCGTAAGTCGGATCGTAACGCCCAGGGCCATACGAACAGGAGATTGTGAACTCGACCTCCTTCTGGTAGAACGGGCTTCGCTCGAGCTTCATGCCGACTGCACCGACGACGACGACCCTTCCGCGCTGGCGAACGATCCGCATCGCCGTCGCGACCGGCTCGTCGCTCGCCGTTCCCGCGCAGAGCAGGACGGCGTCGGCACCGATTCCGCCCGTGGCGTCGAAGACGATCGCCTCGACCTCCTTCGGATCGGCGCTGCTGCCCGCCACGAGCTCGCCGCCCTTCCCGGCGAGCTCGACGCGATCTCGTCGCGGGTCGACTCCCACGACCCGACATCCCGAAGCGGCCAGGATCTGCACCGTGAGCTGACCGATCAATCCGAGGCCCACGACCACGACCGTCTCCCCGACCTGCGGCGAGACACGTCGGACTCCCTGGAGTGCAATCGCTCCCACGGTCGAGAAGCTCGCATCGCGCAGGTCGACGCCGATGGGCACCGGAACCACCAGATTCCGCGGCACGGCAACGAGCTCGGCGTGGTGCGCGTAGGCAGAACCTGCTGCCGCGACCGCCTGGCCCGGCCGAAGGTCGGTGACTTCCTCTCCCACCGCTCGGACGATCCCCGAGACGCTGTATCCGGAGGGTGCCGAGATTCCCTCCCTCACTCTCGCCTTGCGGAGGAGCTCGTCGAGGCCACGCTCACGAAGACGCTCGAGACCGAGTCGCGCGAGTTTCGCCGCGCGTTCGATCCGCTCCCGCAAGTCCGCACTCGCAGCCGCGAGCGACGCGGTCTCGGTACCGCTACTGATGAGCGAATAGGCCACGTCGACGAGAACCTCTCCTCGGCCACATTCGGGCGCCGGGGCCTCTTCGACGAGGATCTGACCGCTCTTCGAGAGGAAGACCTGCCTCATCCGCTCCTTCTCCCCGACACTCGAGCCGTCGCTCGCGAGCAACCCGACGCAGCAGGTTGCCTCATGAGTCCGCGACGGCGTGATAGATCCCGGCCATGCGTGCCGCGGCACGCTGTCGCGAGAAGACCCGAGCGGCCGACGCCAGCCGCTCGCGACGCGCGACCGGATCCTCGGCCCGCAAGAACCGCAACGCCTCGACCGCTCGCGCTGCATCCTCACCGTCGAGCACGACGCCCGATCCGTGCTTCTCGACGAATGCCGTGCAGTCGCCGATTCCGCGACTGATCAGCACCGGAAGCCCGCACATCATGTATTCCGCGAACTTCGTCGGGCAGGCCACCTCGTTCAGCGGATCCGGCTCCCGAAGCAGCAAGCCCAGGTCGGCCGCCCGCATGAGCCGCGGCACCTCGGAGTGCGCTGCCGTCCGGACCGCGAAGCGACCTTCCGGGAGCCCCGCGCTCGCGAGCGACGTCGCCTCGGTGATGTCTGGCGTCAGTACGAGGAAGAAGACGGCGGGGTCCGCGTCCATCATCGCCTTCACGATCCGGATCATCTCGGGCCCCCAATGCCAGCGGCCGAAGCGCCCCGGGTAGAGCACCACGAACCGATCGCCGAATCCTTCTTCGGCCCTCGTCCTCTTCCTCTCGACCTCGTCCGTGTGGAACTTCCGCTCGTCCGCGACGCAGGGGATCACCGTGAAGCGGTCGTGCGAAACTCCGTACCGAGAGGCCATCCGATCTCTGAGCACCTCGGAGACCGCGAACACGTGAGAGGCACCGTCGAACGCCGTCCGGCACTCCCAATCGATGTGGGCGAGATCGCGATCGACCGTCGCTGCCGCTGCGCGATCCATGCGGGCGAAGTGCGCGAACTCCGCTGCTGCATCTCCACGGATGTCGTAGACGGTGCGAAGCCTCGACCACCCGCGCCGTGCGACCACCGAGTACGCGGCGGCCAGATCCCCGCGCGCGTGGACGACCGTGCGTGGAGCGCGATGGCTCACGAGCTCGGCGAGCAGTGCGGCGACGGAGATCGCGTCGCCGAGTCTCCGGCGCTTCCACGGAGTCGGATAGACGCTCACACGCCCGGCGATCCTCTCCGAAATCTCCATTTTTCGTCTTCTCAGGAGCGCTCGGTCTCGCGCGAGCTCGCCCGCAGAGAGCAGGACGCAAAGATCGAAGAGAATGCCGAACTCGCGCAGTGCAACGATCGAGTCGACCACCTGGGAATCGAAGACCGTGGTGTCGAATGCCCCACAATGCAGAAAGACGAAACGGACGTCCCTCACGCTTCTACTCCCGCAGCGGACGCCGCGAGGCGCAGGGATCGGAGCTCGACCCCTGCGACCGCCACCCGGATCGATGGGCCATCCCGATCGATGAGGAAGGGTCCCGGCTCTGCATCGGATGAGAGGATCTCGATCGCCGTCGCGATCGAGTACGGAAGCGGCCTCCTGCCAGCGACGATCTCGACCCGGGTCGCCGGAACCAGGGTCCCGTAGCGCGGCGACCAGAAGACCGGCGAGCCCTCCTCCGATCCGGAGGCGCGAAGAGTCGCCCCGGATTCCGAAGTCCGGAACGAGAGGTCGATCGCGCCATCGATCCGGAGGCGAAGCCCCTCCGCCTCCCCCACGCGGCGTGCCGCTGCCGTGTGGAAGTGAACCGCGATCTCGTGTTCGCCACTTCCGAGGATCTCGTCGAAGATCACGAGGACGCCGGGGGACCAGCGCAGCGTGCGACGCACGCGGGGAAGGCCTCCGGCGGGATGCTCCGCCGCGGTGGTGAGAGAATCCGCAGCGCCGGCGAAGGCGAGCCAGCGTGCGGCTCGAAGCCCATAGACTCCGAAGCGACGGCTCGAGACGTCGGCCTGATCACGTCGGTCGACGAGCACCGTGTTGTGGGCCGCGGTCCCACGCATGCGCGGCCGGTGCCCCTCGCCCTCGCTGTAGAGGTAGACGCCGGGGTCGAGGAGCACGTCTCGGCCGCCCCATCGCCAGAGCACCGAAAGCGCATCGGCGTGCGCATGACTCTGATGGACGTCGCGGCGAAAGCGCGTGGCACCCGCTCGGAAGACGATGATCTCCTCGTCGGGCGCGTAGCCCGTCCTCGCCATGGCGATCCCCGCCGCGCTCCAGCGCCGCGCACCCCCTGCCGGAGGTCCGAGTTCGGCGCCGGGGACGATCGCACCCTCGCAAATCCAGAATGCGCCCGCTGCATCCCCGGCGACGCGTCCCCAGCACGGGCGGTCGAGTGCGACGGCCGC
>CAJPFO010000062.1 GCA_905339255.1 Myxococcaceae bacterium
CTGGGCCTCTCGCGGCGCGAGATCGTCGGATCCCAGGCGCTTTGCCAGGCCGCGGGGCACGTCGCGAAGATCGCCCTGTTCGGCCTCGCCGGCTTCGCCTTCCGCCCCCACGCCCTCCTCCTCGCAGCGCTCTGCGTGTCGAGCCTGGCAGGAACGCTTCTCGGAACGGCGCTCCTCGAGCGCGTCGACGAGCGGACCTTCACGAGGGTCTATCGCGTCGTGCTCTCGCTTCTCGCCGCAGAGCTCCTTCTCGAGGGTGTCGGTATCTAGGAGACCGACGCAAGCCGGGTCGATCTGCTTCGCGAGCGAAGCCCATCCGGGGGCGACCCACCGGGTCGCCCCTACGCGCAGACGCGGGTGGCGCGGGAACGTTCGGCGGCGAGGGCGTCTCGGCGCCGGATTCGGCTCCCGATCACAAGGGGCTCGGCGGGGTCTCGTCGTAGAGGGTCTCGAGCGTCCGGCTCCCGCTCCGGACTCGGAAGGTCGCATAGGTCCGGGCTTCGGCGTTCGGATCGAAGGTGTCCACCACGCGGTAGTGGACGAGCGCTTCTTCGGGAGTGACGTCGACGACGGCGTATCCCTGATTCCAGAGATTCACGTGCTTCATGTACGGATGGTTCGACCGGCGAAAGCCCGCCTCGATCAGGCGGAAGAGCCCCTCGTAGCCCTGCGTGGCCGGATCCGGGTCGGCCGTCTGCGATCCGGTCGTGAAGTCGAAGGCCACGGTCGGCGAGGCGAGATCGTCGAAATCGGGCTGGAGTTCGCAGGCCAGGTAGTAGTGGGTGTGGCCACAGGTGAAGACGTTGTTCCGCAGGTCACGCTCGGCCAGGAACTCGAGGAGCTCACGCCGTTCGGCCTGGTAATCGTCCCAGGCCTCGTTGGGAGCGTAGTTGCCCGCATTGCGCTGGTACTCGGGATTCGCCGCACGGATTTCGGGCGTGTCGTAGTCGACGATCTTCCACGGATTGACGTTGTAGGAGCTACCGATGAAGCGCCACGCGGCGCGGCTCCCGGCGAGCTGCTTCTCGAGCCATTGTTTCTGGGCCGCGCCGAGCGTCGTTCTCGAAGGGTCGAAGACGACGTCGCCTCCAGGCAGGAGCGTGTTCGTGACGTCGACGGCCGGATCCCGGTACATACGGGTATCGATCATGATCACGTCGGCGAGGTTTCCCCAGGGAAGCGTGCGGTAGATCCGCTCGTCGCGGGGCTTGAGTACGGGCATCATTTCGAACCAGACCTGACGCGCCGCCGCGAGCCGCGCCGGATCGCCGAGCCGATCGACACCGTTGTAGAACTCGCCGTCGTCCCAGGTCGGAATGAGCGGGACTGCCGCCTGCAGCTTCTGAAGCTCGGGATTCGAGTGGAAGATCTGGTACCGGCGCCGGTAGTCGGCGACGCGAAGATCACCCGAGTCGGACGCGTAGATGTAGTCGCCGAGGTGCATCAGGAAGTCGACGCCTTCCTTGGCGATCGCCCGATGCGTGACGTAGAGGCTCTCCTTGCCGGACGCTCCGATCACGCCCCGCTGCTGGCAGCTCGCGAAGGCGTAGCGCAGGCGATCGACCGGACGCCCGGGGAGCGGAGCCGTTCGCAGCCGGCCGACGACGCTCTGCACGCCATTGGCCGTGAAGCGGTAATGGAACCAGGAATCCGAGCGCAGCGGCGTCGCCCACACCTTGACGGTGTGGCCGTCGGCCTCCTTCGCAGAGACGAGCCCTCCCGCGACGATCCGCGTGAAGGCCGCGTCCTCGGCAACCTCCCAGAGCACGGGAACCGGCGCACCGCTCGGCGGCCGCGGCACGCGCGTCCAGATCACGCTCTGCCGGGGGCGTGGATCGCCGGACTTGATGCCGTCGGGGAAGGTCTCGGCAGCGGTCGGCGCCGCCTCGGCGCGACGCGCCGGACCGAGCACCGAGACGAGCAACGTACCGGCACCGAGTGCACCGAGCGCGCGCAGGAAATCGCGCCGATCGACTCCCCGAGCCGGGAACTCGCCGACGCGCACTTCGAGGCGATCGATGTCGAGCGAGGTCTTGCCCATGTCCGCTTCCTCCGTGCCGAGCTGGCCTCGCCGGCTCCCCTCGGGTGATCGTGCAGCGCTGCCCCGTCCCCTGGATGTGGCGCGTCGAGGCTCTTGGTGGCGACTGCGCTAGGAAGGCTACCCGATGCGGGTCCTCCACCTCTCTGATGTTCACGTGACGGAACGCTACTCGGCGCTTCCCTGGCGAAAGCTCGGCTGGAGGCGCTGGCTCGCCCTGCTCGAGCTCGGTCCGGGGGGACGGGCGCAGGCGTACGCCGAAGCGGGGTGCGTCCTCGGCGCCATCGCCGAGGACGCCGAGCGCCTCGGGGCGGCGCACGTCGTCGTCTCGGGGGACCTCACCGCGTACGCGCTCGACGCCGAGTTCGCCGCAGCCCGCAAGGCGCTCGGCTCGCGCGCCGACGATCCCGCCCGCTGCACCGTCGTCCCCGGAAACCACGACACCTTCACGCCGGGATCGCTCCGTTCGGCCCGCTTCGAGCGCCACTTCGGTCAGCTCCTCGCGAGCGACCTCGAGGGAACCGCCGGCGAGGGGCCCTACCCCTTCGTCCGCCTGCTCGGAGAAGAAGCTGCCGTCGTGGGCCTGCTCTCCGCCCGCGTTCCCCGCTTCCCGGGTCTCGCACACGGCTGGCTGGGCCGACCGCAGCTCGAAGCGCTCCGCCGCGTCGTCGCGGATCCCCGTCTCGAGCGACGCGCGATCCTCGTCGCCGTCCACCACGCACCCCGCACACCCAGGGGCCGGCCCGATCGGCGAAGCCACGGCCTCCTCGACGCCAACGCTCTCCTCGACGCGCTCCGCGGCCCTCGCTTCGCCATCCTGCACGGCCACATCCACAGGCCGCACCACCAGCCGTCGGATGGCGTGCTTCCTCACCTCTTCGGCGCCGGCTCGTCGACGGAACGGGGTCGCGAGGGCTATTGGTGCATCGAACTCGCGGACGGCATCGTCCGCGGAGCCGAGTGGAGGCGTCCCACCCCGGCGCCCTAGGACCAAAGCGTCCTCGAAAGGATCCCATGGCGAAGGATGGCATGGACACGAAGCAGTTCCGCAAGCGCATCGAGCGCTTCCTCTCGCACTACCGCGTCGATCGCGGCAAGGGATTCCGTCTTCGCGACCACGACCCCACCGACACGCACGGCCTCGAGGACGAACAGAAAGACGAGGCGCGCGAACTCCTGCAGCGCGGAGTCGCCGAGCTTTCGAGGCTCCAGGAGATGCTCTACGCGCAGGATCGCTGGGCCGTGCTGCTGATCTTCCAGGCGATGGACGCCGCGGGGAAGGACGGGACGATCAAGCACGTGATGTCGGGCGTGAACCCCCAGGGCGTCCAGGTCTTCTCGTTCAAGCAGCCCTCGTCGGAAGAGCTCGATCACGACTTCCTCTGGCGCGCGCAGAAGCGCGCGCCAGAGCGCGGCCGGATCGGCATCTTCAACCGCTCGTACTACGAAGAGACCCTCGTCGTCCGCGTCCATCCCGAACTCCTCGCGAGACAGCACCTCCCGCCTCCGCTCATCTCGAAGAAGATCTGGGCGGAGCGTTTCGAGGACATCGCCGCGTACGAGCGTTACCTATCCCGCAACGGGATCCTCGTGCGGAAGTTCTTCTTGAACGTCTCGCATGAAGAGCAGCGCCGCCGCTTTCTCGCACGGATCGACGACCCCGACAAGAACTGGAAGTTCTCGATGGCCGATGCCCGGGAGCGCGAGCACTGGAACGAGTACATGCGCGCCTACCAGGAGACGATCCGCGGCACGGCTTCGAAGGAGGCTCCCTGGTTCGTCGTCCCTGCCGACCACAAGTGGTTCACGCGCCTGGTCGTCGCCGCAGCCGTGATCGATGCCCTCTACGGCCTCGATCTCGCCTTCCCGAAGGTCGACGCCGCGAAGCGACGCGAGCTCCTCGCGACTCGCCGCGTGCTCGAGAGCCGCGGCCGCGCCGGACGCAAGAAGGGCGGACGCCGCAGCTGAACGGGAGGCGAGCGCGCCTCGCGGCGGCCCGCGCCGGGAGATCGACCCGACCCGTCTCGGGTCGGTCTCCTAGCTCGAAAGGATCGAGAGCGCGTTTCCGCGAAGGACGGCAACGCGAGCGTCGGGCTTCCCTTCGGTCACGATCAGGACTTTCGCGAGCGAGGTCGCCACCGGATAGAAGGGCCAATCGGTTCCGAAGACGACCTTCTCCGGGCCCGCGGTCTCGATGCATTCGGCGATCGCGCTCGCTCCCTGGCTCGCGACCTCGAGAAAGACGTTCGGGAGCCGCTTCGCGAGCGGAAGCGCATCGGCCATGTCGCGCGCGCCGGCATGCCCGAGCAGGAATCGCACTCGCGGAAACGCCTCGAGTGCGGCCGTGAAGTGCTTCGGGAGCGCATAGCTTCGGAGGAACGCGGGCTCGATTCCAGACCGGCCGCAGTGGAAGATCACGGGGAGTCCGAGTCGATCGCACTCCTCGTAGATTTCCATCGCCTCGGGCGCATCGGGATAGAAGCGCTGGAACTCGGGGTGGAGCTTCACGCCCCGCGCACCGCGCGCCGCATGGCTCCTGAGCTTCTCGCGCTTGCGCTCGTCGCGTGGATGCACCGAGGCGAAGGGAACCAGGCGACCCCCGGCTCCCGCGTGCTCGATCGAATCGATCACGTGAAGCGTCGCGTCCGATTCGAAGGGGAGACCGAAGGCGATCGGCAGCACGGCTGCACGTTCGATCCCGGCGGCATCCATCTCGGCGACCAGGTTCGGGATCGTGTGCGTGCGAGCCGCGCGGCTGCCGAAGACGAGGCCCCGGATCGAGTCGCTGCGGAGCTCGGCGAGCATTGCTTCGGTGAAATTCGTGTTCATGTAGACGTCGAGGTCGATCGTGCAGGGAGGCTCGTCGCGGTCGCAGTCGAGCTCGTACGCAACGCGCGGCGTCGCCTCGAGGAGGTCGACCTCCGGCGCGAATCCTTGCGACATCCCGAGGTGGGAATGGAGGTCGATGGCTCGCGGAACGTCGCCGCGAACGCGCAGGCGGCCCGCCGCATCGAGCTCGAACCACGGCAGCTTCGCGAGGCCGCGGTAGCCCTCGAAGCGGAGCGCACCGAAGGGGCCCTTGCCCGAGCGCTCGGCCTCCCGGAGACGATGGCGCTCGAGCGAGGCCTCCTCCTCGCCGCTGGTCGAGCGGCCGCCTCCGCAGCCGCCCGCGCCGACTGCGAGCGAGGCGAGCCCCGCGGCGAGGGCGCCGCGCCGTGTGAGAAGGGGTGACTCCACTCGCCGCCGAGCGTGCCACAAACGACGGACGGCGCGCATCCCGATCGCCGGCCGGCGCGAGGGAGAGGTGGAGGCGGCGCCCGGATTCGAACCGGGGGTCAGGGATTTGCAGTCCCATGCCTTACCACTTGGCTACGCCGCCGCGAGGCCCGAGCGAAGCGGAGGGATTACCGCGGCGGCCGAGCGGCGTCAATCGGCCGCGCGGACGAACGCTCCCGGTCTAGCTCCCCTCGTCGTGGTAGCGTCGCGGACGTGAGGTGGCTGCTCGTCTTCGTCGGCGGGGGAATCGGATCGATGCTGCGCTACGCGCTCGCGGGCGCCGTGCAGGCACGCTTCGACGGCTTTCCATGGGGGACCTTCGCCGTGAACGCCGTCGGATGCCTCGCGATCGGTCTGCTCTGGGGAGCGGCCGAGGCGCGCGGAGTGCCGGCCGGAAGCCACGAACGCCTGCTCGCCTTTGCGGGCCTCCTCGGCGGATTCACGACCTTCTCGTCCTTCGGGCTCGAGACGCTCCTGCTCGTCGAGACCGGGAGGCTCGGCGAGGCGTTGGCCTACGCGCTCGGAAGTCTCGTGCTCGGCGTCCTGCTCGTCGCGGTCGGGCTCGTCACGGCTCGCGCGGTCGCGTAGGCGTCGCTGCAGGATCGGGAACCGGATGCAGCCTGCCGGCGATCCGGAGCGCGAAGCCACGCTCGTCCTCCTCGAGAGCCGCGACGAGCTCGGCCCAAGCCGCCGGCGTGAAGCGCGCCGGGAGTCCCTCCGAGACGAGCTCACGCTTGACCGTGCAGAGCCATCCGTCGTCGAGCTCCGAGGGCCGGAGCGAGGCTGGATCGAGTCGCTCGCGACTCCCGTCCGAGAGTGCGATCTCACCGGAATCGAGCTCGACGCTTCGAACGAAGAAGCCCACTTCCTCGATCTCGATCTCGCCGCGGAAGCGACCGAGCACGACGACGTACTTCGCTTCGTCGGGTAGAAAGCAAACGCCGCGCTCGAAGACGGCCCGAAGCCTCCGGTTCGTGATCGGGAGCCCCTCGTGGCGGAAGCTTCCGTCGCGGCGCAGGACGAGACCGAAAGGGCGAAGCGGCGGCGGGCCGTCGCTCGCGCTCACGCGACCGGGAGCGGCTCGGGCTCGGTCGACCCGTCGGGCTTCACACGAAACGCTCCGAGGAAGTCGTAGCGGTGCCAGAGCACGATCCGCAGGACCTCGTCGGTCTCGGGATCCCGGTAGATCCACTTCTCGTTCCAGCGAACCCCGCATTCGAGCGACGTTCGAGGATCGTTCACGCTCCCGACCTGGTCCGTCGGAGCGCCGACGAGCTTCCAGACCTTCCCGCGGTCGATCCGCTTCTCCGCCGCGCTCATCGATCGCACTCGCCGCCGATCATGTTCACGAAGTCGAAGGTCGGGATCAGGTCGGCGAGCAGCGCCCCCTTCACCATGAGCGGGAGCGGCGCCAGATTGATGAAGCTCGGTGGACGACAGCGGACCTTCCAGGGGACGGCCGTTCCGTCGGAGACGACGTAGAAGCCGAGCTCTCCGTTCGCCGATTCGATCGCATGATACGCCTCGCCGGCGGGCACCATCGGCCCTTCGGTCACGGCTTTGAACTGCTGGATCAGCTCTTCCATCTTGTTGAAGACGCGACCCTTCGCCGGCCAGCGGACCCGCGGATCGTCGACGTTCACGGGGCCGGGGTTCTTCTCGAGCCAGGCGACGCATTGTTCGACGATCCGCAGGCTCTGATGCATCTCCTCGACACAGACGAGGTAGCGGTCGTAGTTGTCCCCCACCTCGCCGATCGGAACGTCGAAGTCGATCTGGTCGTAGACCAGGTAGGGCTCCGTCTTGCGGAGATCCTGCGGGACACCGGCTGCGCGAAGCAGCGGCCCCGTGACCGCGTAGCGGATGCAGTCCTCCTTCGAGAGGAACCCCGTCCCGCGCAAGCGATCGACGAAGATGCGGTTCTGGGTGATGACGTCGTCGAAATCCTCGAGGAGCTCGCGGATCTTCGGGAAGCTCTCGCGGACGACTGCCGGGAACGTCGCCGGCATGTCGTGCTTCACGCCGCCGATCCGGACGTAGTTCGACGTGACGCGTGCGCCGCAGAGAATCTCCTGGAGATCCCAGATCAGCTCGCGCGCCTCGATGCCGAAGAGAAACGGCGTCATCGCCTGAAGCTCGAGGCACGCCGCTCCGGTGCGGGTCAGGTGGTCTCCGAGACGCGAGAGCTCTCCAGCCAGCACGCGCAGCCATTGGCAGCGTTCGGGGGTCTCGACCTCGAGGAGCTTCTCGACGGCGAGGCAGTAGCCGACGTTCGCGAGGATCGCCGAGTTGTAGTTGAGCCGATCGGTGTACGGGATCGCCTGGTACCAGGTCCCGCTCTCGCATTCCTTCTCGAAGCCGCGATGGAGATAGCCGACCTGCACGTCGAGACCGACGATCGTCTCGCCGTCGAGCTCGATCACGAACTTGACGGTGCCGTGGCTCGCCGGATGCGACGGCCCCATGTTGAGCACCTGATGCTCGGTGTGGAGGTCGCGGTAGGAGTCGTCCTCCTCGCGGTCTCGGCTCCGCTCGGTCAGCAGATGAGGCTCGGAAGCCATCTCAGTTCCTCGGACCCACGAGAGGCTGGCGCCTCTCCTTCGGGTAGTCCTTGCGGAGCGGATGCCCCTCGAACTCGTCGTAGAGCAGGATCCGCCGTAGATCCGGATGATCACGGAAGCGGATCCCGTACAGGTCGAAGGCCTCGCGCTCCATCCAGTTGGCGGAGGCGAAGACGCCGCACACGCTCGGGATCTCGGGCGCCTCCTCGCCGACCCTCGCCTTGATCCGCACGCGATGGTGGTGACGGAGCGAGAGCAGGTGATAGACGACCTCGAAGCGGGGCGTCGCGCCCAGATGATCGACCCCGGTGAGATCGACGAGCATGTCGAACTCGAGGCCCGCGGTGTCCCGGAGGTGTCGGAGCACGTCGACCACCCGCGAGGGATCGACCGATGCCGTCGCGTCTCCGAGCCGAGCGTGCGTCTCGAGGATCGCCTCGGGCATCGCGGCGAGAAGACCGCGCAGGGCCGCCGAGCCGTGGTCTTCCATCACGCGCTTCGCCGCGAAGGCTCGCCGCCATGGGGGCGGTCGTAGTCGGAGCGGATGAAGTCGAGCCGCCGCTTCAGGAGCGACTCGGGCACGAGGAGCTGCTCCTTCTGGAAACGGAGCGAACCCCGGTCGTAGCTCGCGAGCTCGACCTCGCGACTCATCACGATCGCCTCCTCCGGGCACGCCTCCTCGCAGAGGCCGCAGAACATGCAGCGCGACATCTCGATCTCGAACTTCTCCGGGTAGCGCTCGATTCCGGCGGCCTCGAGCTCGCCCGGTACGATCGAGATGCAATCGGTCGGGCAGGCGAACTCGCAGAGCCCGCACGCCACGCACTTCGGCTGCCCGCTTTCGAGCTGGACGAGTACGGGCATTCCCCGGAACGCATCCGGATAGTCGACGCGCTCTTCGGGGTACTGGACGACGAAGCTCTTGCGGTTGCCGGTGATGAAGCCCGCGAGGTTCCGGAAGAACCTCCGGCTCGTCACGGCGAGGCCCTTCACGATCATGGGCAGATAGAGACGCTCGACCCAGGTGAGCTTCGCTCTTCGCTCGACGACGATGACCTTGCCCGGCACGGGCGGGAGAATAGGAAACGCGTCGGCGACGGGCTAGGAGATCGGCCCGAGATGGGTCTGGTCGGTCTCCGGGGAGATCGGCCCGAAGCGACGGGCGAAAACCGCGGAAACCGCGTCCCGGACGAGGCGATCGAGATCCCGTGGCGAGCCCTCGCCGAGTGCCTCGGCGACCGAGGTCATGGCGACGTCTCGAAGCCCGCAAGGGACGATTGCGCGGAAGGCCTCGAGATCGGTCGTGACGTTCAGCGCGAAGCCATGCCAGGTGATCCAGCCGCGGAGCCCCACCCCGATCGAGGCCAGCTTTCGAGGCGTCGATCCGGGTCCTGGATCCTGGCCGAGAAAGACCCCCGTCATTGCGGCCCTCGCATGCGCCGGCACCCCGACTCGAGCGAGAGATTCGATGAGGCCGGCCTCGATCCCGCGCAGGAAGCGTCCCACGTCGGGTGCACCTCTTCGTTCGAGGTCGACGATCAGATACCCGACGAGCTGCCCGGGCCCGTGGTACGTCACGTCGCCTCCCCGCGAGACGCGATGGATCGGGATCCCGGCCGCTTCGAGGGTCGCTGCCGGCGCGAGGACGTTCTCGAGCCGCCCTCCCCGTCCGAGCGTGATCACGGGGGGGTGCTCGAGGAGCAGCAGCACCTCCGACCCGGCTCCCGAGCGGAGCGCCTCGACGCGCTTTTCCTGGAGCTCGAGGGCCTCGCCGTAGGCGAGCGCTCCGATCGCCTCGACGGCGAGCTCACTCACCGTGTGCGCGGCTCTCGGCGAGCAGCGCTTCGGGCGCCACCAGCAGCCGCTCGAGCTCGGCCAGAAACTGGGCGGCCTTCACGCCGTCGAGCACGCGGTGATCGACCCCCAGCCCGAGGCTCATCCTGCGACCGATCCGGATCCGATCCCCGTCGACCACGGGCTCGCTCCGCAACGCACCGACGGAGAGCACCATCGCCTGCGGCGGCGTCAGGATCGCGTAGAAGCGGTCGACGCCGAACATGCCGAGATTCGAGATCGTGAACGTCCCGTCCGAATAATCGTCCGGTGCGAGCTTTCGCTCGCGCGCCTTGCGGACGAGTGCGTCGAGTTCCCGGACCAGATCGTCGAGATCGCGACCCTGGCAGTTCTTGAGTACCGGCGCGACCAGCTCGTCCTGCACGTCGACCGCGACCGCGATGTGGATCGGGACGAAGCGGACGATCCGGTCCTCGCGGAAGGTCGCGTTCACCTCCGGCATCCGCTCGAGCGCGAGCGCGCACGCCTTGACGAGCATGTGCGTCACGGTCGCGCGGCGCCCCTGCGCCTTGAGCCGCTCGCGAAGCGCCTCGATCGGCTCGGCGTCGACCTCGACCGAGAGGTAGAAGTGCGGGGCCTTCTGCTTGCTCTCGACCATGTTGCGGATCAGGAACTTCCGCTTCTGCGAGAGCTTCACCTCGTCGCCGTAGAGCTCCGGCGCGCGGTCCGATCGCTCCTTCGCCTCGCGCTCGAGATGCGAGCGAAGATCGCGTTTGGTGATCCTCCCGCCGGGCCCCGTCCCCTTGACCCGCGAGAGGTCGATGCGGAGTTCGTCGGCGATTCGCGCGGCGACGGGAGTGACCGGCACGTCGCCGTGGAGGAGCGGCTCGGCCTGCTGCTCGAGCGCCTCGGCGTAGCGCTCGAGATCCGCGACGAGCACGGCGTCGGCGGGGCCACTGCCCTCGACCTCGGAGAGATCGATCCCGCGCTCCTGGGCGATCCGCCTCGCCCTGGGCGTGGCGCGCACACGATCGGGGTCCGGAAGCAGAAGCGGGATCCGAGACGTCGGAGCCGGGACGCGCCGCTCCGGCTCGACGGGCGGCGCCTCCGCGGCGGCAGCCGGCGGCTCGGGAGCGGGACTCCGAGGCGGGGACGTCCGCGCGCTCGGGGAAGGCTCGGTCGGAGGGCTCGGTCTCGCTGCCGCCGCCGCCACCCCCGCGAGCCCCCTCGCCGCGAGGAACGCCTCGAACTCCGCGTCGCTGTCGCTCTCGAGCCGTACGATCGCGATCGGCGTCCCGACGCTCACCGTCTGGCCGGCATCGACGAGGATCTTCTCGAGCGTTCCCGCAACGTAGGCTTCGTACTCCATGTCGGCCTTGTCGGTCTCGACCTCGAGAAGGATGTCGCCCTTTCGAATCGTCTCGCCCTCGCGCTTGCGCCAGACGTTGAGCGTCCCCTCCTCCATCGTGTCGGAGAGCTTCGGCATCTTGATCTCGCGGGGCATGGAACCTCCCGGGCTACGTCGTGATCTTGAGCACCGCTCGAACGATGTCGTCGGCATGTGGCAGCGCCGCTTGCTCGAGCCCCTTCGCATACGGCGTCGGAACATCGACGGCGCCCACGCGCTGCACGGGAGCATCGAGCTCGTAGAAAAACCGCTCCTGCAGCCGCGCGGCGATCTCGGCGCCGACTCCAACCGTCCGCCAGCCCTCCTCCGCGACGACGCAGCGTCGGGTGCGAGCCACCGACTCGTGGAGCGCTTCCCAGTCGAAGGGATCGAGCGTCCTCGGATCGAGCACTTCCGCCTCGATTCCTTCCACGGCGAGCGCGTCGGCCGCACGCAGCGCCTCGTGGACCATCTTCGACCAGGCGACGATCGTCACGTCGGAGCCTCGCCGCTTCACGTCGGCGACGCCGAGCGGGACGAGATGCTCCCCGTCCGGTACGGCTCCCTTCGTCGAATACAACATCTCGTGCTCGATGAAGAGCACGACGTCGTCGCTCCGGATCGAGGTCTTGAGCAGCCCCTTCGCGTCGCTCGGCGTGCTCGGAATCACGACCCGGATCCCCGGGGAGTTCACGAACCACGATTCGATCGAATGCGAGTGCTGCGCTCCCTTCTGGGTTCCCCCTCCCCCGGCCGCGCGGAGCGTGATCGGCAGCCGGAGCTGGCCGCCGAACATGTACCGGAGCTTCGCTGCGTGGTTGATGATCTGGTCCATCGCAACGATCGCGAAGTTCATCGTCATGAGCTCGGGAACCGGACGAAGCCCTCCCATCGCCGCGCCGATCGCAAGGCCGACGATCCCGGCCTCCGCGATCGGCGTATCGCGAACGCGCTTCGCACCGAACTCCGCCAGCAGGTGCTCGGTCACGCGGAACGTCCCGCCGAACAGGCCGATGTCCTCCCCCATGAGGAAGACGTCCGGATCCCGTCGCATCTCCTCGGCGAGCGCCTCGTTCAGCGCCTCGAAATAGCGGATCTCACGCATGCGGGTCTCCGGGATGACGCTCCGAGTGGACGTCCTCGTAGAGGCTTTCCGGGGACGGATCGGGGCTCGACTCCGCGAAAGCGACGGCATCCTCCGTCGCCGCCTCGATCTCGCGCTCGATCTCGTGCAGCCGCTCGTCGGTCGTGATCGCGTCGCCCACGAGACTCTTCGCGAGCCGCGGGATCGGATCGCGCTTTCGCCAGAGCTCCTCTTCGGCGCGTGCCCGGTAGCGGCCGGGGTCGGTCATCGAATGGCCCTGGTAGCGGTAACAGACCGCCTCGATCAGCACGGGGCCCGCACCACCGCGGACGGTCTTCACCACCTCCTCGCAGAGCTGGCGGACGGCGAGGACGTCCATCCCGTCGACGCGGAAGCCCGGCATTCCGTAGCCCGACGCCTTCTTGTGGACCTCGCTGAGCGACGAGGAGAGGCGAACGTCGGTTCCGATTCCGTAGAAGTTGTTCTCGCAGATGAAGATGACGGGGAGGCTCCACAGCTTCGCGAAGTTCAGCGCCTCGTGCCAAACGCCCTGGTTCGTCGCGCCGTCGCCGAAGAAGCACACGACGATGCGATCGTCACCCCGGTACTGGCAGGCGAGTGCGAGCCCGACCGCGATCGGGATCGAGCCCCCGACGATCCCCGTTCCGCCGTAGAAGTAGCGTTCGACGTCGGCGAGGTGCATCGATCCGCCCTTGCCGCGGCAGATTCCCGTCGCCTTTCCGAAGAGTTCGGCCATGAAGCGCCGCGGGTCGCCACCGCGCGCGAGGAAGTGGCCATGGTCGCGGTAGGTGTCGATCACCGGATCGTCGTGGTTGAGCGCCGTGATGGCGCCGACCGCGACGGCCTCCTGCCCGATGTAGAGGTGGGTGAAGCCCCCGATCCGCTGCTCGGAGTACATCTCGGCGACGCGCTCTTCGAGCCGCCGGATGAGCAGCATCAGGCGGTACATCTCGACCTGGTCGGCCGCCGGGATCATCGGGCTCCTCCCTACGCTCCTACAAATCGAACTCGGCCTCCTCGAGCAGGACCTTGACCCGGTGCAGGAAGCCGTTGGCCGGAGCGCCATCGACGGCCCGGTGGTCGTACGAGAGTGCGAGGTGCATGATCGGACGGATCACGATCGCGTCCTCGCCCTCGACCTCGCGCACCACGGGCCGCTTCACGATCTCTCCCATGCGCAAGATGGCTACCTGGGGCTGGTTGATGATCGCGAAGCCGTAGAGATTTCCGTGGCGGCCGGGGTTCGAGACGGTGAACGTCCCTCCCTTGAGCTCATCGGCCGAGAGCTTCTTGGTGCGAGCGCGCCGCGAGAGATCCTCGACCGCCTCGGCGACGCCTACGAGCGAGAGCCGATCGGCGTGGCGAACCACCGGAACGACGAGTCCCTTGTCCGTCTCGACGGCGATGCCGAGATGGACGTCCTTCTTCTCGACGATTGCGTCTTCGAGCACCGACGCGTTCAGCCTCGGAAACTCGCGAAGCGCTCGCACGGTCGCGTGCACGATGAAGGGCAGATAGGTGAGCGCGAAGCCGTGGGCGTCCTGGAACTCGCGCTTGTGGCGCTCGCGGAAGCGCACCACCGCTTGGAGATCGAGCTCGGCGACCGTGCCGACGTGCGGGCTCGTCCGCTTCGAGAGGACCATGTGCTCGGCGACGAGTCGCCGCAGTGGCGACATCGGAATCACCCGATCGCCGGGCTGGAGCTGGTAGGTGAGAAACGCGGGCTTCGCCGCCGCCTTCGCCGCTCGAGCCGGCGCCTTCGCTTCGGCGGGCTCTGCAGCAGCCGCTCGCGGCGCGGCCGATGGCGCCCGGACGGCGCCTTCGACGTCTCGTCGCGTCACTCGCCCGGCGACGCCCGTTCCCTGGACGGCCTCGAGATCGACCTGCGACTGCGCGGCCGCACGCCGTGCCACGGGGGTTGCCTTCGCCTCGCTGCGCGCCGCTTCAGGAGGCGCCGGTTGCGGGGCAGACCCGCTCTGCGCGGGAGCCTTCGCGGCAGGCTTTCCGACCGCTCCCTGCGCCGGGGAGGCGATCCTCGCGAGTTCGGCCCCCACCCCGACCGTCGTCCCCTCGGCCACCAGGATCTTCTCGATCACTCCCGCCGCGGGCGAGGGAATCTCGGCGTCGACCTTGTCGGTGGTCACTTCGACGAGCGGTTGGTCGCGCTCGACGCGATCCCCCTCGCGGACGAGCCAGCGGGAGACCGTCCCCTCGACCACGCTCTCGCCGAGCGCAGGAAGCTCCACCGCAATCGACATCGCTACCCCCTAGAAGTGGACGCTCCGACCCTCTGCGGCGAGCGCAGCCTCGAGGATGGCCTCCGCGAGCGTCGGATGCGCATGGCTCGTTCCCGCGATCTCGGTGGTGGTCGCCTCGAGCGTCATCGCGATCGCAATCTCGGCGACGAGTTCGGTCGCTCCCGCTCCGACGATGTGCGCGCCGACGATCTCGCGGTAACGCGGCTCGGCGAGGAGCTTGACGAACCCGGCCGTGTGGGCCGTGGCCACCGCCTTTCCCGACGCCGTGAACGGAAACTTCCCGACCAGGAGATCGTCCCCGTACTCGGCTCGCGCCTGGGCTTCGGTCCGGCCGATCCAGGCCACCTGCGGCTGCGCGTAGATGCACGCGGGAATCTTCCATACGTCGAGTGGAGGCCGGGCGATTCCGGCGATCTCCTCGACGCAATGGATCCCCTCCTCGCTCGCCTTGTGCGCGAGAAGCGGCGGACCGGCGAGATCCCCGATCGCGAACACCGACGCCAGGCTCGTCCGGCAGTTCGCGTCGACTTTCACGAAGCCGCGAGGATCGAGCTCGATGCCCGCGGCCTCGAGTCCGATGTCCTTCGAAAGCGGACGGCGGCCGATCGCGAGGAGCACCTGCTCGGCCTCGACCTCGGCCCCCTCGTCGCCCTTGCGAACCCGCACGCGGACGACCCCGTTGGCGCTCTTGATCTCTTCGAAGCGCGTGCCCAGTCGCACGTCGATCTTCTTGCGGCGAAACTCGCGCTGGAGCGCTTGGGCGACCTCGGGGTCCGCCCCCGGAAGCATCTGATCGGCCATCTCGAGGATCGTGACCTGCGAACCGTAGTTGGCGTAGACGTACGCGAACTCGACTCCCACCGCTCCCGCGCCGACGACGACGAGACGCGGTGGAACCTGCTTCGACTCGAGCGCCTCGCGCGACGTCATCACGCGTCCCGCCTCGAGCTCGACACCGGCCGGGACCAGTTCTGCGGAGCCCGTCGCGAGGATCACGGCGTCGGCCTCGACTCGCGTCGAGGCCGGCCCCTCGACGGCAACCTCGTTCGATCCCGCGAGGCGCCCCGAGCCCGGGACGAGCACGATGCGGTTCTTCTTGAACAGCGACTCGACGCCCTTGCACAGACGATCCGAAACCTTCCGGCTGTGGTCGATGGCCTTCGCATAGTCGAGGACGAGGCCTCCCGCCGAGACGCCGAAGCTCTCGCCGTGGGCGCGCAACGTCTCGATCAGCTCGGCCCCCGAGAGCAGCGCCTTCGACGGGATGCATCCCCAGTTGAGGCAGACGCCCCCGGGACGCTCGCGCGCGACGACGGCCACGCGCCGGCCGAGCTGCGCGGCACGGATC
>CAJPFO010000063.1 GCA_905339255.1 Myxococcaceae bacterium
AGAGCACACCGACGGGCTTCTGGACGTCGTCGCCTGAGAAGAGGAAGGCGCCGAGGTGGCCGCGGAGCCTCGCGAAGTCGTCGGTTCTCGCGACGCTCGCGAGCTCGTCGATCACCGTCCTCCCGGCGTCGAGCGCCTCGAGCTGATGTTGTGCGAAGTGACCGATTCTCACGTTGTGACCGACGCGGCGCTCGCCGCGGTCGAAGCGAAGGGCGCCGGCGAGGATCCGGAGCAGCGTGGACTTCCCTGCACCGTTCGGCCCCACGAGCGCGAGCCGATCGCCACGGCGAACCACGAGATCGACCCCGGCGTAGACCGGCGTGTCGCCGTACGACTTGTGCACGGCTTCGAGAGCGAGGACGACGTCGCCGGCACGTTCCGGTTCGGGGATCCGCAGCCGCATCCGACGTCGCGATTCGGGCGTGACCTCGATCCGCTCGATCTTCTCGAGCGCCTTCACGCGGCTCTGGACCTGCCGCGCTTTCGATGCCTTGTAGCGGAAGCGTTCGATGAAGCGTTCGACCTCGGCGATTTCGCGGTCCTGACCGCGCTTTCGCGCCAGGAGCTGCTCGCGGCGCTCCTCCCGCTCGACCAGGTAGCGATCGTAGTCGGTCTCGTAGAGGGTGAAGCGGCCTGCGTCGAGTTCGGCGACTCGACGCACGTGCCGGCGCAGGAAGGTCCGGTCGTGCGAGATCACGATCGCTGCTCCCGGGAAGCTCGAGAGCGTCTCCTCGAACCATTCGATCGAGGGAAGATCGAGATGGTTCGTCGGCTCGTCGAGGAGCAGCACGTCCGGCTCCGAGAGCAGGAGCTTGGCGAGCTCGACACGCATGAGCCAGCCGCCACTGAACGACCGGAGCGGCCGCTCGCGGTCCGCGGGATCGAAGCCGAGCCCGGCGAGGACGCGTTCGACGCGCGCTTCGCGCTCGAAGCCTCCGCCGTGCTCGAAGAGCGCTCGCGCGCGGTCGTAGCGCTCGGCGACCTCCGGCGCAACGTCGGCTCCCTCCCGGCCGAGTGCGGCGATCTCCTCCTCGAGGCGAGCGATCTCGCGCTCGAGCTCTCCGAGTCGCGCCTGCACGGACGCGACTTCCTCGCGCACCGAGCGCTCGCCCGTGGGATCGATCTCCTGGCGGAGCATTCCGATCCGGATCCCGCGGGCCGTGCCCACCTGCCCCGCGTCGGGAGGCTCGTCTCCGGCGGCGATGCGGAGCAGCGAGGTCTTGCCGGCGCCGTTGGGTCCGACGAGCCCGATGCGGTCTCCGGGGCGAACGTCGAACGAGACGTCGGAAAAGAGGGTCCGGTTGCCCACGTGCCGCGCGAGCCCTTCGAGGCGGAGCCACATCGGGGCGAGTCTAGCGTCCGTGTGCGTCGAGGAGCCGCCCGAAGTCCGAGTCGTCGTCGTGGAAAGGTGAGGAGCGATCCCCTCCTCGAGCGGGGCTTCGAACTCGTCGCGGAGCGCAGGGAGACGCGAAAGAGTGCTCGCACCTCCTCGGGCGTCACGGGCACTCAACCCGAGTGTCCGTCCGGACGATGACCGTGCCAGGTGCGAAGAGGAGGCGAGGGCGGTCATGAAGCCGCAGCAGCTCCTCGAGGTCGGCGCGAAGGGGATCCATCTCCTCTTCGATCTCGAGATGATCGAAGCCGCGTTCGGCCAGGACGCCCCGGAGCTCCGCCGCACCGTCGAGGGGCGACTCGAGGAAGTGCACCGCGCGGTGCAGGCGCTGCTCGCCTTCGACGACCCCGAGGCCGGCCGGCGCTTCGTCGGCTCGCTCGCCCCCGAGGTCCGGCACGTCGTGGTGCTGCTCTACTTCGAGCTCCTCGACGATCGCCTTCGCGCGAGCCGGACGCTCCAGTAGGCGCACGGCACCAGGCGACCGACCCAAGACGGCTCGGGTCGCTCGGCCTCCCGTCTCGGGTCGATCTCCTAGCGCTTCGGCTTCGAGGGCGCGCCGCGAAGCCCGAGGCCCGGCGCCGTGCCGAGCGCGAAGATCGCTCCGGCGAGCGCAAGCGCCGCGCCCCGCGAGCCGTCGTCGCCCGCGAGGGCGAGCAACGCGCCGAGGACGCCGAGCCCTCCGGAGAGGAGATAGGTGGCGAGGAGCGCACGCAGCCGCGAACGGCCGCGCGCGCGGATCGCGACCTGTCGGACCACGAAGATCCCCACGGTGATCGCGAGCGACACCGGCACGACGAGGCGCTCGAGGGCGGGCGGGAGATCCGAGGTCTCGCTCCGGTTGGCCCAAGCGAGAATCGCGCAGGTGGCGAGCAGGCCGAGCGTCGCCAGGCGGACGCGTCCGAGAGAGGCCTCGAGGGCGTCGGCGGCCACGGGTTGCATGGCCGCAGAGCCTACCGCGCTCGCCTTTCGACCGCCGGGCATCCCGGACTGCTATGCTCGCCACATGCGCGTCTCGAGCCAGGTTCGATACGCCATCTGTGCGGTCTTCGATCTGGCGTACAACGGTCTCGGCGAGCCGGTGCAGACCCGCGTCGTCGGCGAGCGCCAGAAGATCCCCGTCCGCTACCTCGAGCAGATCTTCCAGCGTCTGCGCCGCGCGCATCTCGTCGAGGCGAGGCGCGGCCCGCGTGGCGGCTTCCGCCTCGCGAGGCCTGCGGCGGAGATCACGCTGCGCGACATCGTCGAGGCGATCGAAGGGCCGCTCGCCCCGACGCGGGCGTCGAGCGGGGCGCGCACACGGCCTCCGCTCGCCGAGTCGCCGCATCAGCCGGCATTCCTGTGGGCGCCGCTTTCCGAGCGCCTCGGCGGCGCGCTTGCGGAGTTCACCATCGAGCGCCTTTGCCGCGATGCCGCGCGCTCGGCGGTCCGCCGCGCGAACGAGGACGCGCGGATGTACTTCATCTAGCGCGCTCGGCCGGTTGCATCGGGCGGCGCTCCGGACACGGTTGCGGGGCGAAAGCCGGAATCGTCGCGCCGCTCGCCGCTACGGGCGTCTCGGGTCGACCTTCGGGAAGGCGTCGTTCACGGCGAGGATGAGCTCGAGCACGCGTACGATCTCGACGTTCAGGATCGGCTTGCCACTGGTGAGCAGTGCCACGGCGAGCCGCCTCTCTGGATCGGCCCAACTGAAGATGTTGGTGAAGCCGAGGTGCCCGAAGGCTCGCGACGTGTCGGTCCCGAACAGGCTCACCCAATCGCCGCCGAGCATGAAACCGTTGCTGTAGCGGAGCGGGACCGCGAGCGTCAGGTCGAGCTCCCAGTACGCCTGTTCTGCGAGGGCGTGCCTCACGGTCCGCGCCTCGAAGGCTCGCCTTCCATCGAGCTCGCCTTCGTCGAGCAGGCATTGATAGAAGGCGCAGAGCTCGTCGGCGGTCGTCACGACGTTCGCGGCCGGGATGATCCCCGTCCGGAAACGAGCGTCGTTCGCGAGCTCGACGATCCGTTCGATCGGCGCGCCGAGCGCGCGTTGCAGCAGTGTCGAGATCGGAGGCGGGACGGGCAGTCCGGTCACGGCGTCCTCGGCCACCTCGCCGACGTGCTCGGGTGCGACTCCATAGTTCATCCAGCGGAGCCCGAGCGGGTCGAGGATCTCCTTGCGGAGCACGCTGCGGATGTCCTGCCCCGTCACGCGACGAACGACCTCGCCGAGCAAGAAGCCCCCCGTAACGGCGTGGTATGCGAGCCGGAGCCCGGGGCGCGAGACCGGTCGGGCCTCGCAGAGGATCTCGACGACGCGCTCGGGTGTGCCGAGCAGCTCGAGGTCGAGGGCCTCGGGCGGGAGGTTCGGGATCCCGGCGCGATGGCCGAGGACGTGTCGCAGCGTGATCCAGTGCTTGCCATGTGCGGCGAACTCGGGGATGTAATCGCAGACCCGGTCGTCGAGGTGCAGGAGGCGCCGCTCGTCGAGCTTGTGGATCACCATGGCCGTCACGGCTTTCGAGGCGGAGTAGATCAGGAAGGGGGTCCCGGTTCCGGCGAGCGGGCGCTCGGCCGAGGGAGGCGACCCGGGCGCATTGCCCCGCAAGTGGCCGAGCGCGCGATGCAGGACGACACGGCCCTGGCGCCGGATGCAGACCTGGACGGCCGGGTAGAGCCCGCTTCGGTACAGGGCCTCGATCGCGAGCCAGACGCGATGCACTGCGCCGTGCGAGAGGCCGAGCTCGCGCGAGGGCACCTCCGGGCCGATCGAGGTGACCTCCTCGAGGTCGTCCGGAATCCGGCAGCGCCGCGACAGGGGACGTCCGGGAAGCGTCAGGAGCGAGAGGAAATCCACCAGAATCAGGGTACCCCCCGGGAGTCCCGCCCGCCTGCTACGTTGCCGGCGCCTTGGACGACTCGCCCCACATGGACCCCGATCGCGTCGAGGTAGATCCGGGGCTCGAGCCCGTGGAGATCCCGAGCGTGCTGCTCGATGAGATCTCCCGTCACGCGCGCGAAAGCCATCCCGAGGAATGCTGCGGCCTGCTCTCGGGGGACGATCGGGCCCGTTTCCGAAGGCTCCACCGATGTCGCAACGACATGACCCTTCTGCACGAGGCGGCACCGTCGACTTATCCCTTCGATGGGCGGGCGGCCTTCCACATGAACCCCCTCGACTACGAGCGGATCGAACGCGACGCCGAGGCCGTGGGCGAGCGGATCACGGGCGTCTACCACTCGCACGTCGGAGCTCGCGCCTACTTCTCGAGCGTCGACCTGGCGTTCGCTTCCCACCCGGACTTTCCCTTTCCCGACGCAGACCACATCGTCGTGGCCGTGGTCGAGGGTGAGCTCCTTCGAGCGGAGCGAGGTCTTTTCCGGAGGTCGGGACACGGCGGCGAGTTCCGGGGCCATCCCCTTCGAGAGGTCCCGGCTTGAGAGTCGCCTGCCTCGCCCTCGCCCTCGCGATCGCTTCGGCCTGCGCCGCGCCGAAGGCACCCCGCGTGCGCCCCGACGAAGTTCCGGCCGAGCCGATCGCGTTCATCTTCCTCGAATCGGAGAAGGCGCGGGACCTCGCGGAGCGGCTGCGCGAGGCGCGGGGCGAGGCCGCTTCGAAGCCCGGCGTGGCGAAGCTCGATCGGCTCCAGCGCTTGCTCGCGGGCGACGAGGACGTGAACGTCGGGATGCTCGGCCAGCCGAGCCTGCTCGATCCTCGCGGCGAGACACGGACGCACCTGGATGCGCTCCCGCCCGGCGCCACCCCGCTCGAGTTCTCGGCCGACCGCCGGCGGTTGCTCTTTTCGTCGGCTCGCTTCGATCACCTACAGATCTCGGAGCTCGATCTCGCGACGGGAGAGGTGCGGGTCCTCACGCAGGGCAACGCCGACCACCCTTCGGCGACGCGCGCGCCGGATGGAAGGCTCGTCTACGTCGAGTCGATCTCGCCGCCCGGAGCACGCGACAAGCTCGAGTCCCGTCTGTTCCTCACGAACGCGTCCGGGGGGGAAGCGCGGCCTCTCACGCCGGGACCGAGCGATGGTTCGCCTCGTTTCTCGCCCGACGGCAGCGCGCTCGTCTACGAAACCCGGGACGCCGCAGGGCGACCCGCGATCGCCCTGCTGCAGCCGCTCGAAGGCACTCCGAAGCTCGTCGCAAGGGGGCGCGAGCCCGTCTTCTCGCCCGACGGCCAATGGATCGTCTACAGTCACGCGCTCGCCGTGGGCCACCGTCTCTGGAGGATGCTTCCCGACGGCTCCGGCAAGCTCGCGATCGGCGAGGCGCCGCCGGAGACGGGCGACGAACGACATCCCACGGTGTCGCCGGACGGCCGCTACGTGGTCTACGTGGCGGATCTCGAAGGTCGCCATTTCCTCCGCATCCGCCGCATGGACGGCGGCGGGGACCGGCAGCTCTTCGACGAAGGTGACGGGCTCGCGCCGGTCTGGTGACCTCGACACGCAAAGGAGATCGAGCGATGAGCGGAGCGAAGTCGGCGGCGAGCGAGGATCTGGTTCCGGTGCACGGCGGGCTCGCGGCGCCCGTCGACCGCCGCGTGCGGCTCAAGGAGAGGCGCAGCTTCGTCGCGGCGGCCGAGCGGCTGCCGTCGATCGTCGTCTCGCGAGCGGACCTCTCGACCGTCTACCGCCTCGCCGACGGAGCGCTCTCGCCGCTCCTGGGGCCGATGACGGCCGAGGCCTGGCATCGCGTCCTCGACGAGGGGGTCGTCCTCAGCGACGGGCGCCGCTACGCCTGGACGATCCCGCTCTCGCTGCCCGTGACCGACGCCGAGGCAGCGCGGCTTGCGCCCGGCGCGTCGGCGGCCGTCCGCAACGAGCAGGGCGAGATCGTCGCCGTCCTCGACGAGATCGAGGTCTTCGACTTCGACAAGCACAAGTACGTGAAATCCGTCTACGGGACGGATCGGTTCGATCATCCGGGGGGGCGTGCGGTCGAGAGCGATCCGCGAGCCCGACTCGTCGGCGGCAGGATCCGGACGCTTCCGCAACCGCTCCACCCCGAATACGGCGAGTACATGCTCTCGCCGCGCATGACCCGGGCGCTGATCCGCGATCGGGGGTGGGAGCGTGCGCTGGCGTTCCAGACGCGAAATCCACTCCACCGTGCGCACGAGTACGCGCTCGTCGCAGGAGCCGAACGCCTCACGCGCGAGGGGGCCTTTACGGGCGTCGTGCTGAACCCGCTCGTCGGGGAACTCAAGGGCGACGACGTCCCCGCGATGATCCGGATGCGCGCCTACCGCCTGTTGCACGACCTGCGGCTGCTCGGGCAGGGCGATGCCGACCGCGACCTCTGGCAGCGCGTCGGCTACGAGCTGGCCGACGTCTTCGAGCTGATCGGTCTCGACATCAAAATGTTCTATGGCGGCCCGAAAGAAGCCGTGATGCACGCGATCTATCGGCAGAACTACGGCTTCAGCGACCTCGTGGTCGGACGCAAGCACGCCGACGCACCGTACGAGGACGGAAAGGCGATCTGGGGCGACTTCGACGCGCAAGCGATCTTCGACCACCTCGGCGGCGATCTTCGGGTGCGGCCGTGCAAGATCGGCTTCGCCGCCTTCTACGAATCGATCGGTCGCGTCGATCTGACGGAC
>CAJPFO010000064.1 GCA_905339255.1 Myxococcaceae bacterium
GGAGCCGAGCCGGCGAAGCTCCGCAAGGCCTACCAGGAAGCCGAGCTGCTCGAGGCGCTGCGCGTCCAGATCCTCGACGAGAAGGCCCTCGCTCTCCTCGTGCGGGAAGCCCGCATCGAGGAGGCGCCGGCCACCTAGGCCGGCGAAACGACCCGAGCCACGGAGACCCGATGCCTCTCATTCCGATCGTCGTGGAGCAGGACCACCGTGGCGAACGCGCCTACGACATCTACTCGAGGCTGCTCCGCGACCGGATCGTCTTCCTCGGCAGCGAGGTCAACGACGACGTCGCCAACCTCATCATCGCCCAGCTCCTCTTTCTCGAGGCCGAAGATCCCGAGAAGGACGTGCACATGTACATCAACTCCCCGGGCGGCTCGGTGACGGCGGGGCTCGCGATCTACGACACGATGCAGTACGTGCGTCCCGACATCTCGACGCTGTGCGTCGGCATGGCGGCGTCGATGGCGGCGGTGCTCCTCGCGGCGGGCGCGACCGGCAAGCGCTTTGCGCTTCCCAACTCGAGGATCATGATCCACCAGCCCTGGGGCGGGTTTCAGGGACAGGCAACCGACATCGACATCCAGGCGCGGGAGATCCTGAAGACGAAGCAGAGGATGAACGAGATCCTCGCGGCACATTCCGGGCGGCCGGTCGACGAGATCGCGCGGGACACGGAGCGGGACTATTATATGTCGGGAGAGGACGCGCTCGGCTACGGCCTCGTCGACCGCGTGATGTCGCGGCGCGAGGGGGCCGCTCCCTCCAAGGGCACGAAGGGCGGAAACGGAGGCGCGACGGGATGAAGAAGAAGGACGACAACGCGAATCTCTCCTGCTCCTTCTGCGGCAAGAGCCAGAAGGAGGTCAAGAAGCTGATCGCGGGGCCGACCGTCTACATCTGCGACGAGTGCATCGAGCTCTGCAACGACATCATCGCCGAGGAGTACGGACGCGAGGAAGTCACCGCCCGCACCTCGCGAGTTCCGAAGCCGCGAGAGATCAAGAAGGTGCTCGACGAGTACGTCGTCGGCCAGGAGCGCGCGAAGAAGATCCTCTCGGTCGCCGTCCACAATCACTACCGGCGTGTGGAGAGCCAGTCCTTCGTCGGCGACGTCGAGCTGCAGAAGTCGAACATCCTGCTGCTCGGCCCGACCGGGACGGGGAAGACGCTGCTCGCGCAGACGCTCGCCCGGATCCTCGACGTGCCGTTCACGATCGCCGACGCGACGACGCTCACCGAGGCCGGCTACGTCGGCGAAGACGTCGAGAACATCATCCTGAACCTGCTCCAGGCGGCGAACTACGACGTCGAGCGCGCCCAGCGCGGGATCATCTACATCGACTAGATCGACAAGATCGCGCGCAAGGGCGAGAACCCCTCGATCACGCGAGACGTCTCCGGCGAGGGAGTGCAGCAGGCGCTGCTCAAGATCATCGAGGGCACCATGGCGAGCGTCCCGCCGAAGGGCGGACGCAAGCATCCCCAGCAGGAGTTCCTGCAGATCGACACCTCGAACATCCTCTTCATCTGCGGCGGTGCGTTCTGCGGGCTCGAGAAGATCGTCGAGCGCCGGATCGGTGTGAAGGGGATGGGCTTCAACGCAGACATCCAGATCCGTGCGGACCGCCGGCTCGGCGAGATCTTGCGCGAGGTCGAGAGCGAGGACCTGCTGCGCTTCGGCATGATTCCGGAGTTCGTCGGGAGGCTTCCGGTCGTCGCGACCCTCGAGGAGCTCGACGAGGATGCGCTGATCGAGATCCTGACCCGGCCCAAGAACGCGCTCACGCGCCAGTACCAGAAGCTCTTCGAGCTCGAGGACGTGAGGCTCCGCTTCACCGACGGGGCGCTGCGGGCGGTGGCGAGGCAGGCGCTCAAGCGGAAGTCGGGCGCTCGGGGGCTGCGGGCCATTCTCGAGCACACCATGCTCGAACTCATGTACGACATCCCTTCGCGGGACGACATCGAGGAATGCGTCGTCTCGGAGGAAGTGATCGAGGGAGGGCAGCAGCCGCTCCTCGTCTTCAAGCGGGAGGCGGAATCCGCATAGAGGGCGGAGACGGAGGCAGACGCATCCGATGGCGTTCTTTCGAGACGACGAGGAGGGCTCCGACGCCGTGAACCCGGAGTCCCGAGGGACGGCTCGCACGGTCGCGCTGCTTCCGCTGCGCGACATCGTGGTGTTCCCCCACATGGTCGTCCCGCTCTTCGTCGGGCGGCCGAAGTCGATCAAGGCGCTCGAGGATGCGACCGCGGGCGACCGCGAGCTCCTGCTCGCCGCGCAGCGCGACCACAAGATCGACGATCCTCGCGAGCAGGACATCCACCGGATCGGGACGCTCGGAACGATCCTCCAGCTGCTCCGGCTTCCCGACGGCACGGTGAAGGTGTTGGTCGAAGGCAAGTCGCGGGCCGCGATCACCCGCTTCGTGCGATCGGAGCCGTTCTACACCTGCGAGGTCGAGGTGCTTCCGGACGGCGACGACCGGAGCGTCGAGGTCGCTGCGCTGGTTCGGACGATCCACACGACCTTCGAGAACTACGTGAAGCTGAACCGCAAGGTTCCGCCCGAGATCCTGAACTCGATCACGTCCGTCCAGTCTCCTTCGCGGCTCGCGGACACGATCGTCGCGCACCTCAACCTGAAGCTCGAGGATCGGCAGCGCCTGCTCGAGCTCGAGTCGGCATCGCAGCGCCTCGAAGAGGTGCTCTCGCTCATGCAGGCCGAGATCGAGGTGCTCGAGGTCGAGCGCAAGATCCGGACCCGCGTGAAGAAGCAGATGGAGCGTTCGCAGAAAGAGTACTACCTGAACGAACAGATGCGGGCGATCCAGAAGGAGCTCGGCGAGCGCGACGAGTTCAAGAACGAGATCCACGAGCTCGAGGAGACCCTCAAGAAGAAGAAGATGCCGAAGGAGGCTCTCGAGCGGACGAAGAAGGAGATCCGCAAGCTCAAGATGATGTCGCCGATGAGCGCCGAGGCGACGGTCGTCCGGAACTACATCGATTGGCTGCTCTCGGTGCCGTGGGAGTCCTACAAGGACGAGAAGAAGGACATCCACGAGGCCGAGCGGGTTCTCGACGAGGACCACTACGGGCTCGAGAAGCCGAAGGAGCGGATCCTCGAGTACCTGGCCGTCCAGAGCCTCGTCGAGAAGATGAAGGGGCCGATCCTCTGCCTGGTCGGGCCTCCCGGAGTCGGAAAGACCTCGCTCGGCAAGTCGATCGCGAGAGCGACGGGGCGGGATTTCGTCCGGGTCTCGCTCGGCGGTGTTCGCGACGAGGCCGAGATTCGCGGCCACCGGCGGACGTACATCGGGGCGCTTCCCGGAAAGGTCATCCAGAGCTTGAAGAAGGCCGGGTCGGGGAACCCCGTGTTCCTGCTCGACGAGATCGACAAGATGTCGATGGACTTCCGTGGGGACCCGTCGGCGGCACTGCTCGAGGTGCTCGACCCCGAACAGAACCACAGCTTCAACGACCACTACCTCGATCTCGACTACGACCTCTCGCGAGTGATGTTCGTGTGCACGGCGAACGTGCTCTCGCAGATCCCGCGGCCGCTCCAGGATCGCATGGAGATCATCCAGATCCCTGGCTACGTCGAGAGCGAGAAGCTCCGGATCGCACGCGACTTCCTGGCGAAGAAGCAGACCGAAGCGAACGGCCTCAAGCCGGGACAGCTCGAGTTCACCGACGCGGCGATCCTCGAGGTGATCCGGTACTACACGCGTGAGGCTGGCGTGCGGAGCCTCGAGCGAGAGATGGCTTCGATCTGCCGCAAGGTCGCCCGCGAGGTGGCGAAGGCCGGCGAGAAGTTCAAGCCCGTGCGCCTCTCGCCCGCGTCCGTCCGCAAGTACCTCGGGGTACCGAGGTATCGCTTCGGGCAGGCCGAAGAAGAGGACCGCGTCGGCGTGTGCACGGGGCTCGCCTACACCGAGACCGGCGGTGAGTTGCTGCAGACGGAGGTGTCGGCGACCCCTGGAAAGGGCAAGTTGATCGTCACCGGACGGCTCGGCGAGGTGATGCAGGAGTCCGCGAACGCAGCGCTCTCGTACATCCGCTCCCGCGCGAAGCAGCTCGGCCTGACCTCCGACTTCTACTCGAAGGTCGACCTCCACATTCACGTTCCGGAGGGGTCGATTCCGAAGGACGGACCGTCGGCGGGGATCACGATCGCGACCGCGATCGCCTCCGCGCTCACGCGGATTCCCGTGCGCGCCAACGTCGCGATGACCGGCGAGATCACGCTTCGTGGTCGCGTCCTGCCGATCGGGGGGCTCAAGGAGAAGATGATCGCGGCGCACCGCGGCGGCATCACCACCATCCTGATCCCGAAAGAGAACGAGAAGGATCTGAAGGAGATCCCGGGCCACATCAAGAAGAACCTGAAGATCGTCCCCGTCGAGCACATGGACGAGGTGCTTTCGAGGGCGCTCGCCGTGAGCGACGTCCGCCAGCTGCTGCGTGACGGCGACCACCCGATCGAGGGTATCTACGAGGCGGCGACGCCCGTGCCCGAGGCCACCATCGAGCAACCGGCGGGAGTGAATTAGACTCCCGTCCCGGGGCGCGTAGCTCAGCCGGGAGAGCACCTCGCTTACACCGAGGGGGTCGGCGGTTCGAACCCGTCCGCGCCCACGTCCACCGCAAGGCGAGGAGGGCCCGATGCGCACGCTCGCATGCTTCGCTGCGGTCCTGGCCACGGCCATGGTCGCGAACGCCGATCCGCCTCCGCCCGGACAGGACGGGGTGGATCCGACGGTCAAGCCCGGCGCCACGGCGCTCGGAGCAGGAACCATCTTCCTCACGAAGACGGCGCTCGTCTCCGGCGACGACGGTCTCGTCTACCTCTCGCAGGGGCAGCAGTCGAAGTCGCTCGATCAGCCGGTCGGCTCGTGCCGTCTCAAGCTCCGCAACCCCGGTACGAGCCTGCCTGCGGGTAGCCCGCTCAATGTGCTCTCGGTCGATGGCGTGAGCTCGGCTCTCGCGGGCCGCGGGATCAGCTCGGTTCGCTGGCTCTTCGACCCGAACGACCCCGCTGAATCGCTGCTCTGCGACACGGTGGGCGCTGGCGGCCCGTCGCAGGAGGAGGTCGAGTTCGAGGTGAAGGGTCTCCTCCAGATCGAGCCCGCCTCCCGCCCAGAGGCCTCGCTGCGATAAGATCGGGCCGGTCCACCCAACGTTCGCAAGGAGAGTCGCGTCATGAGCTCGCTTCCCCAGTCGTCCACGCCGCCGGCCGAGTTCTTCGAGCAATGGCTTCCGAAGGCGTTCGCCGCGGCTCCGGTTCCCGAGGCCGCGAAGAGCGTCGACGTGAAGCTCGGCATCCGCCTCGAAGGAGCCGGCGGCGGAGAGTGGATCTTCCACATGGATCGCGGAACGCTTTCGGTCACTCCCGGATCGGCCGAGGCGTGTGCGTTCACGCTGATCCAGAGCGTCGACGATTGGCGCGGTTGCCTCTGGGAAGGGCGCGGCGGCGCCTTCGGGAAGCAGGCCGCGGCGATGTTCCAGCCCGGCGCGGCGCAGGCCGGAGCGGGGCCCTCGGGGCGGCCGATGAACCCGCAGGCGATCGAGCGTCTCGGCGCGCTTCGCGGCGTAGTGAGGATGGTCGTTTCCGGAGGCGCCGGCGGTGATTGGAAGGTCGACTTCAAGCTCGGCCCCGGCCCGGTTCCGGCGGAGCCCACCACCACCGTCACGGTCGCGAACGACGACGCCGAGGCGATGGGGCGTGGAGAACTCGATCCGATGCAGGCCTTCATGTCGGGCAAGATCCAGATCGCAGGCGACATGGGGCTCATGATGCAGATGCAGGCGGCCTCGATGTAGGGCGGCCGGTTTTGCACGGGGTTCGCTGATCGGCTATCCACCGTGCTCGCTGGCCTCGAGGGGCGGTAGTTCAATCGGTTAGAGCACCGGCCTGTCACGCCGGAAGTTGCGGGTTCGAGTCCCGTCCGCCCCGCCATCAGCATTCGACCCGATCGCGTTTCTAGTACAGGGACGGGAGCCCCGCCCCGGGGACGTCGACCCTCACGGTATAGAGACGCCCCGACCGTTTCCCGCCTATGGCGGAGCGATCGTGGCTGAGGGGGGCCGTGATCAACAAGGTTCGCCGATCGTCCCCACCCAACATGCATGCGGATGCCTTGTGCGAACCCATGTCGACCCGATCGGTGATCTCGCCGCCTTCGAGGACGCGGTAGACGTTCTCGTGGGTCGTGACCCACACGGCCCCCTCCGCGTCCAGGCAGATCCCATCCGGTGCGGATCCTGGGATCGTTGCGAAGACCCGCCGGTTCGAGAGGGAGCCGTCTCCCTTGAGATCGTAGGCGAGCAGGTTCGACCAGCCCGTGCTCGCAACGATCAGGGTCGCGCCATCCGGTGTGACGACGAAACCGTTCGGGAAGAGCACCTTCTCATCGGCGATCGACACGTTTCCGTGCGAGTCCACACGAATGATCGGGCTCGGGACCTGGTCGAAGAGCCCTTTGGCTCCCACCGGAAAGCTGAGGCTGCCGACGTAGCAGTCTCCGCGCTCCGTACGAACCATGTCGTTCACCATGTTGCAGCCCGTCGAAGCGACGTCGGCGAACTCGCGGAGGTTAGTGCCGTCCCACTCGAGGAGCTTCTTCTGGGTAATGGAGGCGATGACCATCGCCTCACTGTCTCGGCTGAGGAAGCAGAAGCCCGAGACCATGTCGTCGATCTCGACGAGCAAGGCCTTGGATCCGTCCGGCTCGATTCGATAGATCAGCCCTTCGTCGATGCTGCAGCAGTAGAAGGAGCCCCTGTGCCAGCGGGGCGTTTCCGGGAATACGAATCCGTCGCAAAGAAACTCGGGGGTGTGTTCCATCAGCCGCCCTCCATGCCGAAATCGTCGGCGATCGTTCCTCCGGGAGATGGAGCCGGAGCGAGTGCAGAGACGAGAGGAGTCAATCCATTGCGACCGCAGCGAGGAACAATCGTCTCAACCGATCGCGGTCGCCCTTCGAGACACTGCCGCTCGGTCCGTGGATCGTCGACAACGCGGAGCCGAAGAAGAGATCCTGCTCGAGAACGGCCATGACCGTGAGCACGCCGACCCTGATCGCGGCGGCGGCGCGGGCGGCGGATCGGTCCGAGCGGTCGGTCCTGGAGGCGGCGAGCTCGGATACCGTCGTCACGAAGTCGCGGGCGCGCTCCGCGAAGGCTTCGTCCTTCAGCGATTCTACGAGTACTGCCCGGATCACTCCGCGCTCCGCGGAAAAGATCCGAACGAGGGAGTCGACTACGACGCTGGCGAGCTCGGCCATCGAAGGCGTCTTGCTGCCGAGCGCCGAGACCCGCGTTCTCGCAAGTGCGATGCCGCGCTCTACGAAACGCTGGTGCAACGCATGCAGGAGAGCGGTCTTGTCGCGGAAACGTGCGTAGAACGAACCTGACGACGAGCCCGCTTCGTGGACGATGCGAGTCACGCTCAGGTCGGCGAAGGAGTGTTCGAGGAGCAGCGACTCGGCGGCGCGCAGGAGAGCCTCGAGGGTCGCCCGGCTGCGTTCCTGCAGAGGCGGGAAGACCGGCGGTGCACTGCCCCACGCCACGTCAGGACAGTAACAGAACTAGAGGGCTAGTTCTAATTTAGAGGGACGGCCCGGTGCTGGATTCTCCAGTCGGGGTGCCGGGGGTCGGGGGCGTTGCCAGACGCCCGGCGGTCGTCGGAGCGCGCCAGCGGAGGCCTGCCAATTCGAGCACGAGCCACCGGAGCGAGTCGAGTCGGACTGGCGTGGCCCTCGTGGGCCTCTCATCGAGCGCGAGGACACACCCGAACGCGGGTAGGACCTGGCGGTGCCGCGAAAGGGTACGTGGCCTCAGGGGGACAGGATCTGGCCGTCGGCTGGGCTCGTACGTCCGCTCAGCACCTCCTGGTAGACGCGCTCTACGTCATCGCGCCCTTCACTCCGCACCACGCGCAGCCAGGCATCGCTGGCGTCGCAGAACTTCGTCCAGGCTGCGGCGAGGCGCTCCGCGAGGCCCTTCGCTCCCCACTCCTTGGTGCGTTTCACGATCTGCGCGGGCGCGAAGAAGAACTCGGGCTTCGGCCCGGGGAGCCCCTGATTCTTGCGGTCGGCCGACCAGTGCGTGGCGCCGATCGTGCAGTCGTACCGGAGCGCGTCGCCAAAGTGCCGGTGTACGGCGGCCGTGACCGCGCCGTCGCCCGCCATGTCGACGAATACCGCGGGCTCCTTCGGCAGCGAGGCGACCTGGTCGTACAGAACGACCTCGTCGTAGCAGCCGAGCTCGCGGACGAACGCCGCGTTGCGCGGTGAGGTGAGCCCGATCGCGCGCACGCGGCCGCTCTGCTTGACCTGGAAGGCGAGCGCGATCCCGGTCTTGCTCGACGCGCTCGAGATCAGGACGGAGCGCGCGCCCTCGTAATCCTGCTCGGCCAGGAAGTCGTCGGCCAGGAACGACGTCATGAACAGGCCCCGCATCAGCAGGATCTGGTCCTCGCGCTCGGCGGCGTAGACGACGTCCCCCGTCGTCGGCAGATACTGCGCGTACGCGGGCGCGAGCCCGGCGCGGTGCGGAGCGGCGTCGACGATCTGCGCGGCGGAGACGGCGCCCGGCTGGATCACGAGGTGACGCCCCATCGGGTAGAAGCCGAAGCAGCGCGTGCCCTCTCTCACCTCGGGATGTGTCGAGCGGATCACGTCCGCGAAACCCATGGCGGGGATGCGCCCCCAACCCTCGGCGCACGGGAAGAAGCGCCAGTAGCCGAGCAGCTCGCCGGAGAGCGCATAGGAGATGTT
>CAJPFO010000065.1 GCA_905339255.1 Myxococcaceae bacterium
GGTTCGCGTAGAGCGCCCGAGCGGCCTCGACGATCGTCGGCGTCGGCCTGTAGGGCGCTTGCGCCCAACCCGACCAGTCCCGGCTGCCTGATGAGGCGGCGGCCAGCACGGCCTCCATCGTCGCGCGGAGACTGGAGGGAACGGACCGCAAGGGCCGAGCCACGTCATCCTCTGCGAACTCCAGACACCGGCTTGGCGACGCGGAAGCCTCGGTAGCGACGAGCACCGGCACGATGACCACCGCATGGCTCGCCTCATGGAAGTTCTTCAGGTCCAGGGCGTAGTCCCACACCTGGTCGATCGCGGCGCGATCGAAGCTGTCCGAGCCGACCTTGAACTCGACCACGAATGCCACCGCGCCGATGAGCAGCACCACATCGACTCGCCGGCCCATGCGCGGGATGTTGAACTCGAAGAAGATCGAGCCGTCGAGGCCCGGGAGTTGGCACTTCAGGATGCCGATCTGCGCCAGCCAGGCATCGCTCTGGGTCGGGTCTACGGCCATTCCGGCGGCTCTGCTGCCGCGCGCGAGCTCACCGATGATGTGGGAGGGGTCGGCGCCGAGAAACCCGGCGATCGACGCGCCGTACCAGGCCCGCGAGAGGGGTGCGTAAACTTCGGCGACCAAATCCAGCCTCACGGACTCCACCTCAGAAGAGAGGAGCGAGTCTCCTCGCGTCAGCGACTCTACCTGGAATCCGGACGGACGGGCCCGCTCGGAGGAGAGACCGCCCGGAGCGCGTCAACGTTTGTGAGACAGAGGGTTGGCGAATTTGGCGTCTCACGGCATGAGGGTGATTTCCGAGTCTGAGGCGCCGGGCGGGGTGATCGAGCGGGCCGCAGCGGGGGTAGCCAGGGTTCGGGTCGGGTCGAGATCGCGGCTCGTGGGGCAACCTCGAGAGTCGACCAGGAGCGGCGGATTGATCCAGACTGCGCTCGACGGCGTCGTCGGCTTCGGAACGCCGCGCTCTTTGCGTCGAACGCGTCGATCGGATTCGGCCAGATCACCGGGCTCCGGGTGAACATCTTCAGCGCCCAGCCCTCGGCAGCAAACGCCGCGAGCGGCGACGTCCTCAGCGCAGACATTCAGATCGACCAGGTCGCACTCACGTCGCCCTGGACGTCGAGCACGCTCACTGCGCTGGCCTCCGTGGACCTCTCCGCCCGGAACCTCGTGCTGAACCCCGGCACGTACTGGCTGTCGGTCGTCGCGATCCACAGCAGCTTCTCCAACGACATGGGCATCCTCATGTCTTCCTTCGCAGGCACGCCCGCCAACGACAACGCGCGGCAGGTCGGCAGCAGCCTCTGGGGCGGCGGAGGGAACCGCGCGCTGAATGCCGACGCCGCTTTCCGGCTGAGCGGCACCGTGATCCCCGAGCCCTCCACGTTCGTGCTCGTCAGCGCGGGTCTCGCGCTGCTCGCCGGGCGGCGGTCGCGGCGCTCGCCCTTCCAAGCCGCCGATCCCGTGAGCCTCTTCGTGAGGTGCAGGAGCGCGCTCCGGCACTCCTCGCCAAGCAGCCCGAGGTGCAGGAGCACCACCCAGAAGTCGTGCTTCGCGATGGCGGGGTGAGCACCGCGCGCAGCACGCTCAGTCCCGGCCATACCAAGCGTCGCGCAGCGCGCCGATCTCGTGACGAACGACGGCGTCGTCGCTCGCGAGGAACGCAGCAAGTGCGGCGCGGTCGTCCTCGGTGGCACTCCCGCGCCCCATGCGCGTGACGACTCCGTCGATCTCGTCGTCGCGCCCTGCGCCACCGCCGAAGCCGAGCTTCCGCGCCTCGACGACGTCGATGAGCCGATCCAAGAACGCGTCGAGCTCGACGCCGACCAATCCGGGGCGAAGGCCGGCGCGAAGCTCGAAGCCGAGCTCCTTGAACTCGCCAACGCGCTTCTTCTTCCGGAGCCGCTTGTTCATCCGAGGTTTCCTCGACCCTACTCGCGGATCGTCGCGCAGACCCCGTCGACGGGGATGCGCGGCCCATCTCGAAGAACACGTAGGGGTTCATCGTCGGCGAGAGCGGGTCGGGCAGCACGCGAGGGTAGCGCCCCACGAGGTTGATCGCGCGCGCCCCCCGGCGGTCGCGCCCGTACGGCGCGTGGAAGACGGCGCGCTCTCGCAGGCGGTGGCTGAGAGCGACCTCTTCGCGTAGCGAAGTCGAGGAGGGTCGAGTCGCGCGGGGAAGCTTCCCCGGCGCTCATTCCGGCGCAACGTTCCAGCGACGGCGGAGCTCGTCGAGAGGCACGGCCGCCACCGACCAGAAGTCCACGTCGCGAGTCAGGTCCTTCGAGACGCGGCTTCCGCGCTCGATGGCGCGAAACCATCGCTTGGCGACGTCGGGCTGGGAGAAGGCGTCCACGTGCATCGCCGGCACGTTGGGGTTCGGGATCACGTGGACACCGGTGGAGAACATGACGAGGCCGATGAGCGGCGTGAAGAAGCGGCTCGCATCGCGCTGCGTACCGGCGGTAAACGCGGCGACCAGGGTCTCGCCGATGGGATCGGTGCCGTAGCCCGAGAGCAGGTGGGTCACGTCGTGCGCGACGATGGCCTCCGGTGCCGCGCGTCGCTGGCCGGGCCAGGGGAACTGGTTCCGCAGATAGTAGAGGTGGAGCTCGCGTCCGAGGGTCCCGGAGGGCAGATCGGCCAGCCCGGCGTAGCGGGCGGCGAGCTTCGGATCCTCCGTGATCCCGAAGGTGGTGGCCACCGAACGAATCGTGGCGAGGATGCCTTCCTGTCGGAGCTGGGAAGCGGCGAAGTCCCGCAGGTGAGCCCGCCGGAGGAAACACCAGCGGAAGGTGGCCAGGTGGCCGTCGACGAGCTTCTCGATGGTCTCGACGCCGCCGTCGTCCACGCCGAGGGCGCGGGCGAAGGCGTGCATCACGTCGGTCTGCGCGCGGGGCGGGATCCCGTCCACCAGCGAGAGTGTGATCATCCCGTGCACGATCTGCGCGCGCACGGCGTCGCCCGACACGTGCCGCGCCAGCTCCTCCGGCGTGATGGGGGCGAGGCCTTCCAGATCCAGCCGCTGGCCCACCAGGAAGTCCTGGGCGGCCTCGAGGAGCCGCCGGGCGCCGGGATGGAGGGGGCCGGCCGCCGTGGCGACGGTCTTCATCGCCCTCACGACGAAGGGGACGCTCTCGGGGGAAGGCCGGACGAGCTCCATGAGGCCTCCGGGGCCGAAGTTCCAGCTCGCCCTTCCCATCGACCCCCGCCGGCGCCCGGTTGAGGCGTCCGGGTCGCCACCTCGCTCCCGGCGGCGATCTGCGCGTCGTGCGGAGCGATCGGATCGGCGCGAAGGCGCTGCGCGAGGATCTGGCAGGGTCGGCCGTCAGGTCGCGCGGCACTTCTTGCGCTCGAGCGACTCGGCGAGCAGCAGCTCGATCAGCGCCTGATACGAGACGTCCCGCGCTCGTCGTGGTCGCCGATCTCCTGCAGCCTTCGCCTCTTCGCGTTACGAAGGGGCTTCATAGATCCGTCGCTCCTTCCGGGACGCGGGTCGAGCGGGGATGATTCGGCCTCGATTCCCCCGTACGGTGAATCCGACCATCAGGACTCGACTCTCGAGGCCACGGCCATACAGGACGTAGCGTGGCTTGCGAGGCGCCGAGTGCCTCAGGTCTTGGAACAACCCATGCCGCGGCCTCCGCGTCGTCTTCGTGGAGCGCCCGAGGGTCGACCGCCTCGCGGAAGGCGTCGAGCGCAGCCGTGAAGCAGGCCTGCGCCATCGTCCGCTGGTCGAGATCGGTCATCAGGACGGGGACGGCGCTCATCCGCCGTGCACCTCGTCGAGGCGCGCCAGCCGGGCACCCCGTGAGGCGAGCTCGGCAAGTGCGCGCTCGCCATCGCCCGGGTGGGCATCCACGGCACGGACCGCATCCTCGAGCACGATGACCTCGAGGCCGGCGGCGAGCGCATCCAGCGCGGTCGCCCGCACGCAGTAGTCGGTGGCGAGGCCACCGATGAACAGGCGCCGGCAGTGCAGATGCTTCAGTCGCTCGCCGAGATCGGTGCCCTGGAAGGCCGAGTACGCGTCGCGATCGCGCTCCGTGGCCTTGGAGACGAGCGCCGAGCCGCGCGGCAGCGCCAGCGTCGCTGCGAGCTCCGCGCCGTGCGTGCCGGCGACGCAATGCACGGGCCACGGCCCGCCCTGCTCGCGGAACGAACAGTGATCGCCCGGGTGCCAGTCGCGCGAGGCGATCACCGGCAGTCCGCAGCGATCGAACTTCTCCGCGCAAGTGTCCAGCACCGGGATGACGGCGTCTCCGCCCGGCACCGCCAGCGCGCCGCCCGGCAGGAAATCGTTCTGCACATCGACGACGAGGAGCACGTCCCCCTTGCGCAGTCGCAACGATCCGGTCGTCACACCCCTGTCCTCCACCCGAGACTGCGGCCGCCAGCGCGAAGCGAGCCTTGGCGGACCCTGCAACGAGAGGGTACGCCTCGAACGAGCGACCCGGGCGGTACGCCCGGGGCGCTCCTGCATCCGAACCGATCATCCGCAGGCGTTCTCTTGGGCGAGCGCGGAGGTCCCCATCTGGTGTCGCCGCAGGGTGTTGGTGGCCTGCTCGAGGTTCTCAGGCCGGTCCCTTCCTTCGCGCCTCATTTCCGCTCCGATCCGGCAGTGGGCTTCGCGAGGCCGCGCGCTCGATGCGCAGGAGGAGGGCGGCAGACGGGGTGACCTTTCCGCTCAGATAGGTGCTGAGCCGCGAGGCACTCGTGCCGACGAGTTCGGCGAACTGGGCGTTCGTGAGTCCGGATCGTTCGACCGCGGCGCGTATCTGGGCGGCGACATCGGCCCGGTCGGATTCGTCGGACCGGGTCCTTGCGCGCTCGATCGCCAGTGCGAACAGGACGCCGATGCCGTCGCGCGCGCGGTAGGAGAGGTAGCGCTCCACGCGGCGGGCGACCGAACCCCAGGGCGACCGGCGGATCTCGTCGAACACCGGCTTCCAATCGGCGACCAGGCCGCGGTCGACGACGGCAACGAGCGCCTCGTAGGGCCAGCTGCGGACGTCGTCGGCCGGCGACGCTTCGACGTTGCGAAATTTCACGCTCATCCGGTGGCTCCAGCCAGGCGAAGCGCCAGCCCGCGGCAGGCGGCAACGACGTCCTCCCACTCGTGCCACCGCGCGTCGAGCCCTTTGTAGCGAGGCAGCTCGCGGGTCACGTCGGTGTCGCGCGGCTGCGGATCGGCGAGTGCGGCGACGAGCGAGGTGAGCACGGACCCCGCTTCGCCCGATCGATCGACGTAGTAGGTGTCGATGTTCGAGAGGACTTCGACGGCGGCGTCTTCGCCGAGATGATCCACCAGCGCCACCACATCGAGGTAGTCGCGCACGACGTTGCGTTGCACCACGAGATAGGCCTTCACGCGCAAGGCCTCGGCTGCGGTGGGTGCGACGACCACGGCACCGTCGCCGAGCTCGATCTCGCAGGTCTCGAGCGGTCGCTGCCGGCGCATCTGGCGAAGCCCGGCCTCGACGCCACCCAGGCTTCCCATGATCGTGAACGGCGGCTTCGAGGCGCGCACCGAGGTCGCCCAGCCCTCGGTCGCCTCCACCGCCTCGAGTACCTCTTGATAGCGGTCGATGAGGTCGGCCAGCACGTGGTCGTGATCGAACGAGTCACGGTGTCCGGCGTGCAGAGCGGCGGCAGAGCCTCCGACGAGCACGGTGTCCGGAACGACCTCTTGCAGCCGGGCAGCCGATGCCAGCACCTGCCGAAGCGTCGGGCTCAGTTTCGCCATCGTGGATTATCATATCTGATCAGAGGCAGAACGGCCAGGCTCGGCTCGCGTCTCGTGCCTCGCGATCGTGACCTGCCGAGCAGGGCGCATGGACCGGCGAGGCGATCGAGTCGATCGGACCGACGACGGCGCGCGGGCTGAGCAGGGCGCGGTGGGAGCGCGCCTTCGCAGTCCCGTCAGTCGGGCAGCGGACGGAATCCCTCGCGCAGCGCGGCCTCTCGCAACCGTGAATCGAGGCAGACGAGCTCCAGTCCCTGCGTGTCGCCGCGGCTCCAGAGAAGGGCAGCGGCGAGCTGGAATGCGTCTGCGGCGCGGAGCGAATGCGTCGAGAGCAGCCGCTCCGCTCGTTCGCGAACGCCGTCCCCGGGCAAGACCTCCGACCATTCGGCTGCGAGAAGCACGAGGATTCTCCGCGCCGCGCGCTCGCCGGCGGCCGTGAGCACGCCCTCGCGACGGCGTCGCGTGAGAGCCGAGACGCATTCGGTTCGGGCGGCCCACCAGACGATGATGCCGGGATCGTCGGCCGCCAACTGTCTCGCCGTCGCGCTCCGGGGCTCGGAGACGAGGAGCGGAACGATCGCCGAAGTGTCCCAGAACCTCACGCGCTCTCGTCGCGATCCTCGGAGACGGCTCGACGCACCGAGGCGCTCGGATCGCGGGGCCGCCGGCCGCGCAGCAGACCCGCCGGGAGACGCCCGCTTCCCAGCTTCACGAGGCCCTGGCGCTCGAGGTCGCGCAGCGCCTCCACGGCCTCCGTCCGGCTGCCGACGGGGACGATGCGTGCGACCGGCACGCCCCGATCGGTGACGAGCACCTCGTCTCCCGCCTTCACACGGCGGAGAAAGCGGCTCAGTTGGGCCTTGAGCTCGGCGACGGCGGCAGTGCGGCGCACCTGACCAGAATAGTCTCGTGCCGGCGCTGGGGCAACGCCCGCTGCGCATGGTGACGCGGTCGCCGGAAATCCAGGCCCCGCCCCGCCCCCGCGATGGACTCCGACGGGTAGGAACTTCTCTGCCGATCCGATTGTCACGGTCTCGTCGGGGGCATCGAGCTCCGGGAAACCTGGGGCAGCGTGAGTCCAGTGATCCGACTCCGGGATTTCCAGTACACACCCATGATCATGAACGGCGGCTTCGAGGCGCGCACCCCCGAGGCGCTTCCAGCGGAGATTCGGCCCGACGTTCAGGGCGGCGGCAGCGCGAAGTTCGCGATCGCGGCGCGCGCTTGCGGGTCGAGGTCGTCGAGCGCGCCGAGCCCGAGGTCGCCAAGCGCATTCGCGAGCGCGACGGCCTCGGCGCGCGTGTCGGCCTGCGCCCAGAAGCTCA
>CAJPFO010000066.1 GCA_905339255.1 Myxococcaceae bacterium
CAATTCCGGAGCCTTCGTCAGCGCTGCTCGTCCTCGCCGGGTTGCTCGGCCTCGGCAGCGCCGGCGCGAAGAGGCAAGGGCATGCGTCGTCCGCCGACTCGCACGGGGCTCCCGAGGAGCCTTGAGAGTCATCACGCGGCAGGGTCGCTGTCGCCGCCCGCCGGACGTCCTTCGTGGCGGTCGATCCGGAAGCGCCTCCTGGCGAGCTGCGCAAGATCGGACGTCTCTCCACGGGCTCGGGATCTCCTCCGCCGGCACGGGGCGCGCCCGCCCCGCCGGACGATGCGCCGGTCGGAGGTGCTTGCGTCGCTCGCACGCCGAGTCGGGCGGCCGGGCCGAGGCCGGCCGGATCCGGCGCAGAATCGGCCCGCCGCGTCCCGCTACACGCAAATGTGCGGTGTCGGTCGGCGTCCGGATGCGGACCCGGGGCCGGATCCCGATCCAGGGAGGGGCCGCGAAATCTTGCGGGCATGCGATGATGGACCGGTGGAGCTCCGCCCCGCGCGTCCTTGGGGGAGGACGACGGGGCTCGCCACCGGGGCGCGTCGGAGCTCTCGCCGGGTCGATCCTGCCGGCGCTCGGCTCGTGAGCGCGTGCGACAGAGGAGGGGCATGAGGGGGCTCCTGATCCGCGGCCTGCTCGCGATCGCCTTCGTCTCGCTCGCGGCGGCGGCGATCTCGCTCTGGCTCGCGCATCGCGCGGTCGACTCCGAGCACGCCCGACTTCCCGCACCGGAGGAGGTGCTGCGCGCCGTCGCCTCCGGCGAGGGGCCGATCCGCATCTCGATCGCGAACACGGCGAGCCAGCCGATGCCTCGAGATGCCGTTCTCGACTCCGATCGCGATCCCGAACCCGGCGCTCCGTATGTGATGAGCCATCCCTCCTTCGTCCTCGAGTGGGCCGATGGCCGCATCCTGCTCGTCGATGCCGGGATGGAACCCGAGGCCGCGCGCGAGTTCGGACTGCCCATCCAGATCCTCTCGGGGGGCGAGCCGATCGAGCCCCACGCCGCAGCCGTCGATCTCCTCGGCGATGCAGCCGATCGGGTCGAGGCGATCGTCTTCACGCATCTGCACTCGGATCATGTCGGAGGTGTCGCGGCGCTGTGTCGAGCGCGAAAGCGTCCACTACGAGCGCTCATGACGCAGGCGCAGGATCGGCGCTCGAACCACACGACGAGGCCTGGCCGGGAGCTGCTTTCGTCGGTCCGGCTCGGCGACGGCGAGGCGCCGTGCATCGAGGTCGCCACGCTCCCGGCAGAGGCGCTGGCGCCGCTTCCGGGCTTTCCCGGGGTCTTCTTGATCGACGCGGGTGGTCACACGCCCGGAAGCCAGATCGTCGTGGCGCGCGTCGGAGAAGGCGCCTCGGCGCGGGGCTTCGTCCTCGCCGGCGACATCGTGAACCACGTTGCGGGGATCGATCACGACGTCCCGAAGCCGCCGCTCTACAGTCTGCTCGTCGTGCCCGAATCGGCCGCGAGGCTCGCCGAACTCCGGCCCTGGTTGCGCGCACTGCGTGACGAGGCGGGGCTCTCCGTTCTCGTCTCGCACGACGAGGCACAGCTCGCGGCGAGTGGCGTTCCCTTCATCGACGCGCCAGCTCGCCCATGAGCGCGAAGAGCTCGATCGGGTTCGAGTCTGGAAGTGTCCATCCGCTGAACTCGCGATAGAGGGTGTGGACGTTCACTGCGATGCGCTCGGCATCGCGCAAGCTCGCATGACGGCCGAGCGGCAGATCGCGAGCCGCGTCGCTCGCGGAAAGGCCTGCGTCGAATCGCGTGCGCGCTTCGTCACGGACGTGGATCAGGTAGTCCCGCACTTCGAGCGCTCGCGCGGGCCGGCACGCCGGCCCATGTCCGGGAACGACGACCTCGACGTCGAGCGCAGCGATCCGCTCGCAGGCGGTGATCCAGTTGCCGACCGGGCCCGCCCAGACGATCGGGGTGCCCTCGATGAAGAGGATGTCTCCCGTGAACACGACCCGATCCGACGGCACGTGGACGAGCGTGTCGCCTCGAGTATGCGCCGGTCCGACTTCGAGGAGCCGAACCTCCTTGTCACCGACGAAGCGGATCTGCTCGCCCCGGAAGGTCTCCGTCGGCGCGACGTGGCGGATCCCCTCGAAGGCAAAGGGCGAGAAGCAACGCGCGAAGAACTCGCCGCCCGCCCCGAGCTTCGAGGCGTTCGCGAGAATGGCGGCCATCCGCTCGGGCGGAAACTCGTCCATTTCCTTTGCACTCGCCTCGGAGGCCACGATCGTGGCGCCCTCGACGAGCGCGTTGCCATAGCAATGGTCGCCGTTGGCGTGGGTGTTCACGAGCGTTCCGATCCGCGCCGCCGCGGGTGTGGCGCGTCGCATCGCTTCGAGCATCTCGGCCGTGAGCCGCTCGTCGAAGAGCGTGTCGACGAGAAGCGATTCGCCCGAGTCGGTCACGAGGCCCGCGTTGCTCCACCCCCAGCCGCCGTCGGGCTGGAGCCATGCGAAGCAGCCGCGACCGAGGTCGTGGAGGCCGCGACGGAAGGGCGGGATCGTCACCGCGGGCGCCGCTCGACGAGCATCGAGGCCACGCGTTCGGTCGAGGGCTCGAGTCCGCTCGTCTCGACTGCGGGTCCGGCTCGCATCGGCTCTGCTCCCTCGCCGCGTGGCTGCGGGCGGAGCGTAGCGGCTTCTCGGGGCAGGCCAGCCGGCTCGCAGAAGACCGGAAAGAGGCGGCCGGACCCCTTTGTTTTCCTTGAAATTCTCCGCTCGGGTCGGCGACAATGCCGGGGCGGGGAGGCCGGGCTGGCTGGCGCCGGGGGGGCGCCTCGCCCTTCCTTTCCGCCGCCGGCCTGCCGATACGGCCGAGAGGAGGACGCCCATGAATCGCTTCGGACTCGGCCTCGCAGCCCTCGGGCTGGCCACGGCCTGCGCGCAGACGGACCCGACGTTCGACACCAAGACCGCCGAGCGGCCGGCGCGCGAGCATCAGATCGTCCAGATCAACGACGCCTCGCTCATGCCGTCGACCGCGCGCGTCAAGGCCGGCGGAACCGTGACCTTCGCGAACGATTCGGGGAGCGGGCTCATGGCGGTCGTCCACTTCCCGTCGGGCATCAAGGGCAAGCTCACCTGCAAAGAGCCGCTCCGCCCCGACTGGCAGTACGTGGCCGACGGGATCGAATCGATTCCCATGAAGAGCGACGCCGAGGACGTGGTCTTCCCGTGCGCGCTCCAGCCCGGGACGTATCCCTTCGAAGCCCGCATGTTCGGAAACCTCGCCGACATGGACAATCCGCAGTACCAGATCCGGGGTACGATCGTCGTCGAATAGCGCCGCCCGGCATTCGAGACCGGGCGCGCCGGACGACCGGCGCAGCGGGTGGCGTGTGCGCGGAGGATGTCGTGACGGTCACCGTCGGGATCGTCGTCTTCGACGGAGCCGAAGAACTCGACTTCGTCGGTCCCTACGAGGTCTTCGCGGCCGCCGCGATGCTCCGACCGGGCGCGCTTCGCGTCGTGACGATCTCCGAGCGGCCGGAGGCGATCCGTTCGGCCAAGGGCCTGCGCGTTCTCGCGGACCACGCCTTCGCCGATGCGCCTGCCCTCGACGTCGTCCTCGTTCCGGGCGGCCAGGGGACCCGCCGCGAAGTCGACAACGCCGTGCTCACCGGCTGGCTTCGCGAGGTCGCTTCCCGATGCCGATGGGTCACGAGCGTATGCACGGGATCGCTCGTCCTCCACGGCGCCGGCCTCGTCGCCGGACGCCGCATCACGACACATTGGTCCTTCGTGGCACCCCTTCGCGAGCGAGCGAGTGAGGCCACGGTGCTCGACGACGTCCGCTACGTGCGCGATGGAAACCTCGTCACCGCCGCCGGCGTCTCCGCGGGGATCGACATGGCGCTCTGGCTCGTCGGGCAGCTCTTCGATCCGCCGACCGCGCGACTCGTGCAACGCTACATCCAGTACGACCCGGCTCCCCCCTACGCCGCCGAGACCCCGTAGCCGTTGGCGCACGGCACGGGCCCTGTGACACCCTCCGGTGCATGGAGCCCGCATCCGGCGAAAGGTCGCGCTCGCCCATCGTCACGCTCGTCTACTTCGTGCTCGGCCTCGGCGCCGTGCTGCTGCTTCTCGGCGGCGTCGGGATGTTCCTGTTCCTCCGGACGGAGCAGGGGCAGAAGATCCTCACGCTCGCGCGGGAGGGGAGGGCGCTTCTCGCCGAAGCGTCGTCGGCGCCCGGAACGACCGAGCTTCGCGACGTGGGCTGCGAGGCCGCGCTGGTTCTCCCGGCCGGAAAGATCGCCGATCTCCTTCGCCAGCTCGAGCCTGCCGCCCGGTCGGACGAGATCGGCGCAGGCTTCCTCTCGGCGGGATCGCTTCCCGCGGAGACGCCCGTCGTCTTCTGCTCGCAGCGACAGCCCGGCGTTCCCGACTGTAGTGCGGCAGCGCGCATCTACTCGGCCGCCCTTGCGCAGCCCCCGGAGCGTTTCGTCGTGCTGATGGCGCCGCGGCAGGGCGCGCTCGCGGGTTGCAGCGGCGTGTTCGGGGCCGACGGAACGCGAGTCGAGGATCTTCCCCCGCTTCGCGCGGACGGAACGCCGCAAGCTGCGCCGCCTCTCTAGGCTGGCCGCTCGCCCCGCCCGTTCTCGATCGCGGCGAGGGTCGCATCCCGGACCGCCTCGACGGAAAGCTCCGAGAGCGGCTCGGCGTGGAGCACCCTCCGATCCTGCTGCGGAGGCCACGGGCCGAAGCGCGCGACCGGCGTCGCGCCGAAGAGCGCCACGAGTGGCACGCCGGCCGCGCACGCGACGTGGAGCGGACCGGTATCCGAGGTGACGAAGGCGCGCAGGCGCTGCAACACGCAGTAGAGCTCTCCGACCGAGGTCCTTCCGACGAGGTCGATCGAGCGCGGGGCGGCACGAAGCAGCCGGCGCGCCACGTCGCGTTCTCCCGCGCTTCCGGTGAGTACGAGCCGGATCTCCGGCCGCGAATCGGCGAGCCCGCTGGCGAATGCCACGAAACGATCGAGGGGCCATGCCTTCGGATGCGAGGCGGTCCGCCAGAAACGCCAGCCGCGCCGCGCAGCACGATTGCAGCCGGCATGACAGCCGAGCAGCACGTCGGCGGGACGGACGCCGGCCGCGGCGAGGAGTTCGGCTGCGCGCGCGTCGTCCTCCCGCGAGGGATGGATCTCGTAGCACCGAGGCGCATCGCCTCGCGTCACGCCGAGCGCGTGCTCGACGACCGAGAGCGCGCGCTCGACCTCGTGCCCCGAGCCCTCGCGCAGGGCGACCACCGCCGGCGCCCCGAGCCGGGACGTGATCTCGCGCGAGACCCGGTTGTCCTTGAAGTCGAGGACGACGTCGTAGCGAGTCGCTCGTTCGCGAAGCGAGCGCGCGTCCGGGCGGAGCACCCGGTCGATGCACGGGTTTCCGCGAAGCACCTGCCCGGCGGCCTCGCTTTGCACGACCACGTCGATCCTCGCGCGTGGTGCCGACTCGCGCAGCAGGCGGAAGGCCGGTGTGCAGAAGACGACGTCTCCGAGCCGATCGGAGACGATCGCGAGGATCTGCGAGCCGATCGCATCGGGTCGAGTCACGCGCAAAGCATGCCCGAGCGCTCGCAGCGCGTCAGCCGGAGATCCCGGCGAGCGGGATCCGCTCAAGCTCCGGGCGGGTTGCGGAACGCGAGCTCGGCGGCGAGCCGCTCGCGGACCGACTCGATCTCCCGCTCCCGGCGAGCCGGGCTCCATGCGAAGCGCTCCGCCATCCGGTCGGCGATCGGCACGACGAGCGCTTCGCGCTCGGCCGGTTCGTAGAGTGCGGCGCGGGTCCTGCGGTAGAGGACGTCGCAGACGGTCGCCGCAGCCTCTTCTTCGATCGACCAGCGCACCTCACCCTCGAGGACCCTGCCCCCCGGCAGAACCGGCTTTGCGCCTCGTTCGGCGACCGCGGCGGCCTCCGAACCGTAGAGCCTCGCGAGCCTCCCTGCGCCGAGCGGATCGAGTCCGAAGGCGGCCCGCAGCGAGCTCGCGAGCACTTCGATCTCTCCGGCGAAATCGCCTCCCGGAAGAGGCGCCTCGGGATCCGGATCGGCGAGGGTGCGATCGAGCGCAGCCGCAACCTGCGCCACCACCGTCGCGGCCATCTTCCGATGCCCCGTGAGCTTTCCACCGGCGATCGTGATCACGCCGGCGGGGCCGATCCAGACTTCGTCGCGGCGCGAGATCTCGGCCGGCGGCTTTCCCGCCTGCGCGATCAGCGGACGAAGCCCGCTCCATGCGCCGACGCACTCCTCGGGACGGACCGGCTCGACGTCGAAGAACCGAGCGAGCGGATCGAGAAGGTACTCGACATCGTGTCGATCGATCGTCGGCCAGACGTCGGTCCCGCCCGTGTACGAGGTGTCGGTCGTTCCCACGTAGACGACGTCGCCGCGCGGCACCGCGAAGAGCGAGCGCTTGTCGGAAGCGCCGAAGACGACCACGTTCGCGATCGGCAGTCGTTCGGCCGGAAGCACGACGTGCACGCCCTTCGAGAGGTGCAGGAGCGACGGAGCAGCCGGATCTTCGAGCCGGCGGATGGCCTCGACCCAGGGCCCCGCTGCGTTCACGATGACCTTCGCCTTCACCCGGATCTCGGTTCCCGTGAGGCGGCAGCGGAGCATCGCTGCACGGGCGCGCGAGTCTTCGACGTCGATCGCCTCGACCCGCAAGTGGTTCGCGATCTCGGCGCCGTGACGGCGGGCGTCGCGCAGGTTCGCAAGAACGAGCCTCGCGTCCTCGGTCAGGTACTCGCGATAACAGCAGGCGAAGGGAGTGTGATCGCGGCGCAGCAGGGGCTCGCTCCGCTCGAGCTCGGCGATCCCCCACGATCGATGCCGATCCGCCTCGTCCACGGAGCCGAGCTTCTCGTAGGTGAGGAGTCCCGCGCGGAACTTCAAGAGTCCGGCGCGCGACCGCACCGGAACGATCATCCAGCACGGCTCGGCGAGATGCTTCGCGAGGGCGTGGACGTGCCGCCTCTCGAGCGCCGTCTCGCGAACCAGCGAGACCTCGCCGAGAGCGAGGTAGCGGAGCCCTCCATGGACGAGCTTCGAGGATCGACCCGACGTTCCTGCGGCGAAGTCCTCGGCCTCGACGAGCGCGACGCGAAGCCCGCGACGCGATGCTTCACGCGCGATCCCGGCGCCGGTGATGCCGCCTCCGACGACGAGGCAGTCGTACTCGCCCTGCTCGAGGCGCGTGAGGAGCCCGGCACGATCGTGAGCATCGAGCGCTGCAGGAGCCGGCGTGCTGCGGGGATGCGACACCAAGAGCCGTAGCATACACGAATCGCCGGAGGCTTCGGAAGCCGAAGCCGCACCGCGACACGACCGGAAGGACACCCCACGGTCGGGTGCGACCGATCGACTCGGTCTCGGTCCGGTGGCTGGATCCCGGAGCGAGCGGCGGCGCGGGGGTGGGCGCGACTCGGCCCGCCTTCGCGGGCGTGGTGGGAACGGTTTCGGGGGAAAGCCGCTCGCCGCCTGCTGCGTCTCCGAGGCACGGAGACGACCGCTCGCAGTCTTCCCCGAAGCGCTACCGCGCTCTACGCTGACGGGTTCCGGAGGTGCCCCATGGGATTCGCCGAGTACGCTTCGTTCGACGCCATCGCCCTCGCCGAGAAGATCCGCCACCGCGAGCTCTCGGCTCTCGAAGTGCTCGAGGCGGCGATCGAACGCGTCGAGCGCTGGAACCCGAAGCTCAATGCCGTCATCCACCGCGCGTACGACGAAGCGCGCCGCGTCGCAGCGCAGACGCTTCCGAGCGGTCCACTCGCCGGAGTTCCCTTCCTGGTGAAGGACCTGAACCTCGACGTTGCCGGTTGGCCGCGCACCGACGGAAGCGTCGCGCTTCGCGACCGCATCCCCGAGGCCGATGCCGAGCTCGTTCGCCGCCAGCGCGGTGCGGGGCTCGTGCTCTTTGGCAAGACCAACACGCCCGAGTTCGGGATCACGGGGACGACCGAAGGCCGCCTCTTCGGGCCCTGTCGCAATCCCTGGAACCCCGAGCACATCGCGGGGGGATCGAGCGGCGGCGCCGCAGCGGCCGTGGCGTCGGGGATGGTGCCGATGGCGCACGCTTCAGACGGTCTCGGCTCGATCCGGATCCCGGCCTCGTGCTGCGGGCTCTTTGGTCTCAAGATCTCGCGCGATCGCAATCCCTGGCAGCCCGAGGACGTGATGCGCGCGCTTCCGCTCTCGGTGCACCACTGCGTGAGCCGGACCGTTCGCGATAGCGCGGCGCTTCTCGACGCCACGGGGTATCCCGAGAAGCGCGCCCCGTGGGCGGCGCCTCGGAAGGAGCGTTCCTATCTCGAAGAGGTCGGCCGCGATCCCGGGAGCCTCCGCATCGCGTTCTCGACCGAACGACCCGACGGAAGGCTTCTCCATCCCGAGGTGAAGGCCGCCGTGGTCGAGACCGCGAAGCTCCTGGAATCGCTCGGTCACGTGGTCGAGGAGCGCTCGCTGCCGCTCAACCAGGCGCTCCTCTATCTGGCGTACGCGCCGGCGGGCTCGGCCGATGCCGCGGCGCGGGTCGCGGAGATCGAGGAGCGCCTCGGGCGCGAGCTTCGAGAAGACGAGCTCGAGCCGCTCACGTGGTCGATCGTGCGCCGTGGCCGGACCGTTCCGGGAGAGCAGCTCATGAGAGGACTCCGGCTGCTGCACAAGCTCGTTCGCGACGTGGCGTCGCTCTTCGAGGAGTTCGACGTGTACCTGACTCCGGTCAAGGGCACGCCGCCGCCGAAGATCGGTCACATCGATCCGCTCGCCCCCGACCCGAGCGTTCTCAACCAGCGCCAGGCGGAGTCGTTTCCGTTCACGGCGCCTTTCAACATGAGCGGCCAGCCGGCGATGTCGGTTCCGCTCGCTTCGAGCTCGGACGGGCGTCCGCTCGGAATGCAGTTCGCCGCGCGCTATGGCGACGAGGCAACGCTCTTCCGCCTCGCGGGGCAGCTCGAAGCGGCGCGGCCGTGGATCGGCAAGAAGCCGCCGCTCTACGGCTAGGAGATCGATTCGAGACGGGTCGTGTCGGTCTCGTGGGGCGCGAACCCGGGATTCGAGGTCGCGGGGCAGAGGGGCGACCCACCGGGTCGCCCCTACACGAGAATGAGATCAACCCATCGTTCCTCGCCGGACGCCACGACACGGGGATTGTCCAGATGAACGCCGCGGGCGAGCGGCGGGGCGCCCGCCGCCATGGGACGCCGCGGGCGATCGTCGGATCGCCCGCCGCCATGGGCCGCCGCGGACGATCGTCGGATCGCCCTCCGTGGCAACGGTAGGGGCGACCCGGTGGGTCGCCCTCCGCGCACGCGCGTGCGTCATCGAGACTTCGCGGCGATCCGAGCTCGTGCTACGAGGTGCGCTCGACCTCGACGGGAGCGCCACGCGGGGCGTGGCCGGGGGACCCGTAGAACATCCGGTAGTGGAGCTGCCCGTAGCCCCCTGCGAGATGGATCGGCTTCCACGGGGCGACGACGGGCTCCTGCTGTCCCTTCCAGCCCCGGAACTGGTACGGCTCCCAGGCGTGGTAGATGATCACTTGTCCGGGGCGCACGCGCGCCGACGGCTTGGCCATCGCCACGAAGGCGCCCGCGTCGTTGTAGACGCGAACGCGATCGCCGTCCGAGATTTCGCGTGGCGCACAGTCGACCGGCGAGAGGAAGCAGACCGGCTCGCCGCGTTGCAGGCGGAGCAGGAGATCGTGGTCGCGCCAGATCGCGTGGATGCTCCATCGCGTGTGCCCGCCATTGATCCGCAGTGGGAAGCGCGGATCGGATTGCGGGTGCTCCTTGTGGAGCGGGAGCTCCTCGCCGGCCTCGAGATACCAATCGTGATCGATGTAGAACTGCTGGCGGCCGGTGAGGGTCGGCCAGGGCTGTTTGCCCTCGACGAACCAGCGATGCGGCCAATGCGTGTCGTTCGGGTCGTAGTCGCTGTAGGTCGCGTAGATCGGCGTGGGCCGCGCGGGGCCGACGATCCGCACCGCGCCGAGCCGCAGCGCCTCCTTTCCCGAGATCCTTCCCACGCTCGGACTCGCGCGCATGATGTCGTCGATCAGCTCGACGGGGTCGTTCGGATCGTGCGGATCGAAGCGGCCCCCGCTCGTGAATCGGTCGTAGACCGTTCCGAGGTCGAGGGGACGGTCCCGGAAGCCTCGGACCGGGCCGATTCCGCGCTCCCTCGCGCGCTCGGCCACGCGCTCGGTGAGCCTGCCGAAGATCTCCCATTCGCTCTTCGACTCGCCGAGCGGGAGCACGGCTCGATCGGAGAGCACGATGTACGGAAGGTAGCTTTGCGCGTACTTGATGCCGTGCTTCTCGTAGTAGCCCGCGGCGGGGAGGACGTAGTCGGCATGCCAGGCCGACGTGCTCATCCGGAAGTTCACGGCGACGACGAGATCGAGCTTCGGCCAGAGCTTCTCGCGGGCAATCCTCGGGGCCGGCCAGCGTCGCAGCGGGTTCGATCCGGTGAAGACGTATGCCTTCGGGGTCCGATCGGGGGCGGGGTGAACCTTCGTCCAGCCGCGCTCGATCGCGAGGCGGACGTAGTCGTCGATTCCGCGCGGGAGCGCGGGATCGATCTGCTCGGGATCCGACCATGCTTCGCGGTAGCCCCCGTGAACGTAGAGGAAGGGCATGAGCGGTGCGTTCGGCTGCGCCTCGCCGTAGCGCGTGAAGATCTCCTCGTAGTCGCGCGCCGTGAGACCGCGGACGGCTTTCGGAAGGATGCGGAGGATCTCGAGGAGGCCCGGCCCCGCGGTCGTCATGGCGTCGAGACCGTCGAGCCCCCACCACGCCGCGACGCGAAGCCCGCCGCCGGGCTTGCCCTGGTTTCCGGTGAGCGCCATGAGCAGGATCATCGCGCGCTGGAAGAGATCGCTGTGATGGTGCTTGCACGCACCCCAGCACGCATTGATCATCGCCGTCCCGGCCGCGGCGAGCTCGAGGGCGAAGCGTCGGATGACGGAACCCGAGACGCCGGTGATCGCGCTCGCTCGCGACTCGTCGTACTCCGCGAGCCGTTCACGGAGGCGTTCGAAGACGGGCCGCACGAAGGTCTTCGTCCCGTCCCGGAGAACGACGGCGAAGCGGCCTTCCAGAGCGGGCTTCGCTTCGCCGAGCGCGAGCGAGCGGCCGCGATCACCCTCGGAGCCGGCTGCGGGGGCGATCTTCGCAGTCGTCTCGTCGAAGAAATAGAAGCAGTCCTCGCGCCCGTCGGGCTCGACGTCGGACTCGCGAAGGAAACGCTTCGTATCGTCGCGGACGAGGAGCGGAAGGTCGGTCTGCTCGCGGACGTAAGCCGCGTCGTAGCGGCCCTCCTCGACGAGGATTCTCGCGACGGCGAGACCGAACGCGGCGTCGGTTTCCGGACGAAGCGGGATCCAGAGGTCGGCGTGGATCGCGGTCGCGCTCAGGTCGGGGGCAATCACGACGAGCTTCGCGCCGCGGTAGCGCGCCTCGTGCATGAAGTGCACCTCGGGAATCCGCGTGTAGGTGGGATTGCCGATCCAGACCACGATGTAGTCGGAGCGGAACCAGTCGTCGGCGGTTCCTTCGCAGTTGTACATTCCCCAGGTCTGCACCGCGCCCATCGGCATGTCGCCGACGCCCGACCAGGAATCGAGGATCGTGGCATTCATCGCCTCCGCGAAGCGGACCTCGCCCGAGGTCTCGGGGCCGTAGCCGGCGTTGGTGGTTCCGTGGTCGTAGACGATCGCCTCGGTTCCCTGCGCGAGGGCCGCGTCGATCAATCCGTCGGCGATCTCCGCGAGGGCTTCGTCCCACGAGATCCGTTTCCAGCGCCCTTCGCCGCGTGCGCCGACGCGCTTGAGCGGATGGAGCACGCGCGAAGCCGAGGCCTGGAGATCGCTGTAGCAGGCGCCCTTCTGGCAGCCGCGCGGATTCAAGTCCGGAACGTCCGGGCGAGGCGGCTCGTAGATCGCCGCTTGCTCCTCACGCCAGACGACTCCGTCCTTCACGTACACGTCCCACGAGCAGGCCGAGATGCAGTTGGCGCGGGTATGCGTTCCCTTCGCGACGCGGTCCCACGTCCAGCGCGAGCGCCAGACGTCTTCGAAGCTTCCGTAGTCGGGAGGGGCGGGAAGGCGGCTCGCTCCCGAGTCTGCGCGCACTGCTTTCCCCGGGCCTTCTGCTTCGCGAAGGCAGGAGAGCGCGAGTGCGAGGGTCCCGGCGCCGGCTCCGATCAAGAAGCCGCGCCTGGTGATCCCACTGCCGGTCCCGTCGGCCTCGTCCCCGACGCCGCGTTGCGCCACGGCCCTCCTTCGCCGGATCTGTGCCCCACGGGGAGATCCGATCCCGTCGCGAACGCCCCGCGAGCCCTGCAGCCCCGCCGCCAGATGCCTGAAACGATACGAACGAACGTTTGTTTATACCCTGCCGGATCGGTCGGGGCATGACGCAGATCAGCCCGGCGCCAGTTCGAGGGCCGACTCCCTCGAGCGGAGCCGGGCGCCGGGCGTGCGCGGGTCGACCGGCGCGAGACGGCTCGCGTGCCGCACGCGGCACGCCGCGTGGACAATGCAGAGGCCGTCGCCTACCTCTCGCGACGCCCGGGAGCCCGCGACACGAGGAGGGATGCGTGAGGGTCTTCTTCGTCCACCCGAGCCCGCTCATGTACTCGAAGGTCTTCTTGCGCCTCGAGCCGATCGGCCTCGAACTCGTTGCCGCGTCCGCACGCGAGCGGGGCCACGAGGTCCGACTCCTCGATCTCCAGGCCGCGGGGCACGACGCCTACCACCGCATCCTCGACGAGTGGCGGCCCGACGTCATCGCCTTCGGTCTCAACTACCTCGCGAACGTTCCCGAGGTGATCGATCTCTCGAAGGAGACGAAGGCGAAGCTCCCGAAGTGCTTCTTCGCCGTCGGCGGGCACAGCGCCTCGTTCACCGCCCGGGAGCTTCTCGAGCACGCCGAGGGAGCGGTCGACGTCGTGTTGCGCGGCGAGGGCGAAGCGAGCATGCCGCTTCTCCTCGATGCCGTGGAGGGAGATCGCGACGCCATCGCGAAGGTTCCCGGGGCCGTCACGCTCGACGGCGAAGGCCCTGCGCCGGTCTTCATCGAGAGCCTCGACGATCTCTTTCCCGCGCGCGATCTGCTTCCGAATCGCCGGAGCTACTTCCTCGGCGTCCTCGACCCCTGCGCGTCGATCGAGTTCAGCCGTGGCTGTCCCTGGGACTGCTCGTTCTGCAGCGCCTGGACTTTCTACGGCCGAAGCTACCGGCTCGCGAGCGCGGAAAAGGCGGGCGAGGAGCTCTCGAGGATCCAGGAGAAGGGCGTCTTCATCGTCGACGACGTCGCGTTCCTGCAGGAGAAGCACGGCTTCGCGATCGGCGCCGAGATCGAGAGGCGGAACATCAAGAAGGAGTTCTACCTCGAGACGCGCGGAGACGTGCTGCTCCGCAACAAACAGGTCTTCGAGTATTGGAAGACCCTCGGCCTGTCGTACATGTTCCTCGGTCTCGAGGCGATCGACGCCGAGAGCCTGAAGAAGCTCCGCAAGCGCGTTTCGCTCGACCGGAACATGGAGGCGATGGAGTTCGCCCGCTCGCTCGGGATCGCCGTCGCCGTGAACATCATCGCCGATCCGGACTGGGACGAGTCGCGGTTCCAGACCGTCCGCGACTGGGCGCTTTCGATCCCCGAGATCGTGAACGTGAGCATCAATACGCCGTATCCCGGGACCGAAACCTGGGAGACGGAATCGCGCAGGCTCATGACACGCGACTACCGCCTCTTCGACATCCAGCACGCCGTGCTTCCGACCCGGCTTCCCCTCCCGCGCTTCTACGAGGAGCTCGTCAAGACCCAGCAGATCCTCAACATGAAGCACATGGGTTTCGGCGCGCTCAAGGATACGTCGATCCTCGCGATGAAGCGTCTTCTCGCGGGGCAGACCAACTTCGTCAAGATGCTGTGGAAGTTCAGCTCGGTCTACGATCCGAAGCTCCAGCTCGCGGACCACGCACAGCCCGTCCGCTACGAGATGCGCGCTCGCGAGCGTCACGGCGAGACGCGCTTCAACGCACGCAAGCTCTATGTCCACGACAAGGTCTCGAAGGTCCGGCAGACCGACGCCGACACCGAGGCCTTCGTCGCCGAGACGGGAGGTCGCTCGGAGGCCGAGGTCGCTCCGGCCGCCTCCTGATCAGCCGAGCCCGGCGAGGAAGTCGAGCAGCGCCCGGTTCGTTTCGGCGGGAGCTTCTTGCTGGTTCCAGTGCCCCGCTCCGGGGATCAGCACCGTGCCCCGGAGATCCGGGACGAAGCTCGGCATGAGCTCGATCATCGGTCCCGGCTTCTTCCCTCCGGTCCCCGTGACGACCGGATCCCGAAGCCCGCCGATGAAGAGCGCGGGGACGCGTACTTTCGCGCCGTGCCAGGCCGTCGTGAGCTCCCAGTTCCGATCCAGGTTCCGGTACCAGTGCAGGCCGCCGCGAAAACCGGTCCGCGCGAACTCCGCAACGTAGGTTTCGAGGTCCGACTCCGAGAGCCAATCCGGAAGGCACTCCGGTTCGATCATCCCCGAGACGAAGCCCGCCGTCTTCGGCAGGTCGACGTTCCAGCGCTCACCTTCTCGAAGCGACCCCGATGCCGAGTAGAGCATGTTCCGGAGTACCCGACGCGGATCCGCGTCGAGTTCGCGCTCGGCCTTTCCCGGCTCCTGGAAGTAGAGGATGTAGAAGAAGCGGTCGCCGGCCATCGCCTTCATGAGCCGGGTCGGCGCAAGCGGGCCGCGCGGCATGAACGGAACCGACATCCCCACCACCGCGCGGAAGCGATCGGGACGGAAGAGCGCCGCGTTCCAGGCGACGAGCGATCCCCAATCATGACCGACGATCACGGCCTGCCCGACACCGCAGGCATCGAGGACACCGACCATGTCGCCGACCAGATGAAAGATCGAGTACGCGTCGACTCGCTCGGGGGCATCGGTCCGTCCGTAGCCCCGCATGTCGGGCGCCACCGCATGGAAGCCGGCGGCGGCGAGCGCCACGAGCTGGTGTCGCCACGAGTACCAGAGCTCCGGGAACCCGTGGCAGAGGAGCACCAGAGGTCCCTCGCCCGCTTCGGCGAGATGCATCTGGATGCCGTGGGTCTGGATCGTCCGGTGGCGGATCCCGGTCACGCCTACTCCGATCTTCGGGCCCGAGATCCGGCGCCCGGCAAAGCGATGCGAGGCGTCTCGGGATGCCTGCGATAGAGGATCACGGTGTGTCCGACGACGCCGCAGAGGTGCGCGTCGCAGGCCTCCGCGATCGCTGCGGCCGACCCCCGCTTGTCGTCGGGTTCGTGGAAGCGGACCTTCACGAGTTCGTGTTCGAGCAGCGCCGCGCCGACGGCCGCGACCACGCCGGGCGTGATCCCGGCGCCTCCCACCTGGACCACCGCCCGCCGGGGCTGCGCGAGCGCGCGGAGAAAGCGCCGCTGGCGGCCATCGAGCGCGGCTCCGGGAGACATCGACGGTAGGATAGGCGACGGAGGGCACGGTTTGCACAGGGCGGACGCGATCGATTTCCTGCTCGTCTACTTTGCGGCCGCACTCCTCCTGCTCCCGCTCTCGAGGCGGCTCGGGGTGAGCTCGGTCCTCGGCTATCTCGCGGCGGGGCTCCTGGTCGGGCCGAGCGGCCTCTCGTGGGTGGAGAAGAACGAGGCCGTCGAGATCGCGAGCGAGGTCGGCGTCCTCTTCCTGCTCTTCGTCGTCGGACTCGAGCTTTCGTCGGATCGACTCGCCGGTCTTCGACGCGATGCGCTCGGGCTCGGAACGGCGCAGGTCCTCACCACCGGAGCCGTCCTCGCGCTCGTCCTCGCGGGGTTCGGAACGACGCCGGCCGCGGCGATCGTGATCGGTTTCTCGCTCGCGCTCTCGTCGACGGCCATCGTGCTCCAGATCCTCCGCGAGAGCGGCGAGCTCTCGCGAAGGACCGGTCGCGCCGCGCTCGGTGTGCTCCTGCTCCAGGATCTCGCGGTGGTCCCGCTGCTCGTCGCGGTGCCGCTCCTCGCCCGAGGCGGTGAGGGCCTGGTGGCTGCGCTCGGGCTCGCTGCGCTCAAGGCCGTCGTCGCCGTCGCCGTGCTCGTCTTCGTCGGCCGTCGCATCCTGCAGCGGCTCTACACCGAGGTGGCGCGGCTTCGTGAGCCCGAGGTTGCGCTGCTCCTCACGCTCCTCGTCGCGATCGGGACGGGGGCGCTCACCGAAGCCGCGGGCCTCTCGGCGCCGCTCGGAGCATTTCTCGCCGGGGTGCTCCTCGCCGAGACCGATTTCCGTCACCAGGTGACGGCGGACGTGCTTCCTTTCCGCGGGCTCCTGCTCGGGGTCTTCTTCGTCGGCGTCGGGCTATCGATCGACGTCTCACTCCTCGCAGACCGCGGCTTCGAGCTCGCGCTCCTCGTGACGCTGCTCCTCGTTGCAAAGGGAGGCCTGCTCTTCGCGCTCGGCCGGCCGTTCGGGCTCACGACCGCGCAATCGCTCCACCTCGCCTTCCTCCTGCCGCAGGCCGGCGAGTTCGCCTTCGTCACGCTCGGCGCAGCGATCGCGGCGGGGGTCGTGAGCCCGGAGGCCGGAACGCTGTTCCTCGCAACCGTGACGGCCGGGATGTTCCTCTCGCCGCCGTTCGCACTCGCCGGCCGCCGGCTCGCGACGCGGATCGATCGTGCGGCATCGGGCGGAGCCGCAAGTCTCGATCGCGAAGCACGCGAGCTCGAGAACCACGTCGTCGTGGCGGGCGGAGGGCGGGTGGGATCGACCGTGATCCGGGTGCTCGCCGAGAACGGCATCGGAGCGGTCGCCGTCGATGCCGACCCCGAACGCGTTTCGGCGCTGCGAAGGATCGGGGTTCCTGCCGTCGTGGGAGACGCCTCACGAAGCGTGCTGCTCGAGGCCGCGGGCGTCGGACGCGCTCGTGCGGTGGTCGTCACCCTCGACGATCCGGTCGCCGCCGAGCGGATCTGCTCGGCGCTCCGGCGCGACCATCCGAAGCTCGACGTGATCGCCCGAGCGAGCGATGCGGCGCACGGAGCGAGGCTTCTCGAAGCCGGCGCGGGAGTCGCCGTCGCCGAGAACCTCGAGGGCTCGCTCGAACTCGCGGCTCGCGCGCTCGAAGCGTTCGAGATTCCAGGCCCGGAGATCGACCGCTGCCTCGACGCGCTCCGCGCGGACGATTACGCAAAGCTCTTGCGTTCGTAATCCGGCCCGGAGTTCAGCAGCAGGTCGGTCGCCGTGCGGCACGCTCTTCGAGCGCGCGGCGGACTTCGGCGGGGGTCGGTGCGCCGCTTCGCGCGGGCCGACCCGAGGCATCGTGTGGATGCGCGCCGCGCTCCACGCCGGGGGTGCCGAGTGGCCGTGAATCGGCGATCCCCGTGAATCCGCGCAGGAAGAGCGTCGCTGCCCTCGTGGCACCCCGGAGCCTGGAGGCGAGCGCACTCATGCCGTCGCTCCTTCCGCGTCGGCCCGTGCCGCAGGCTCGCCGCTTCCGCGAAGCGTCTTCCACCAGACCCGCAAGGAATCGGCGACGACCGTGAGCACGAGCACCATGAAGACGGCCGTCACCGCCGCGTCGAGCCTCGCGTTGAAGATCACCTGCTGCGTTTCGGCGAGCCTTTCCGGGGCGATCGCTCCCGAGGCGATCTGCCCCGCGAGCCTCTCTGCCTGTGCGAGGAAGCCGATCCGCGGGTCGGGATCGAAGACCTTCTGCCAGCCGGCAGTCATCGTCACGACGAACAGCCAGACGAAGGGCACGAGCGTCGCGAAGGCGAAGCGCGGCCGACTCGACTTCACGAAGATCGTCGTCGCAGCCGCGAGAGCCGTCGCGGCAAGAAGCTGGTTGGCGATTCCGAACAGCGGCCAGAGCGAGTTGATCCCGCCGAGCGGATCGACGACGCCCTCGTAGAGGAAGTACCCCCAGGCCGCGACGACCGCGGTCGACGCGAAGAGGTTCGCAGGAAGCGAGCTCGCTTCTCCGAGCGGCCGCCAGACCCGGCCGAGGAGGTCCTGGAGCATGAAGCGCCCGACGCGCGTTCCGGTATCGAGCGTCGTCAGGATGAAGAACGCCTCGAACATGATCGCAAAGTGGTACCAGAGCGCCTTCAGTGTCGGCCCGCCGAGCACGCTCGAGAAGATCTCGGCCATTCCGACCGCAAAGCTCGGCGCACCTCCCGTTCTCGAGAGCAGCGTCGTTTCGCCGACCTGCCGGGTGAGCTCCTGGAACTGCGCGGGGTCGAGCGCGAAGCCCCAGTTCGCGATCGCCGCCGCGGCGCTCTCGACGTTCGGGCCGAGCGCCGCCGCCGGCGCGTTGATCGCGAAGTACGTGCCCGGATCCATCACCGCCGCCGAGAGCAGCGCCATGATCGCGACGAAGCTCTCCATGAGCATCCCGCCGTAGCCGATCATCCGGGCGTCGCTCTCGAGCGAGAGGAGCTTCGGAGTCGTTCCGCTCGAAATGAGCGCGTGGAAACCCGAGATCGCCCCGCAGGCGATCGTGATGAAGCAGAACGGGAAGAGCTTCCCGGCGAAGATCGGCCCGGTTCCGTCGATGAAGGGAGTGAGCGCGGGAAGTCTCACCTCCGGGCGTGCGAGCGCGAGCCCCGCCGCGAGCAGGACCACGGTTCCGATCTTGATGAAGGCCGAGAGATAGTCGCGCGGCGCCATGAGGATCCAGACCGGAAGCACGGCCGCCGCCCATCCGTACGCCATCACCGCGAAGGCGAGCGTCTTGCGGTCCCAATCGAAGTACGGCCGCAGCGCGGCGGATTCGTTCACCACGCCGCCGAGCCAGACCGAGAGGAGCACGAGCGTGAGCCCGCCGAGGGTCGCCTCGAGCACCCTGCCCGGGCGAAGCCGGGTGAGATGGACGCCCATCAGGATCGCGATCGGGATCGTCGCGGCGATCGTCGAGGTGGCCCAGGGGCTCCCGAACATCGCATTCACCACGACGAGGCCGAGAACCGCGATCAGGATGATCATGATCGCGAGCACCCCGACGAGCGCTGCGAAGCCTCCGACCGGACCGATCTCGCGCCGCACCATCTCGCCGAGGCTCATCCCGTCGCGCCGCATCGAGGCGACCAGGATCGTGAGATCCTGCACCGCGCCGCCGAGAACGACTCCGATCAGGATGTAGAGCGTTCCCGGGAGGTAGCCGAACTGCGCAGCGAGGATCGGCCCGACCAGTGGCCCGGGGCCCGAGATCGCCGCGAAGTGGTGTCCGAAGACGACCCAGCGATTCGTCGGAACGAAGTCCTTTCCGTCTTGGAGGCGGTGCGCCGGCGTCGGCCTCCGATCGTCGAGCGCGAGCGCACGGGCCGCCAGGAATGCCGAGTAGAAGCGGTAGCCGATTGCATAGGTGCAGAGCGCCGCCACCAGGAACCAGGTACTCGAGATCGACTCGCCGCGTCCGAGCGCGATCACGCCGAGCGATCCGGCTCCGGCCAAGGCCACCGCGAGCCAGGCGAGAAGGGAGAGGGGCTTCATGGCGGCGCCATTCTAACCGCAGCTACGCTCGCCGCGATGAGCGAAGGCGATGGCGCGGGTGCGAAGCGCTCCGATCCGCATGCGGCCAGCGCGCATCCGTTCTCCCCCTACGTCCTCGCTCCGAAGCGGCCGGCGCCGGTCGGCTTCCCCGAGACCCGTGGGGTCGAACCCCATGCCGAGCTCCCGGCTTCGACGACCTTCGCGGAGCGCCGGGCCGAGTTCCTCGCGAGCGTTCTCCGCGCTCCGACCCCGAGCCACGTCTCGGCGGTCTTCCACGAGGTCGCGAGGCTCGAAGCGGGAGGCGCTGCGCATACGGGAGTCTTCGAGGCGGCGCTCGACTACGTCGACGCGAGGCTCGACTGCGCCGATTTCGTCCTGCACGGGATCTTGCGCCTGCTCCTCCACTTCGGGGACGATCCCCGACTGCCGCGCCCGCTCGTCGAACGCGCGAATCGGACGATCCTCGGGTTCAAGTACTGGCCGGACGAGCCGGGCCGCGACTCGATGTGTACCTGGACCGAGAACCACGAGATCCTCTTCGCCTCGGCAGCTTGGATCGCGGGACGCATGCACCCCGATTCCGTCTTTGCGAATACGGGCGAGACGGGTCTTCGGAAGCAGGAGGTCGCGCGCGCGAGGATTCTGCGCTGGCTCGATCTCCGCTTCCGGACCGGCTTCAGCGAATGGCTCTCGAACGTGTACTACGACGAAGATCTCGTCGCCCTCTTGGCGCTCGTCGATTTCGCAGGCGACGCGGAGATCGAACGGCGCGCCGAGGTCGTGACGGACGTGCTGCTCCTCGATCTCGCGCTTCACTCGTTCCGGGGTGCCTTCTCGTCGACTCACGGACGGTCGTACGAGACCTCGCAGAAGTGGGCGGCCGAAGAGAGCACGACCGACACCTGCAGGCTCCTGTTCGGAACCGGATCGTTCGCGCGGCGCGAGAACATGGCGGCGCCCTGCCTCGCGCTCTCGCGCTACCGGCTCCCGGCCGTGATCCATGCGATCGCGACGGACGTTGGGCGGCCCGAGACGGTGGTCCGGCAGAGGATGGGGATCCGTCTCGAGGACCTCGCCGCGCTCGGGCTCGACCCGCTCGACGCCGAGGACATGATGGTGCTCCTCACGCTCGAGGCGTACGCGCATCCGCGAACCATCGAGGGCTTCTTGCGGCTGCTCGACCGCTTCGGCTGGTGGGAGAACGATTTCTTTTCCCCGTTCGCTCGCGTGCGGAAGCTCCTCGAACGACTTCGCCGTTTCGGTCTTCTCGCGACCGTGATCCGCTTCCTCGAGGCCGACATCGCGAGAAACCTCCGGACCGAAGTGAACGTCGTCACCTACCGGACACCCGACGCACAGCTCTCGTCTGCGCTCGATTGGCGCCCCGGCAAGGGAGGCGATCAACAGCACATCTGGCGCGCGTCGCTCGGGCCCGACGCGGTCTGCTTCACGACGCATCCGGGGTCTCGCCGCGCGCGTTCGCCGGGATACTGGACGGGAACGGCGACGCTTCCGCGAGTCGGACAGATCGAGAACGTTCTCGTTGCGATCTACTCGATTCCGCGCCGCCCCTTCTTCTTGTATCCGAACCGCAATCTCTTCACGCACGTCTGGTTTCCCCGCGATCGCTTCGACGAGGTCGTCGAACGAGGGGGCTGGTACTTCGCGAGGCGAGGTGACGGCTTTCTCGCGCTCCGCTCGCGCCGCCCCGCGGTCTGGAGCGAGGCGCAGGGAGAGGACCGGGGCCGCGAACTCGTGGCGGCGGGGCGGGACCACGTCTTCGTCTGCGAAGTCGGTCGCCGCGCGAGCGACGGGAGCTTCGAGCGGTTCATCGAGCGCATCGCCCGGGCCGAGCTCTGGTTCGGTCGGAGGAGCGTCCGTTATCGATCGCCGTCGCGGGGACTCGTCGAGTTCGGCTGGTGGCGGCCCCTGAGGCACGAGGGGAGGACCGTTCCGATGCGAGGCTTTCCCCGCTACGACACGCCGTACGGCCGCGTGGAGTTCCCGGCGCGCGAGATCGCGATCGCACACGCGGGCCACGCGCTTCGGCTCCGCTTCGACGAGGGGCTTCGCGAGTCGAGCGGCTCCATGCCTCTCGACGGGGAGCCGATCGCGTAGGCCGCACCACGGATTCCATGGCGACGGGTCTCGGTGGATCTCTGGAGAAACGGCGCGTCCTCCCCGGCTGCCGGGCCCCGCCGCGGGCAGCGTGTCATTCCCGTCTCATCCCGACCACCGAATCGGCCGATCCGAGCGGAGGGATCCGGGCCGCGACGCGGCGGGAGAAGGGCTCGTTGATCGATCGCAACCGGCTCGTACGCCTGATCGATGCCGCGCTCCCGCCGGCACTTCGCGAGGCCCCGGAGCACGTCCGCTTCCGCGCGCGGCTCGTCCTCCTGGCCGTTTCGATCATCGTTCCGATCGGCTGGCTCACGGTCGTCTGGGAGATCCAAAACGGCCTTCTCCTGAACGCCGCGCTCGTCGGCGGCGTCTCGCTCGTCGGAGCGGCCATCCCGTGGCTCCTCTGGCGTCACCGCTCGCTCGCTCTCGCCGGAAACCTCGTGGCCGGGCTCTTCTTCGTCGCCGCCGGAGGCTTGAGCGTGCTCACGGCCGGGCAGGGCCTCGGGAGCTTCATCGCACTCGGCGTCGTCCCCGTGGTGGCGATGCTCCTCGCAGGCCCCCGCTCGGGATTCGCCTGGGGGGCGGTCGTCTCGCTCCACCTCCTGCTGCTCCACCGCGCGATCGATGCGGGATTCGAACCGATCGTGCAAATGGGGCGCGCGGGAGGAGATGCCAGGTTCGTCGGGGTCCTCGTCCTCGCCTGGGTACTCGTGGGGCTCACGCTCGCGTACGAGTCGCTACAACGGCGGGTTCTCGCATCGTTCGAAGAAGCGCGCGGCCGGGCCGAGACGGCGAACCACGCCAAGAGCCGCTTCCTCGCGACCATGAGCCACGAGATCCGAACGCCCATGAACGGAGTCGTGGGAATGACGGAGCTCCTGCTCGGTACACCGCTCGACCCCGAGCAGCGCGAATACGCCACCACCGCCCGCGAGTCGGCTCTCGCGCTGCTCCGCATCCTCGACGACGTCCTCGACCTCTCGAAGCTCGAAGCCGACCGCATCCGTCTCGAGACGATTCCCTTCGATCCCCTCGCGCTCGCTTCGGAGGTTTCGACGCTCCTCGGAGTCTCGGCGGCGACGAAGGGCCTGCGTCTCGAGGTGACGCGAGCTGGCGGAGATCTCCCGCGGCTTCTCGGCGACCCCACGCGCGTACGCCAGGTGCTCACCAATCTCGTCGGCAACGCGATCAAGTTCACCGAGACGGGAACCGTGACGATCGAGGTCGGATCGCGATCCTTCGACGCGGAGCGCGAGGAACTCGAGCTTCGCGTTCGCGATACGGGTGTCGGCATTCCGCCGGACCGCATCGGTGCGATCTTCGACGAGTTCGTTCAGGCGGACGATTCGACGACGCGTCGCTTCGGCGGAACCGGCCTCGGGCTCGCGATCTCTCGGCGACTCGTGTCGATGATGGGCGGGACGATCCGCGCCGAGAGCGTCGTCGGAGGCGGATCGTGCTTCACGGTCGATCTCCCGCTCGCGAGGGCGCTCGAGCCCCCGGGAGGAGCCGTGCGAGACGCTTCCCCGAGCCTTCACGGCACGATCGCCGGCGTTCGCGTCCTGCTCGTCGAGGACAACGTCGTGAACAGGAGGGTCGCTGCGCGAATCCTCGAGCGGCTCGGCTGCGAGGTCGACCTCGCGAACGACGGTTCCGAGGCCCTCGAGGCCACGCGCAAGTCCGACTACGACGCGATCCTGATGGATTGCGAGATGCCGGGGATGGATGGCTTCGAAGCCACCAGGAGGCTTCGTGAGCGCGAGGCCGGAGGCCGCAGGAGCATCGTGATCGCACTCACCGCCAACGCGATGGCGGGCGATCGGGAGCGCTGTCTCGAGGCCGGAATGGACGATTACGTGACGAAGCCGATCGCGTCCGAGGCGCTCGCCCGGGTGCTGCTTCGCTGCGGAGCGCGCTAGAAGGCGCACGCCCTGCTCACCAGAGTCCGAGCGCCTCGAGCTGCCGCGTCGCCGTCCCGGCGAAGTCTCGGTTCGCGGCGGGGCTCGCCGGACTCGGATGGAGGATCTGACCGGCTCGCAAGCCGAGCCCCTCCGCCACTGCGCGCGCGCGCGTGGCTGCAAACGTCCCGATTCCGACGAGCCAATCGACGCCGAGAGTTCTCGCGAAATCACCGAGCGTGGCGTCGCAGAGCTCCGAGAGCGCCTCGCGGTCGCGGGCGGCGAGACGATCCGGAGTGAGGTTCCGCCCCTCCGGGTCGAAGAAGGCGAGCGGGCAGTAGTTCGCGACGAAATGCTCGCGGAAGAAGGCCTCCGCGTCGCCGTAGCGGTCGGCGAAGAGGCCCCAGAGCCTTCGCCCGCTCACCTCGGAGCGGGTACACGCGAAGCCTTGGACCGGCCGCTTCGGGTGCGGGTTCGCCGGCCGCTCGACGGGCCCTTCGATCCCGAGCCAGTCGCGGACCGCGGCGACCTCTCCGAAGGGCACCCCCGTTTGCACCATCCCGTAGGGGCCGGGGTTCATCCCGACGAACAGCACCCGCTTCGGGCGGCTCGCGTAGCGTTCGAGGTAGCGCGCGTGGGGCTCGAAGGCGTAGACGAGCGGATCGTAGACGAAAGCGACCGGCCGCCGGAAGCGGAGCGCTTCGAGCCCGTCGCGGAACGCGACGCTGCGCTCGACGAGCCGCTGCGCGAGCGCGTTACGCTCGCGCACCCGAGCCGTGCATGACGCGGCGATGCACGAAGAGCCAGGCGACCACGACGACGGCGCAGCCCGCGACGATGTAGACGAGGTCGTCGCGAACCATCTCCTTCCCGGCGGCCACGAGCTCCGCATAGCTCATCTCCTTCGATTTCGAGCCGAGGTGGAAGCCGATGGCGGTCAGGATCACCACCCAGATCCCTGCTCCGAGCCCGGTGAAGAAGGAGAACCGCCGGAAATCCATCCGCGAGAGCCCTGCCGGAAGCGAGATGAGCTGGCGGATCGCCGGCAGGAGACGACACACGAACGTGGCGACGTCGCCGTACTCCCGGAAGACCTCCTCGGCACGATCGAGCGAGTTCGGGCTCAGGAAGAGCCAGCGGGCGTTCGCGTGGAGGAAGGGGCGGCCGTAGCGGTACGCGAGGAAGTAGTTGATGTAGGCGCCGAGGAGCGAGCCGATGGTTCCGCAGGCGACCGCGAGCGTGGCTGCGGTGAGCGGGTCTCCCGGGAAGAGCTCCTGGCGCGCGGCCATGAAGCCGGCCGGGATCATCACGACCTCGCTCGGGAAGGGGATGAAGGAGCTCTCGATCGTCATGAAGAGCAGAACGATGAGAAGCCCCCAGGTCCCGGCCATCTGGGCGGCAGCCTCGAGCTGCTGGATCAGGATCGCGTCCAAGACTTGCGCCACTCCTCGCTTCGAGCCGGCCGAGGGTATCTCCCGCAAGCCGCCCCTGCATCCTCGCCGCACGCGGGGCCGACGTTGGGCACGCCGGGCGCTTCGCTCCTGCGAGGCGGCGGGGCGCTCCGTTTCCTACCCTCCGCGGCCACGATGCGTCAATTCACCCCCGCGCTTTTCGCCCTTCTCGTCTGTGGCCTCTCGTGCTCGGCGCCGACGCCAGAGCCCGAAGCGCCCGCGCAGGCGAAGCGCGTGAAGATCCTCCGCGATCGCCTCGGTATTCCTCACGTCTTCGGCGAGAGCGACGCCGACGTGGCTTTTGGTCTCGCCTTCGCGCACGCAGAGGACGATTTCCCGACGATCCAGCGGACGCTCATCATGACGCGAGGCCGCCTCGGTGAGATCGAAGGTGAGGAGGGGGCGAAGAGCGATTTCCTCGTCGCGCTGCTCCGCGTCCACGAAGCCGTCTCGGAAGGTTACGCCCGCGACCTTTCGCCCGGGTTCCGGGCCGTCGCCGAGTCGTATGCCGAAGGCCTCGACTACTACGCGAGGCTCCATCCCGACGAGCTCGTCCTCCCGGAGCTCCTGCCATTCCGGGGAGAGGACGTCGTCGCGGGCTTCGTCCACAAGCTCCCGATCTTCCAGGGGCTGCTTCGCGAGATCGAGATCGCGCGGCGCGACGCGAGCGACGAGGCCGAGGCCTCGCGATCCGCCGCGACGATGCCCCGCGAACGAGAGTCGGTGGGCTTCTCCGCCGCAGCGGACGTGCTCGGCTCGAATGCGTTCGCGATCTCCGGAGAGCGTTCGAGCGACGGTCGAACGCATCTCGCCGTGAACTCGCATCAGCCCTGGGAGGGAGTCGTCGCCTGGTACGAGGCGCACCTCGTGAGCGGTGAGGGCATGAACGTCGTCGGAGGTCTCTTCCCCGGTTCTCCGATGATCCTCCATGGTCACAACGATCGGCTCGGCTGGGCGCACACCGTGAACCAGCCCGACATGATCGACGTGTATCGGCTCGTGACGAGCCCCGACCACCCCGAGCAATACCTCCTCGACGGGGCGTGGCGCGACTTCGAGAGCCGACCGGTGACGCTCCGGGTCCGGATCTTCGGGATCGTTCCCTTGTCGACGACGCGACTCGCGCGCTGGTCGGTGCACGGCCCCGTCCTCGAGCTCGGAGAGGGGGACTCGAAGCGGTTCTACGCCTTCCGGATCGCCGGCGCGGGCGACGTCCGCATCGCCGAGCAGTGGTGGCGTCTCGGCAAGGCGAAAAGCCGCGACGAGTGGCTCGCTGCGATGCGGATGCAGGCGATCCCGATGTTCAACACCGTGTACGCCGATGCGGAGGGCCACATCGGCTACGTCTACAATGCGCGGCTTCCGATACGAGAGCCCGGCATCGACTGGGCGGGAGTCGCTCCCGGAGATTCTTCGAAGTGGATCTGGAACGAGACGCTCGCCTTCGAAGACCTCCCGCAGCGCTTCGACCCACCCTCGGGCTTCGTCCAGAACGCGAACTCGACTCCGTTTTCGGTTGCCGGACCGCGTTCGCTCGACGCGTCGGCTTGGCCCTCCGATCTCGGGATCGAGACACGAGAGACCGAGCGTTCGCTTCGCCTACTCACCCTCCTCGACGGCCGAGAGCGGCTTTCCGAAGCGGATTTCGAGACGATCAAATGGGACCGCCGCTACGACGGACGCGCCTGGCTCGACTCCGCGCTCGAGACGCTCCTCTCGGCGAAGGTCGAGGGTCCGGCCGCCGACGCGCAGGCCGTGCTTCGCCGCTTCGACCGCGAACTCTCGCCCGATTCGCGCGAGGCGGGGCTTGCGGTGATGCTGCTCGCACCTTACGAGAAGGCGCATCATGGCCGCGGGCCGGCACCCCCCGATCCCGCTGCAGCGCTCGAAGAAGCGGCGGTCGTGGCGCGCGCATATTTCGATCGGATCGACCCGACGCTCGGCGAAGTCCAGCGCTTGCGGCGCGGGGCCGTCGATCTCCCGCTCGGCGGCGGGCCCGACGTTCTTGCGGCCATCTATTCGGCGCGCGCGTCCGATCGGCGGCTCGTCGGCGACGCGGGAGACTCGTACGTGCTGCTCGTCTCGTTCGGGCCCGACGGAGTCCGCTCGCGGGCGATCCAACCGTACGGGAGCTCGTCGCGTCCCGCGTCGCCCCATTTCGCGGACCAGGCTCCGCTCTTCGTGCGCCAGGAACTACGCGCCGTCTGGCGAACGCCCGAAGAGATCCGCGCGAACCTCGAGGCCGAGTACGACCCGGGTCCGCGTTAGGAAGACGCGCCGGGATCCCGGCACGTAGCCGCTCGCGGCCCGTCCTCAGGCCCCATCGCGCGGGTCGCTCCGGCTCGCCGGAATCCCCGACCGGTCGACCGTGCTCGGATGGAAGGCGACTCCCGTCCGCCACGCGGCACGTCCGATGCGATGCGACGCCACGGGTGCGGTGATCACGAAGAAGACGATCACGAGCAGCGCCTGCATCGTGCTCTCCGTCCGCTCGAAGTGGAGCGCCACGCCGAGAAAGACGAAGATCACCCCGAGCGTCGCGGACTTCGAGTTGGCGTGGAGCCGCATGTAGAAATCCGGAAGGCGTACGATTCCGATCGCGGCGACCACGATGAAGGCGAGGCCGGCGAAGAGAAGCACCGAGACGGCGACTTCTTTCAAGGGCGCCCCCCCCGCTCGACGTACCAGGCGAAGGCCGTGGTGGCGAGAAAGGAGAGGAGTCCGATCGCGAGCGCGATCCCGAGCATGGTCGAGCGATCGGATTGGATCGCGAAGATCCCCACGGCCGCGACGACGAGCGAAGCCGCGAAATCGAGCGCGACGACGCGGTCCGGAAGCGTCGGCCCCCGAACCGCCCTTCCGAAGGCGAGGACGAACGCGAGGAGCAGGAGGGCCTTCGCAACGCCGAGCGTGACGTCGAGCATTCCACCCGTCTCGCCGCTCATCGCAGGATCTCGACGACGCGGCGCTCGAAACCGTCCTTCAGAAGCCGGATCTCCTCGGCCGGATCGTCGACGAACATCGCGTGTACGTAGAGAACGCTCCGGTCCTCGGCGACGTCGAGGCTGAGCGTTCCCGGAGTGAGCGTCACGAGGTTCGCGAACGACGTGATCTCGAGGTCGGTCTCGGCGTCGAGCGGGACCGCAAGAAGCGCGGGGCGGGCACGGAGCCGCGGCGTGAGGACGTCCCACGCCACCCTCAGGCTCGAGAGGAGGAGCTCCCACAGGAAGAACAACGCGAGCCCGACGATGCTCGGGACCCGACGGAACGGCGCTCGCCTTCCCGCTCCGGGATGGACGAGGCTCAGCGCGAAGTAGGCGACGACGTAGCCGACGATCAGGCTTCCGACGGTGACGTCTCCGATGAGCCCCGCCCAGACGAGCGCGAGAAAGAGGTTCAGAACGATGAGGTTCATCGCCGGCTCCCGAGGACGGCGTCGACGTAGGCTCGCGGATCGAGCAGTTGCGACGAGGCGTCGATCGAAAGAGCGAACAGCCAACCCGCTCCGAGGCCGATCGCGACCGTGAGCGATGCGAGCACGATCGACGGAAGCAGCATGAGACCGATCCCCCCGGCGGATCGCGGCGCGGCGATACCGTCCGGGACCGCTTTCCAGAAGGCCTCGTTCCAGATCTTGGTCATCGAATAGAGCGTGAGCAGGCTCGTTCCGAGCGCGGCAGCGACGATCCCGTACGATTCGATCTCGATTCCGGCCTTCACGAGCGCGAGCTTCGCGAAGAATCCCGACAGCGGGGGTATGCCTGCGAGTGAGAGCGCCGGGATCAGGAACAACCCCGCCACGACCGGCTTCGAAGCGAACCCGCCGACTCGCGAGAGCTCGTAGCCTCCCTGCATCCGGGCGACGATCCCCGAGACGAAGAAGAGATTGGTCTTCACGAGGATGTGGTGGATCAGATAGAAGACCGTCCCCGCGAGGGCGAGCGGCGTGGCGAGCGCGAGACCCATCACCATGTATCCGATCTGGCTCACGATGTGGAAGGAGAGGATGCGTCGAACGTCGCTTTGTGCCGCCGCACCGAGGACACCCGTCACCATCGTGAACCCTGCGAGCCAGACGAGGATTCCGTGGACGTCGACGCCATGGCCGGGGAATACGAGCGTGAAGAACCGGACCAACGCGTAGACGCCGACCTTCGTGAGGAGCCCGGCAAAGACCGCCGTGACCGCGATCGGCGGGGTGTGGTACGAGCCCGGCAGCCAGAAGAAGAGCGGGAAGATCGCCGCCTTGATCCCGAAACAGGTGAGGAAGAGCATCGCGAGAGCGCCCTCGATGTACACCGGGACGTTCCCTCCACGCAGTCGCTCCGCGGCGTCGGCCAGGTTGAGGGTTCCGACCGCGCCGTAGAGAAGCGCGGCTCCGGAGAGAAAGAGCGCCGACGAGAACAGGTTGATCGTGACGTAGGTGAGCGCGCCTTCGAGCTGCTCCTGTTCGCCGCCCAGGGCGAGCAGGACGAACGAGCTCATCAGCATCACCTCGAACCACACGAAGAGGTTGAAGGCGTCGCCCGTCAAGAAGCTTCCCGAGACGCCCATGAGGAGCACCTGGAGGATCGCGTAGTAACCGAAGCGCTCACGATTCGCGTCCATCGATTGGAGTGAGTAGACGACCGTGGCGAGTCCGATGATTGCCGTGATCACGGTCATCGAGGCACTCAAGAGATCGGCGACGAGCGAGATTCCGAAGGGCGGCGCCCAGCTTCCGACTTCGAGAACCTGGATCCCCTCGCTGCGTACCGTGGCGAGAAGAGCGATCGATGCGACGAGCTGCGCCGAACTTCCGGCGAGAGCGAGCCGACGCTGCACGCGGCGCGAGGCAGCCGTCGCGAGGCACATCGCTGCCGTCGCGAGCGGAATGACGATCGGGAGCGCAGGAAGGAGCGTCAAGTCCGCGTCCCCCCGAGGTCGTCGAGATCGTCGCTTCCAAGACTCTCCCTCGCACGGTAGACGAGCACCAGTGCGAACGCCGTGACGGCGAAGCTGATCACGATCGCCGTGAGGATCAGCGCCTGCGGGAGCGGGTCGGCGTAGGGCGGGACGAGCACCGTCTCTCCTTCCGCCACGATCGGAGGGTGCCCCTCGACCAGGCCCCCGACCCCGAAGATCAGCAGGTTGGCTCCGTGCGCGAGGAAGGAGAGTCCGAGAACGAGCTTCACGAGGCTGCGACGCAGCATCAGGTAGAGGCCCGTTCCGAAGAGCGCCCCGATCGCGATGGCGAGGATCGGTGCCATCTAGGTCTCCTCCGCCATGCCGAAGACGATGGTGAGCACGACTCCGACGACGGTCACGTAGACGCCCGCGTCGAAGACGAGTGGGGTCCCCACGTTTCCGCTCCAGACGCCCGTCATGAACGGCAACCCTTCTCCGACCGAAACGAACGCGCTCGCGAGCGCGACGGCGAGCCCGATGCCGATCAGTCGCTGGGGGTCGATGCGGAGCTGCCGCCGCGCCGATGCGACGTCGAACGCGAGCGCGCGAAGGACGAAGGCCGACGCCGCCACGAGGCCGCCGACGAAGCCCCCTCCGGGCTCGTGGTGCCCGCGCAAGAGCAGGAAGAGCGAGAAGACCAGGAAGAGCGGCTCGAAGAGCCGCGTGGTCGTTTGCAGGACGAGCGATTTCATCCGCGAGGCCTGAGCTTGAGCAGCGCGAAGGCACCGACGGCGGCGACGCCGAGGACCGTGATCTCGCCGAGAGTGTCGAGAGCGCGGAAGTCGACGAGGATCACGTTCACGACGTTGCGTCCATGCCCGCCGGGGACGCTCTCGGCGGCCAGGAATCGGGTGATCGAATCGTCGCGCCGCAGGCTCCCGACGGAGAGCGCGAGAAGCGTCATGACCACTCCGAACGACGTGGCGAGGAGGCCGTCACGAAGGCGCGTCGACGGCCGTGAGAGGCGCGCGTAGTTCGGAAGATGGAAGAGGACGAGCACGAAGAGGATCACGGTCAGGGTTTCGATCACGAACTGCGTGACGGCGAGATCGGGTGCGCTGAAGCGTGCGAAGACCAGCGTGACGAGGGTGCCGATGATGCCGAGTACCGCAACGGCTGCGAGCGCGGTCCTCGCGAGCAGGGCGGCGACGCAGCCGAGCACGAGGAGCCCCCCGAGCGCCCACTCGGCAAGCGGGGCGGAGACGACGTCGATCGGCGGGAGGCGGAGCCCTCCGGCGAGAAGGCCGCTCACGACGAACGCTCCGCTCGCGAGCGCCGTGAGCGCGAGGCCGTGGCGAAGCCGGCGCCCTTGCAGGAGATCGGTCTGTGCTCGGGCGATCGAGAGGAGCGCCGACCAGAGGGCATCCCAAGCCCGCTCGGGCCCGAACCGCGCGGCAGCCGCGAGGTTGCGTCCGGCTCGCCGCAGCGTCGCGCGAAGCGCGACTGCGGCGAGGCCGATCACGACCGTGAGCGCCGAGAGCCCGAGCGCGGGTGTGAACCCGTGCCAGAACGAGAGAGGCTTTCCGGGAGCCTCGCCATGGACGCTCGCGACGAAACCGTCGACGAAGAGGCTGCTCGCGAGCGCCGGTGCCATGCCGAGCGCGAGGCCCGCCGCACCGAGCAGCACGGGCCCGACCGAGAGCGCGGCGGGCGCCTCGTGAGGCTTGCGCGGTGTTTCACGGAGCGCACCGACGAAGGGCCGCACGCCGCTCTCGAAGGCCACGAGCAGCAGGAGCGCATTCGCGACGACCGAGAGCCCGATCACGAGCACGCCCCCCGGCGCCGGGAGGGCCGCTTCGTAGACCACCTCCTTTGCGACGAATCCGAGAAGTGGCGGGATCCCCGCCATCGAGAGCGCGGCGAGTCCGGCCGCTGCGGCGGTGATCGGCATCGCGCTGCGGAGGCCCCCGAGCTTCTCGACGTCGCGCTCGCCGGTCTCGTGATCGACGGCTCCGGCGACGAGGAAGAGCGCCGCCTTGAAGAGCGCGTGTGCGACGAGATAGGCCCCGGCCGCCACCACCGCTGCTTGCGTTCCCACACCGAGGAGCATCACCAGCAGGCCGAGGCTCGAGACCGTCGAGTAGGCGAGAAGTCGCTTCAACTTCGTCTGCGGCGCGGCGAGGACGGCGCCGAGAACGAACGTCGCCGCCCCGAGCGAGGTGACGGTGAGCGTGAAGAGCTCGGTGGCGCCGAGCGTCGGCGAGAGCCTCGCGAGCAGGTAGACACCGGCCTTCACCATCGTCGACGAGTGCAGGTACGCGCTCGCCGGCGTCGGCGCCGCCATCGCGTTCGGAAGCCAGAAGTGGAACGGGAACTGCGCCGATTTCGTCGCCGCGCCGAGCAGGACGAGAACGAGGATCGCCTCGTAGAGCCCGCTCGAGAGGATCGCGCTTCGCGCGCCTTCGAGTTCCGAAAGCCGCATGCTCCCGCCGGCGGCTCCGAGCAGGAGGAGTCCCGCGAGGAGCGCGACCCCTCCGAGAGCGGTTACGAGCAGCGCCTGGAGCGCCGCCCTGCGCGACTCCGCCTTCTCGTGATCGAAGCCGATCAGGAGCCAGGACGTCACACTCGTGAGCTCCCAGAAGACGAAGAGCGTGATCACCCCGTCCGCGAGCACGACTCCGAGCATCGAAGCCATGAACGCGAGGAGGAAGAGCAAGAAGCGCCCCGCCTGCCCCGGATCGCCGAGATACGCTCCGGCATAGAGGACGACGAGGGAGCCGATCCCCGTGATGAGAAGGGCGAAGACGAGCGCGAGGCCGTCGAGCCGGAGGTCGAGACCGACACCGAGGCCGGACACCCACGGATGCGCTTCGAAGATCCCTCGGCCCGCCAGCGCTTCCGGACCGATCGCTGCGAGCGTCGCGCAGAGCGTGAGCGGGACGAGCGCGAGAAGCGCACCACCTCGCGTCGCGCCGAGGCTCCGGCACAGCCAGGGGGCGAGGGGGGCGGCGACGAACCCTGCGAGGACCACGATGAGAAGAATCAGGAGCGGCCCCCTCCGAACCTCGTGTCCGGCCTTGGAGAATGACACACGAACCCGCGCTGGAAAGCCGATGCGATCGCCCGAGGTCGCTGGGCCGGATGGCCCGTGCAGAGCCAGGGGGTACGCTCGCTCGAGCGTTTTGCCCAGGAGGCTTCCGTGTCGCGACGACCCGTCCTTCTCGCTTCACTCACGGCGCTCACGCTCGCCTGCGCCAGCACGCAGATCCTCGGCTCGTGGAAGGATCCGTCGGCCACCGAGGTTCGCTTCGAGAAGGTCGTGGTCTTCGCCCTCGCGAAGGATCCGACGACCCGCCGCGTCGCGGAGGATCGGATCGTCGAAGGAAGCCCCGCAGGCCGGGTGGTCGCATCGCATACCTTCGTGGCGGACGCGGATCTCGGCGACGTCGATGCCGTGAAGGCCAAGGTCGTCGATGCAGGCTTCGATGGAGCGCTCGTGCTCCGTCCGCGGGGAACCGAGACCCGCGAGACGATCGTTCCGGGCGCTCCGCTCCCGCCTTTCGGATCCCCGTACGGAAATCTCTGGGGCTACTACGGCTACGGATGGCCGGGAGCCCATGCGCCGGACACGGTGCGAACCGATCGCTACGTCGAGGTCGAGACGCTCCTCTATTCGGTGGCCGACCAGAAGCTCGTCTGGGGGGCGCGAAGCGAGACGATGAATCCCGCGTCGGTGAACGATCTCGTCGACGCGGTCGCGAGGGCCGCTCGCGACGATCTTCGCAGGCAGGGGCTCCTGCCCTGATCGTGCGCCTGCGGGCGCGGCTCCGGCGCCGCGTGGGCGCCCTTGCGCCACCTCCGGGTGTATGATGGTGCGTGCGCCCGGAGGTCATCGATGTCCCCGACCCTCTCGATCGTCCTGCTCTGGATCGGCTTCGCGGCGTCGCACCTCGCGCTCTCGCATCCGCCGATCCGATCGAAGCTCGTTGCTGCTCTCGGCGAGAAGCCCTTCCAGGGCGTCTACTCGCTCTTGGCCTTCGTCTTCTTCGTCCCGCTCTGCTGGGTCTACTTCCATCATCTCCACGAGGGCGATTGGCTCTTCGTGTTGCCCCGGGGCGAGTGGCTCGTCTGGATCGTTTCGATCGGATCGACGCTCGGCTTCGTGCTGATGGTCGGGGGGCTCGTGCAGCCGAACCCAGCGAGCATGGCCGGAGGTGCGATGCAGGCGTGCGGCGTCCTCCGGATCACGAGGCATCCCCTTTTCATGGGGCTCGGAATCGTCGGGATCTTCCACCTCCTCGCGAACACGAGCTCGACCGACGTCGCCTTTTTCGCGGGGCTTCCGATCTTTGCCATCGTCGGCTGTGCGCATCAGGATCGGCGCAAGCTCGCCGAGGGGCTGCCGGGATATTCGAGCTTCGTGGCCGAGACCCCCTTTCTCCCCTTCACCGGCAAAGAGACGCTTCGCGGCGTCTCCGAGATGGGGCCGCTTCGGATCGGCGCCGGCATCGCCGTCGCGATCGGGGTCCGCTACGTGCACCACCTCTCCGCGCTCGTCGGCTGACGCCGGGTCCGCCCCACACGCCCGGCGTCGCGGCCTCGGGTGTCGGCCGCCGGTGCCCCGCGACCTCGAGCCGGATTGACATGGTAGTGAGTATTCACTATAAATCGGTCCAGGTCGGGACGGAGGTCGCGCGATGGCGGGCAGGGATGCGAAGCCGGGGCGCAAGGCGCCCGCGCCGAAGCGAGCTGCGAAGCGCGCGGCGCCCGAGCGCCGGGAGCAGATCCTCGAGAGCGCGGGCGCGGTGTTCGCGGCCTCGAGCTACGCGAAGGTCGGCACTGCCGACCTCGCCCGAGCGGCCGGCGTCTCGGAGCCGGCGCTCTACCGTTACTTCAAGGGAAAGCGCGATCTCTACATCGCGACGCTCGAGACGACGGGGGCTCGCCTCCTCGAGATCTGGCGCGGCGTCGCTGCCGCGAACGACGATCCGCTCGAGGCGATCCGCGCGATCGGGCTCGGCTACTACGACCATCTGCACGGTCGCGCACCGGTCCTGCGACTTTTCTACGAGGCGCTCTCCGAGATCGACGATCCGCTGATCCGCCGCACCGTGCGCTCGAACTTTCTCGCCATGGTCGGCTTCGTCGAGGGCCTGCTCCTCGCCGCGCGCGAGCGCGGGCGGCTTCGGCTCGACATCGACCCGCGCGTCGCGGCCTGGCACTTCATGGCGATCGGCTTCTCCTTCGACCTCGTCCATCTGCTCGGGGTCGACGGCGAACTCGATCGCTCGAAGGTCGAGGGCTGGGGTTCTCTCTACCTCGACTCCGTTGCGAAACCCGAACCGGAGGAGTCTCGATGACCCAGAGTCCCCTCTGTGAGGTAGACCGCGAAGAGATCGTCCGGCGCTGCTGGTACTCGCACGACGGCCACTGGTACGAGAGCGTCGCGGTCGAGCTCGGCATGGACGCGGCGAACCGATTGAACCGCAAGGCGCGTCGCCGGCAGGGCGCGAGCGAAGCGCGCCGACTGCGAAAGGCGCTCGGCGCGCCCACGATCGGTGGTCTCGATGACTTCTTGCGCCTGCTCGACGCGCTCGCGAGCGTCCTCGTCCCCGCTCCGACGGCCGTCCGAATCGAGCGTACGGGCGAACGCTCTTACGCGATCCACGTCGATCGCTGCTTCGTCCACGAGACCGTCGTCCGGGCGGGAAACCCCGAGTCCTACCAGTGTGCCGTCTTCGACCGCATCGCGGGCTGGCACGACGGCGCGGGGCTTCCGCTCGCCGACGAGCCGCCCGGGCTTCGTTGCGCGAAGGCAACGGGCGGCGCGTGTCACCGGACCCTCCACCTCCGATAGGAGATCATCATGTCGCTTCGGGCATCGGAAGACGTCGAGATCCTTCGTCGCAGCCTCGCGCGATTCGTTGCCGAGGAAGTGAGACCGCTCGAAAAGGAGCACAGGCTCCCGGGCGACGTCTCGCCCCCCGCCGAGCTCCGCCGCCGGGTGCGGATGCGTTCGCACGAGCTCGGCCTCTACGCCGCCGACATGCCGCACGAGGTCGGCGGAGCAGGGCTCTCGCTCTCGGAGCGGGTCGTCCTCGACGCCGAGGCGTTCTCGCACGAGACGGTCTTCTTCGAGGACCTGATGGGCGGCCCCGGCGGCCCGTCCTCGATTCTCCTCGCCTGCAACGATCGTCAGCGCGAACGCTACCTCGCGCCGCTCGTGCGCGGCGAGATCACGACCTGCTTCGCGCTCTCCGAGCCCGAGGCGGGATCCGACGCGACCGGGCTCCGGCTTCGCGCCGAGAAGCGGGGAGCCCGGTACGTCCTGAACGGGAGCAAGAACATCATCACGAATGCAGTTCAATGCGACTTCGCGATGGTTTTCGCCGTGACCGACGAGGCGCGCGGCGCGATGGGCGGCATCACCTGCTTCCTCGTCGAAAAGGGGACTCCCGGCTTCTCGGTCGGCCGCTCGCATACCTGCATGGGATTCTCGGGCTTCCAGGGCGAGCTCGTCTTCGAGGACTGCGAGATCCCGGCCGACGCCATCCTCGGGCAGGAGGGCTTTGGCCTCGCGCTCGCACTCGATTGGATCAACGCGAACCGGATCAAGATCGGCGCGATGGCGGCGGGAGTCACGAGGCGGCTCCTCGCCGCGAGCGCGACCCACGCGCGAGCACGCCGGCAGTTCGGCCGTGCGATCGGCGAGAACCAGGGCGTCCAGTGGAAGCTCGCCGACATGGCGACCGACCTCTTCGCAACCGAGAGCATGGTGACCTGCGCCGCGAGGATGTGGGACGAGAAGCTCGACGTGAGGAAGGAGGCCGCAATGGTGAAGCTCTACGCCTCCGAGATGGTGAACCGCGCCGCTTATGAAGCGATCCAGATCCACGGCGGCGCAGGATGCCTCGTCGAGACGGGGCTCGAGCGCGTCTACCGGATGGTGCGCGTCTACACGATCGTCGAGGGCACCTCCGAGATCCAGCGCATGGGAATCGCCCGCAAGGTCTTGAAGGAGCACGCCGCATAGGGGCCGGCCTCCCGGCTCCGCACGCTTTCCGGCAGCGGGGCAGCGCGGCGCGATCGGTGCGTGATAGCTTCGGGCTCTCATGCGGACGAACGATCGCACGGCACGGCATGCCTGAGCGGCGATGGCTCGCGATCTCGGCCGTCCCCGTGCATCCGGGCCTCGACGGCTATGCGCTTCGTGTTCGGGGAATCGTGGCCGAGCTCGCGAAGCGAGCGACGGTGGTGCTCCTTGCGCCTCCCGATGGCAAAGGGGAGGAGCGGTTCGCGTCGGAACTTCCCGCCGGAATCGAGAGGCGGAGCTTCCCGGCCGGGATCGTTCCCGATCCCGTTCTGCCTCCGCCCGACCACGTCGCCGCAAGGCTCGTCCTGGCCGCACGTGAGATTTCGAGAGAGGTCGGGCCCGACGCGTTGCTGCTCTGGAGCGGCACCGAGTTCCTGGCGTCTTCCATGTCGCCTCCCTTGCCCGCGATCGCCGACCGCATCGACTGCCATTCGCTCACGGTATGGCGCGGGCTCCGGGGCACCCGGCTGCGACGCATGCCGGGGACGCTCTCGACGCTTCTCGCGGCGCTCCGCCACGAGCGCCGGATCGTGCGATCGTTTCCTGCAACGGTGGTCGTCGGCGAGGACGACGCTCGCTGGCTCCGGCGGATCGGCGGGCGCGACCGCGTGCACGTGATCCCGAATGGAGTCCACGTGGACGAGCCCGGGTCGATCGGCGCCGAGGCTCCGGAGCCGACGGTGACCTTCACCGGGGTTCTGTGTTACCGGCCGAACATCGACGCCGCACTCCGACTCGCGGAGGCGATCTGGCCGGCGGTGCGCACCGCAGTTCCCGGGGCGAGGCTCGTGATCGCGGGCCGCCAACCGACTCCCGAGGTCGAGGCGCTCCGCGCACGCCCGGGGATCGAGGTTCTGGCCGACCTTCCGGACCTGCGTCCCATCCTCGATCGCTCCTGGGTCTGTGTGGCGCCGATGTGGAGCGGCGCCGGGATCAAGAACAAGGTGCTCGAGGCCTGGGCGATCGCGAAGCCCGTCGTCCTCACCCCGATCGCCTCGAACGGTCTCGCGCTCGAGGCGTCGATGCGCGCCTACGTGGCGAGCGACCCGGCGCATTTCGCCGAGAGGATCGTCGCGCTCCTCCGCTCGCGCGACGAGCGGCGGCGGATCGGTCTCGCCTCGCGGGCGCTCACCCTCCGCAGCCACGGTTGGAGCCGGGCTGCGGAGCGCTTCGAGACGCTCCTCGAGACGGCGTGCTGCGCCGCTCCGGTTTCGCTGCGAGAACTCTAGAAGTTCCCGAAGCGGTCGAGATCGTAGAGTCCCGCCTCGGTCGGATCGCGCCGTTCGAGATCGGTGCGAAGCCAGTCGGAGGTCGGCCAGAAGCGGGCGTCCGTGCGGCGGACCCCGAAGCGCTCGACGAACCCAGCGAAGGCATCGGGGCTCGCGACGCCGAGCAGGGCGTCGACGAAGCTCGCGATCGCCTCCGCTTCGACCTCGAAGAAGAAGTTCGGGTAGTTCCCGAAGTGCCCGCGAACGAGGGTGAGCGTGTCGAGCGCGGGTCGGCGTCGTGCCTCCTCGTTGAACATGTAGGCGACGTTCGTGTGGTCGTCGTTGTGGACGAGGCCATAGACGAGGTCGTCGCCGCCTTCGGATCCGGCGCGTAGCCGGAGGAGCGAGGCCTCGGGCATGAACGCGACCCAAGCCCCCCGGATCGAGGCGAGCCTCCGGAGCTCTCGCTCGACGGCGATCTGCACGGGGCCGGCGCCCTCGGCATCGCACGGCGGGGCCGTACAGCGGTTGAGCCCGTCCGGCGGCCCGGAGACCGCGGGGGTGCGCACGAGCACCTGCTCGATCAGTTCTGCGACGACGTCGTCTCCCCGGTAGCGGACCTGCGTTCCGATCCCGATCCCGTGCAGTCGATCGAAGAGGAAGAAGTCGAGCTGGCGCGTGGCCCCCACGTACCACGACGCCCGGATCCGCTCGCGTTCGTCCGCGGGGAGGAACGAGAGGAAGACCTCTTCGGCCTGCATTCTCAGGTGGTCCATGTAGAGCCGCGTCGAGACCTGATGCAGGACGTTCCCGAAGACGTCGTAGCCGGCGACCAGGTCGTAGTAGATCCGTTCGAAGATCGGGTAGTCCATCACCCATGCCGTCTTCGGGATCCCGCCGACGAAGCCCGTGAGAACGTCGGCGTTGTCGAAGTTCCTGAAGACCGTGAGGAGCGCGTTCCGGTTCCGCCCGTCGCCGTCCCAGATCCAATCGAGCGAGGGGCCCTTTCGCTTCGGATCGCCCGCCCGGTAGAACGACTCGCGGAGCTTCAGGTAGCTCCGTTGCTTCAGGTTGTATTCGAGCCAGAGCTCCCCCGGGAGAAAGGCGTTCCCGTGCTCGGCGGGGAGGTCGAGCAGGTGCTTCGCCCGTTCGAGGAAAGACGCGTCCTTCACCGAGAGGTCGTGATCGGGGTCGAGGAACATCACGAAGAAGTGGTCCTCGATCACGTCGACGGCGACCTGCCCCCGGCAGACCGGCCCCCGGATGAAGGCCATGACGAGATGCCGCGCGTCTTCGAGGAGGAACTCGTAACGGCTTCGCGCCGGGAGCTGGTCGAAAGCGACGAACGGGTTGGTCGCCTCCTCGCGCCGGTAGCCCGGAAGCCGGGTCGCCTTCCAGCTCCCGTCGAGAAAGCGGGATCGGAGGGTCTCGAGGCGATCCCTCGAGAGCGGGAGCACGATGTGCGTCTTGCGGACGATGGTCTCGTCGAGGCGCCGCAGCCGGTAGAAGAAGACGGGCCCCGGATCGTCGGTAGGCCGCACGGTCGCGATTTCGTCGATGGGCTCTCCGGACGGCGTCCGCGAGCGGACGATGCGGAAGAAAGGCCCGGCCGGAGCGTCTTCGAAGTGGAGGTGCGAGAGGAACCAGTGTTCGTAGAGGTAGCGGGCCACGATCCGCTCTTCGCGGGAGGCGCCGTTCAGGAACGACTCCCACGCGGCGACCTGCTCGGTCTCCGAGGTCGTGGGCGGCGTCGGAGGGGGCGCCGGGGGCCGCTGCTTCACGAAGGAGACGAGTGTGCGGAGCTCTTCGTCCGTGAGCGGCGCCGTCGCGTACGGCATGCCGCCCTGCGGATGCTCGCGCGCGTACGCATCGAACTCCGACGGGCGCGCACACGAGAGCTCGCGCTGGATGTCGAGGCCGACGCTCGCAGGGAGCCTCTCGCCCTCCCGGAAGCGGTTCGCCGCCCCGAGCGCGAGCATGCCGAGGACGAGCGGTTCTCCCGCTCCTTCCTCGCCGCTCGTCCCGAGGACGGAGAAGAACCCCTTCGTTCGCCACTCGGCGCTCCCGTGCGCATCGATTCCGAGCCGGGTCGGCGTCATCGGCAGGAGCCGGCTCGAGTCGTAGACGACTTCCTTGCTCGCACCGCGCTCGGTCCCCTCCGGCGAGGAGAGGAGGAGCTGACATGGAGCGTCGTAGCAGCCGTGGCAGACGACGCAGCGGTTCTCGAGGACGGGACGGACCTGTTCTTCGTACGAGACCTCGCTCGCAAAACCTTCGATCGGCGCGAGCGATGCGGCCTCCTCGGGCGCCCGCTCCTCGCTCCGGCGCTCGCACGCCGCGAGCAAGCTCGAGACGACGATCGCGAAGACGACCGCGCGAAAGCTCAAGCCGGCGGCCTCCGAGTGCTCGAGACGGGGGCTCTCGGCGGCCACTGCGGCGGATGCGCGCCTCGCGGCGCGGTCGGCCTCTCGAAGCGAGGCGGCGTTGCCGAGAGGCGCAAAGCCGGGCCGAGATGAACGAGTCGCCCGAAAGCCGTGTCGGATTCGATGGAGAACCGTGCGATGTCCTCCGCCCCGAGGCCCAGGGCCGCTCCGAGTTCTCGCAGGGCCTCTTGCAACTCGCCTCCGGTCTCTCGGGGAAAGTCTAGGGCGCCTTCGCCGCCGCCTCGGCGGCCTCCCGCTCCCGCTGCGTGTCGACGACGAGGCGGTACGCCACGTAGTACTTGTAGATGTTCGCGACGTAGCGTACCGGCTCCTGTCCGACCTCGCGCGCCACCACCCGTTCGACGTTGCCGAACCAGCGGTTCGGATCGAGACCCTGTGAGGCCGCCTTCTTGCGGAGCGCCGCCACGCGATTGGGGCCGGCGTTGTATCCCGCGAATGCGAAGAGCGTTCGATTCAGCGGATCGATCGCCGGATCCGAGAAGTGCTGGTCGATCAATCGTCTCAGGTACTTGGTTCCGGCGTGGATGTTCGCGTCCCTCTGCCGGATGTCTCCGACGCCGAGCTCTCTTCCGGTCGCGGGCATCACCTGCATGATGCCGATCGCGCCGACCCGGCTCCGGACGCCGTGGTCGAGCCCCGACTCCTGGTACCCCTGCGCGGCGACCATCAGCCAGTCGAACGCGTACTGGTCGGCGTACTTCCGGAAGATCGCAATCAACTCGAAGAGCTTCTTTCGCTCCTGCTCGGAGCGCGCACGTTTCACGTACTTCAGGCTCTTCAGGTACTCCTGGAGCTTCTGGTTCCCGAACGCGGTCCCGGCCGCATGCATTCGAGCGAATTCGTTCACCACGCTGGCGAGCTGTGGGCTCTGCTTCCGGAACGCCCACGCCGTTTCGGCTCCCGTGCGGACCGCGACGTCCGGATGGAGCCGGAGTCCCGGAAGGACTTGCGCCCAGAAGCGGGCCTTGTGGTCGTCGACGATCGCGATGTCGACGAGACCCGCATTCAGCATCTCGAGGATGTCCTCGTCCTCGAGTTGCTCGGGAGCGCTCTCGATCGCAACGCCCGCCTTCGCCTGCTTCGAGAAGGATTCGTTCAGGTGCCAGAGGCTCTGGAAGTAGCTGCTCGTCGGCCGGACGAAGACCGTCTTGCCCGATAGGTCGTCGAGCGTACGGACTTCGGGGGACTCCGGACCCGTGACGACGATCTCCTTCACGTCCCTCAGGAAGGGGACCGAGAAGTCGACGAAGCGCTCGCGCTCGGGGGTGATGGTCAGGTTCCCGATCGCGATGTCCCCGCGACCCTCGACGACTCCCTTCAAGAGATCGTCGCGGTGGACGGGGATGAAGATCACCTCGACCCGAGGTTCTCCCCGCTTTCGCTTCTGGTTGATCTTCTCCTCGAAAGCCCTGCCGAAATCGTATGCGAGGCCGCGCTGGGTGCCCCGGTCGACGAAGTAGTAGGTCTGGCTCGGAACGACGAGGATGCGAACGAGCCGCCGGCCGACCATCGCATCGAAGTCTCCCGTGAAGGGTTTGCGGACGGTCTCCGTGAAGGCGGCACTGGCGTTTCCCACGGCAGCGGCAGGAGGGGCGCTCACGACCAGGAGAGAAGCCGAGCCTGCGAGCAGGAGAGTGATCCTTGCGATGTTGCGGAGAGCGGACATGGGGCGCCTCGTTTCGACACCGGAGAAGGATAGGACGAGCCTGCCGGACGTCTCCGGGTAGGGGCGACCCGCCGGGTCGCCCCTACCGTCCCGGGATCCCGGGACCATCTCGCGGCCTACCGCCCCCTCGCCGACTCCGGTCGTTCGCCTGCCCGGCTACGGAAACTCGAGGATCTCCTGCGCACGTGCGCACGAATCCTCGAAGGCGCGATCGGCCGATGCCGACTCCGGAGCGCGCGGCTTCGCATCCGCCAGCAGTCGGAGGCTCTGGACGAGCGCGAAGCCCCAGACGGCGAGTGCATGGCCGGCGAGGCCGGGCCGGACGAGCCATCCGGCGAGCGCCACTCCGACCAGGCCGAGAACGAGGTCGATGGCGAGGCTTCTCGCCCGCGCCCCCTTTCCGGCGGCGATCGCGCGCGCGGCGACGAGCGAGGCGTGCACGAGCATGAACGAGACGATCCAGACGTGGGTCGCGAGGCGCTCGCCGACGAAGGGTCCGGCTGCGAGGACGAAGACCGGAAGCGTCGTGGCGATCGCGGCGGCGAGCGCCACCGCCTTCGAGAAGCGGGCCTCGATCCTCACTGCGAACCTCCTTCGGCGCGGCGGCGGCGCAGCATCTCGATCTCGACCTCCTCGTCGGAGACGCCCACGACGCCTCCGGCCTCGGACGGCGCGCACTGTGCGCGCGTCTCGATCTCGGCGCGCCGCAGCCGTGCGCGTTCGCGGAGTCTCGCGAGCGCCTGCTCCTGCGACGCGAGCCCCTGTGCGAGGGACTCGCGTTCGGCGCGGACCTTGCCGAGCGCCTCCTCGATCGCGTCGGCTCGCCGGCGCGAGGCGAGAAGGCGCCGAAGCGCGAAGCGTGCGAGATCCTCCTTTCCTCCACGCAGCGCGAGCTCGGCATCCTCGTCGAGACGCGCGTGTTCGCTCGCTTCGGCTTCGAGGGACCGGACGAGCCTCGCCTCGGAGTCGGCGAGCGCCTGGATCCGCACGCGCTTCTCGGAGAGCGCGAGATCGGCCTCACGAAGATGTTGCTCGAGCAGGAGCACGCGATCCTCGAGTGCTCCGACGACGCCGTGCGCGTCGGCGCGCACGAGGCGGACGATCCTTTCGATGAGTCGAGAGGTCATGACGGCTCCTTCACTTTTTCTTCGCGCCGGGTCGCGCGGCGTCGAGCGCGTCGGCCTGGAGGCGCTTGGCCTCTTCGGCGCGCTGTGGAGCGGGAGACGCCGCAGCCGCCTCGACCTTCGACGAGAGGAGACGAACGTCTTCGAGCTGCGCATCGACCTCGGGCGAGCGGACGAGCTGGTTCATCCCGGACACGATCCGCTCGTACGACGCGATCCGTTCGCGGGCCGCTTCGGCGTCGCCGTGCTTCACGTCCTGGGAGAGCTCTCGGCGAAGCCGGTTGTACGCTTCGACGGCGACCCCCTTCGTCCAGAGCGTCCGATCGAGTTGCGACGCGAACTCCTCCTCGCGGGCCACTCGCGCGACGCGCGGGCCTCCCTCGAGGTCGAGCGTCCTCGGCCCGTCGACCCCCCGGTACGAAACCTGAAGTGCGCCGATCTCCTGGATCGGAGCTCCCGTCGGGGGGACGCGAAGCGTCGCGAAGAAGCGCCGCTCCTGTCCGGCGAAGAGCGTTCCCGGCCGCACCACGAAGCTCCCGCCCGCATCGCGCGAGATCGGGTAGCCGGCCGCTTCGGTCCAGACGATTCCGGGTGCCGGCGTGAGGCGAACGACGACACCGCTCGCGACCGTTTCGCGAGCGGTATCGAGCTCGGCGGTGAAGATCTCCGAGAGGGACTCGGGGCTCTGCAGATAGTGGAAGTTCCCGCTTCCGGCATCGGCGAGCGATGCCATGAGCTCTTCGTCGAAGTCCGCGCCGACGCCGATCGTCGAGAGGGCGTACTCGCCGCGGCTCGCCCGCGCGGCGCGCGAGCGAAGTCCCTCGCGCGAGACGTCCCCCTGGTTCGCGAGGCCATCCGAGATCAGGATCACGCGAGGCGCCCGCCCGCCGCTTCGAGACGAGTCGACGGCGTCGAGGGCGAGGTCGAGCCCCGCGGAAAGGCGCGTCCCACCCGCCGCGGAGAGCCACGAAGCCTTCTCGAGCCACGCACGTTTCGCGTCGGCGTTCGCAGGCGCGAGCGGGATCCGGAGTTCGGCACCGTCCGAGTAGGTGACGAGCGCAAAGCGGTCGCGTTCGCCGAGCCGTTCGATCAGTGCAGCCACCGCTGCACGCGCATGGTCGAGCTTCTCGCCCGCCATCGAGCCCGATCGATCGAGGACGACGACGAGGTCGGAGGGAAGTCGCTCGTGCAGCTCGCCCGAAGGGCGGTCGGCGCGGAGCACGATCTCCATGCGAAGCTCGCCGTCGCTTCCTTCGAGGATCGCTCCCCGATCGAGATGCGCGGAGAAGTGGACGGGGCCCGAAGACGCCGCGTGGAAGGCGAGGGGAAGCGTCGCGGGCAGAACTCGGGAGGGCGCGTCGGCCCTGCGGAGCGCCGCCCCCGCGCCGGCGGTGGCGACGAGGAGGACGGCGGCGAGAGTGAACGCCCGGCGGCGCGAGCCTGCGCCGGAAGCGGGGGAGGTCGGGTTGGCATCCATGGTATTTCCTTTCGAGGCGGCGGGTGCCGCCTCCTCTGTGTACGGCGGAGCGGGATCGGCGACCGTCATTTGCGGGTAAACCCGTGGGACTGCTCTTTACGTTCGCTTGACGCGCGGGGGCGCTCGCGGGCCTAGACTGCGTGGTGATGGGAGAGATCACCGGCATCGAGATCCTCGTGGTCGAGGACGAGGAGGCCATCTGCCGCGGCCTCTGCGACGTGCTCGCCTATCACGGCCACGCGCCGACGGGAGCGGCGAGCGGCGAGGACGGCGCGCGTCTCGGGCTCGATCCGCGTTTTTCGCTCGTGATCCTCGACGTGATGCTCCCGGGACGCTCGGGTTTCGATGTCTGCGAGGAGCTTCGCCGGGCGCGGCCGAGGCTTCCGATCCTCGTCCTCACGGCGCGCGGAGCCGAGGAGGACGTCCTTCGCGGGTTTCGCGCGGGAGCGGACGACTACGTGACGAAGCCCTTCTCGGTCGCCGAGGTCGTGGCACGTGTCGAAGCGCTCCTCCGACGTTCCAGGCGGGCCGTTCGCGACGAGGCCTCGAGCTTCCGGGTCGGAAGCTGGAGAGTCGATCCCGGATCGCTCGTCGCCGAGCGCGAGGGCGAGCGCGTCACGCTCTCGCGGCTCGAGATGGATCTGCTCGCGCTTCTCGATCGTGAGCGCGGTCGCATCGTGAGCCGGCGCGTACTGCTTCAGGAGGTCTGGGGCTACGAAGCGCCCGAGCGGATCGAGACCCGCACCGTCGACGTCCACGTGGCGACGCTCCGGAAGAGACTCGGCGACGAGGGCCGGAAGCGGATCGAGACGGTTCGCGGCGAAGGCTACCGGCTCGCAACATGAGGCGGGTCCGGATCGCGTTCGCGCTTCTCTCCCTGGCCCTCGCCGCCGGAGCGACGCTTCTCGTCGGTCATGCCATGGCGAGCCTGCGTGCCGAACGTGCGGCGCAGGCGGAGACACTCGCGGCGCGGATCTTCGACGAGATGGAGCGCGAGCTTTCTGCCTTCCTCGCGGCCGAGGAGGAGGCTCCCGTTTCCGATTGGCGCGCACGCCTCGCCGGGGGGCCTCAGTTCGTCCGCGCGCGCTTCGAGATTTCCGGGGAAGGGGAGGTCGGCGTGAGCGCAGACGAGCCCGCCGATCTCCGGGAGCAGCTCGCTGCGTGGGCCGATCGGCGTGTGACGAGGCCCTTGCGACGTGAATCGCCTTCGACGCCGCCACGCGACGCCCTGGCGGAGACGCCTTCTCCCTCCCGGCTCGCGAAGGAAGAGAAGGAGACCGTGTACGAGGCGCTCCAATCCCTGAACCGGGGCGCAGAGGAGCGCGTGCAACGCGCACGCAAGATCGTACCGGGCGAGGGCCGCGTGGAGTCCTCGCTCGCCGACGCCGACCGCATCGACACGCAGGCGCAGCCCGACGCGCTCGCCGCGCCGGCCGCGGTGGAGCCTTCGCGATCCTCCGCGGCAGCTCCGGGAGTCGCACCGGCGCCGCTCTCGCAGGAGGCTTCCGATACCGCACGCCTCGGCGCGTCGAGCACGGGCTCACGGACGGGCAGCACGAACGCGGCGAAGCGGAGTGCCGCGATCGTCGATCCCCTTCTCGGCGATCGGCTCGATCGCGCGACGCTGCTCCTCGTGCGGACGGTTCTCGTCGACGGCCGTGGGCTTCGCCAGGGGCTCGTCCTCGACGAGGCCGCGCTCGGCGGCTGGCTCGCGGAACGCGTCGGCTCACGTTCCGGGATTCCAGGCCTCGAGATCCGGATCGGAAACGCCGAAGACACGCTCGGAACCGCGTACGAGCATCGTTTCGCGGAGCCCTTCGAGGCGCTCCGTGCCGGGCTACGGCTCCCTGCGCTCGACGGCGGAGCGGGAGCGGCCGCCATCCTCCTTCTCTCGGGACTTCTCGCGACGGTGGCTGCGGTGGCTCTCTTCGCGCTCTATCGCATGGTCGCGGTCGCGCTCCGCTTCGCCGAGCGCCGGAGCAACTTCGTGGCGGCCGTCTCGCACGAGCTCAAGACCCCCCTCACCTCGATCCGGATGTACGCCGAGATGCTCCGGGACGGGCTCGCTCCGAGCGAGGAGAAGCGCCACGAGTACGCGCGAACGATCACGGCCGAATCCGAGCGCCTCTCGCGGCTCATCGACAACGTCCTCGAGTTCGCCGCGTCCGAGCGCGGAGGACGCCGCGCCGAGCTCGCCCATGGGTCGCTCACCGGAGAGATCGAGGCCATCGCGGAAATGCTCGGTCCCCACGCGCGAGGAGCCGGCTTCACGCTCCTCCTGTCCGTGGAGCCGGCACTTCCGGCCGTGCGATACGACCGCGATGCGCTCGCGCAGATCCTCGTGAATCTGGTCGACAACGCCCAGAAGTACGCGCGTTCGGCGATCGACCGCAGGCTCGAGCTTCGCGTCGCGCGCTCCGCCGAGGGCGTCATCGTGGCGCTTCGGGACCACGGCCCGGGCGTCGCCGCGGGGGATCTCTCGCGCGTCTTCGAGCTCTTCCATCGCGGCGGCGACGAGCTCACGCGCGCCACGAAGGGAACGGGGCTCGGCCTCGCGCTCGTCCGCTCGCTCGCCGAGCGGATGGGCGCGAGCGCGTCGGCCCGCAACGTCGAGGGTGGGGGATTCGAGGTCTCGATCGTCTTCCCCGTCATCGCTCGGGAGCGTGCCGCGCCGACGGCGCTCACCCCGCCAGACGAGACGGCGGAGCGGGACGAGGCGTAGCGCCCCTTGCGCAGCGCGCGCGTCGTGCTGCACTCCGCGGCGCCGTGGAACGTGCGCTCCTCCTCGTGACCGCGATCATCCGTCCCGAGAAGCTCGAGGAGGTTCGCCGCGCCCTCTCGCACGCCTACGTGACGGGGATCACGGTGACCGAGGTGATGGGGTTCGGCCGCCAGCGCGGGCACGTCGGAACCTATCGTGGCGCCGAGTACCAGAGCTTCTTCTTGCCGAAGCTCGAACTCGAGGTGGCGATCCTCGAGCGAGATCTCGATGCGGTGGTCTCCGCGCTCGTGCGGGTTGCGGCTTCAGGCAAGGTCGGCGACGGCAAGATCTTCGTTCGTCGCCTCGAGAACGTCGTGCGGATCCGGACCGGAGAGCAGGGACCCGACGCACTCTAGGTTTCCGGCGCGAGCGCGCCGCTCCGCGCCCGACCCGATGGGCGGCCTCTTCGTCGGGCTTCTCGCGCTACGCGATCGCCTTCTTCTCGCGAAGTCCTTCGAGCTCGGCCGACGAAAGACCCCAATCGAGGAGCGCCTCTTCGGTGTGCTGCCCGGCGTGCGCGGGGGGGCGCGAGACCTGGCACCCGGTGCGGCTGAAGCGGGGGGCAGGCGCCGCCTGCACGGCTCCGGCGATCGTCACGAAGGTCTGACGCGCCGCGAGGTGCGGATGCTCGGGCGCTTCCGACATCGAGAGCACGGGAGCGAAGCAGACGTCCGATCCCTCCATGATCGCACACCACTCGTCGCGCGTCCTGGTGCGGAAGATCGATCGCAGCCGCTCCTTCAGCTCCGACCATTTCGAGCGATCCATCTGATGCGGGAGCTTCTCGCCGGCGAGCCCCGTCTTCTCGAGGAGCTCGGCGTAGAACTGCGGCTCGATCGAGCCGATCGAGACGTACTTTCCATCCTTCGTCTCGTAGACGTCGTAGAAGTGTGCTCCGGTATCGAGGAGGTTCGTGCCGCGCTCGTCCGACCAGAACCCCATCTGACGCATCCCGTGGAAGATGTTCATGAGAACGGCCGCGCCATCGACCATCGCGGCGTCGACCACCTGGCCGCGCCCGCTCGAGCGGGCTTCGAGCAGCGCACAGACGATTCCGAAGGCGAGGAGCATCCCGCCGCCCCCGAAGTCCCCGACGAGGTTGAGCGGCGGCACGGGAGGCTCGCCGCGGCGCCCGATCGGCTCGAGCGCGCCGGCGAGGGCGATGTAGTTGATGTCGTGGCCGGCGGCCGAGGCGAGCGGCCCCTCCTGGCCCCAGCCGGTCATCCGCCCGTAGACGAGACGCGGGTTCCTCGCGAAGCAGGCGTCGGGGCCGAGCCCGAGCCGCTCCATCACGCCCGGCCGGAAGCCCTCGAGAAGCGCATCCGAGCGCTCGACGAGGCGGAGCACGAGCGCGACTCCCTCGGGCTGCTTCAGATCGACGCCGATGCTGCGGCGGCCGCGGTTCAGGAGATCGAGCGAAGGCTTCGTCGGATCGAGTCCGCGAACGTTCTGTGCGCGATCGATGCGCAGGACCTCGGCACCCATGTCGGAGAGCATCATCGCGCAGAAGGGGCCGGGCCCGATCCCCGCGATCTCGATCACCTTGATTCCTTGGAGCGGGCCGGCCATGTCGTTCCTCCGAGTCTCGGCAGAGGCCCTACGGTAGCCTCCGGCCCGAGGAGGAGGGAGGGATATGCCGAAGCTCGACGGACAGTGGGCGCTCGTGACCGGTGGGGCCTCGGGGCTCGGCCGCGCGATCTCGAAGGCGCTCGCGGCGGAAGGGGCGCGGGTTGCGGTCGCGGACCTCGACGGCTCGAGAGCGGCCGAGGCGATCGAAGAGATCGGAGGCAGGGGGCTCGCGCTCTCGGGCGACGTCTCGGACTCGAAGCAGGTCGCCGAGTGGTTCGTCCGGCTCGGCGCGACGTCGAGCCGGCGACTCGACATCCTCGTGAACAACGCCGGTTACGCCGACGGAAGGCCCGAACTTCTCGAGCGCGCGAAGCAGATCGCGGGCGAGGTCCTCTCCGGGAAGGGGCAGCAGACTCCGCTCGATGCGACCGCGACGCTCTCCGACGAGGACTGGGCGCGAATGCTCGCCGTGCACCTGAACGGAACTTTCTACTGTACGCGAGAGGCGCTCCGCTGGATGACGCCCGCGCGCTACGGCCGGATCGTCAACATGGCCTCGATCGCCGCCACCACAGGCCTCGGCATGGTCCCGCATTACTGCGCCGCCAAGGGCGGGATCGTCTCGCTCACCAAGTCGGTGGCGAAGGAGGTGATGCCCTTCGGGATCACGGTGAATGCGATCGCGCCCGGCTTCATCGACACGCCGCTCCTCGATCCCTTCGATGCACTCTCGCGGATGGCGATCCTCGGCGGGATCCCGATGGGGCGCTTCGGACGCCCCGAAGAGGTGGTTCCCTCGGCGATGCTGCTCGTCGACCCCGCCAACTCGTTCATGACCGGCCAGGTGATCTCGCCGAACGGGGGGCAGGTGATCTGATCCGACGCGCCGTGCCCGGCCCCGCGGATGGCGCCGGGCGCCCCCGCTTCTGCGGAGCCGTCTGGGTTAGGATGCGGCGTCGAAGAGAAGCGTCCCTGTCGAAGGAGCCCCGATGCCGATGAACGTGCAGCCGATTCCCGGCGTGAGCGAGCGCATCAACCAGATCCGCCTGCTCACGGCCGAGGTCGTCAACAAGGAGATCCTTCCCCACGAGAACCTGCTCTGGGCCGCGCGGCGGCCGGGAGCGCCCGAGGCCACTCGCAAGCGCGCGCGGGAGATCCGCGATGCGATCAAGGCGAAGGTCAAGCAGACGGGGCTCTGGGCGCCGCATCTTCCGGAAGAGTACGGCGGCTGCGGGCTCTCGTTTCTCGAGCACGCCTACATGAACGAGGTGCTCGCCTACACGCTCGGTGGCGCGGCGCTCTTCGGCGTGGTCGCGCCGAACTCGGGGAACCAGAAGATCCTCGCGCGCTTCGGAACTCCCGAGCAGATCCGGAACTGGCTCGTCCCGCTCACCGAAGGAAAGCTCGAGTCGGGCTTCTCGATGACCGAGCCCGACACCGCCGGATCGGATCCGCGATCGCTTCGAACCACCGCACGGCGCGAAGGCAACGAGTGGGTGATCAACGGCCTCAAGTGGTTCACCTCGAACGGGCGGCGCGCGGACTTCTTCATCGTCATGTGCCGAACCGAGGATCCATCGGGCCCTGCTGATCGAAACGGCAAGATGACGCAGATCATCGTTCCGCGAGACACTCCCGGAGTGAACATTCTCCGCAACATCGAGGTCTGGGGACAGGAGAGCGACCACTGCGAGATCTCCTACGAGAACGTTCGCGTGCCGCTCGGGAACCAACTCGGCGCAGCGGGCTCGGGCCACCATGCCGCGCAGGAGCGACTCGGCGCGGGGCGCGTCTACCACTGCATGAACTCGGTCGGTCAGATGTGGCGCGCCTTCGACCTGATGGTGCAGCGAGCGACCGAGCGCGACGTGCACGGCGGGAAGCTCGAGACGAAGCAGTTCGTCCAGGGATTCATCGCCGATTCGTACATCGACATCCAAGCCGCGCGACTCATGACGATCCACTGCGCCGAGCGCATGGATGCGGGCCTCGACGCGCGCACCGACATCTCGGCGATCAAGATCTTCGTCCCCGATGCCTACCACCGCGTGGTCGACCGCGCGATCCAGGTCTGGGGCGCCGCCGGCGTCTCGGGCGACCTCCCGCTCGCGGCGATGTACCAGGGGGCGCGGACCCTGCGGCTCGCCGACGGACCCGACGAGGTGCACAAGATCCTGATCGCGAAGAACGTGCTGCACCGCCACCACGCCGGAGAGAGCTGGGACTTCGGAAACTGAGCCCGCCGGATCCGGGACGAGCTCGCAACAAGATCACATAACTGTCTGATTAAATGAGGAGAAGTCGATCTCTCCCAGGACTCTTCCGGGTATGATCCTGAACATATATTCACTCGTGAATAGTGGTTCATACTCTGCCTCGAACCCGCCCGGTCCCGGCGATCCGCCGGCCTCCGGGCGGTGCGGGAGCAGGCGATGGTCGCAGCGAAGGGCAGGGCGGCGAAGGCGAGCCGGGCGACGCGCCGGCGGCTCGATACGCGCGAGCGGCTCGTCGAGGCCGCGCAGCGGATCGTCGCGCGCAAGGGAATCGACGCCACCACGATTGCCGACATCACGGACGAGGCCGATGTCGGGATCGGCTCCTTCTACAACCACTTCGCGTCGAAGGAGCGGATGATCGAGACGCTCGTCGCGCGCGCGATCGAAATCCACGGCGCAGGGCTCGATCGGCTCGTGTCTGGAGTGTCGGATCCGGCGGAACGCTTCTCGATCTGCGTTCGCCACACGATCCGCATGGCAGATCACGACCCGATCTGGGCCTGGTTCACGGTGCGCGCCGGAATCTACATCCGCGAGCTCGGCTCGGGGCTCGGCGTGCGACTGCTCCGCGACCTCACGGATGGGGTCGAAAGGGGTCGCTTCTCGCCACGCGAGCTCCGTTCGGCGCTCGTCGTGATCGGCGGAGCCGTCGTGGCGTCGATGCAGGGAAGGCTTCTCGGACTCCCGGACCTTCCCGACGAGGCGCTCGTCGCCGAAAACCTGCTTCGCATGCTCGGCGTACCGCCTCTCGAGGCGGAGAGGATCGGCCACCTGCCGCTCGGAGACGCGCACGACTCGACGCTACGCACGGGAACGGGAGGAGACGAACGATGACGGCCGGCTCGACGACGAACGGATCCCCCTCGCGTCAGGTCGCGATGGTCTTCGACTTGAACAAGTGCATGGGCTGCCAGAGCTGCGCCGTGGCGTGCAAGATGCTCTGGACGCGCGAGCCCGGCGAAGAGCGACAGTGGTGGTGCACCGTCAACACGCAGCCGGGGCGCGGCTCGCCGCGCGATTGGGAGACCATGGGCGGGGGCTACCGCGACGGCCGCCTCGTCCTCGGCCGGGAGCCGACGCCCGAAGAGGTGGGCGGCGGCTGGAGCTTCAACCACGAAGAGGTCTTTTTCGGCGGCCGCGGTCGTTCTGCGCATCTCGAGCCGAAACAGGATGGACGGGATCCCGAATGGGGCCCGAACTGGGACGAAGATCAAGGCGGAGGGGAGTACCCGAATGCGTACTTCTTCTACCTCCCGAGGCTCTGCAACCACTGCACGAAGCCGGCGTGCGTCGAGGCCTGCCCGAGCGGCGCGATGCGGAAGCGCCGCGAGGACGGGATCGTCGTTCGTGACTAAGAGGTCTGCAAAGGTGCGCGCGCGTGCATGAAGGCGTGCCCGTACAAGAAGATCTACTGGAATCACGTCCGGAACGTCTCGCAGCACTGCATCGGATGCTGGCCGAGGCTCGAACGCGGGGTCGCCCCTGCGTGCGTGCGGAACTGCCCGGGGCGCCTCGCCTTCGTCGGCTTCCTCGACGACGAGACCGGGCCGATCCATCGCCTGGTCCACGAATGGCGCGTGGCGCTCCCGCTCCATCCCGAGTACGGGACCGAGCCGAACGTCTTCTACGTCCCGCCGCTTTCGCCGCATCCGCTTCGCGCCGATCGCTCGGTCGACGAATCGAAGCCCCGGATTCCGCCCGCGTACCTCGAGTCCCTCTTTGGCGCCCGGGTCCACGCAGCGCTCGATCGGCTGCGCAGCGAGCTCGAAGCCGTCCGCGCGGGCGGTCGCTCCGAACTCCTCGACACGCTCATCGCCTACGAGTTCCGCTCGCTGCTCGGCCCGTTCACGGCCGAGCCCGTGACGATCCGCGCGACCACACCGGCGAAGGAGGCCCGATGACGCCGTCCGACGGACACGACGCGACGCACGAACGCTACCGCCGCCGTCTCGACTTCGATCGTGCGAGCTTCGGAACCCATTGCGTGAACTGCTTCCCGAACGACTGCCCGGTCTACGTGTTCGCGAAGGAAGGAAAGGTCGTCTTCGAGGAGGCTGCGGCGGTGCTCGAAACGGTCGAGCCCGGCGTCCCGGACATGAATCCGATGATCTGCCAGAAGGGGCTCGCGTGGAGCCGGCAGATGGAATCCCGGGACCGCCTCCTCCACCCGCTGCGCCGCGTCGGTGCGCGGGGCGAGGGGCGGTGGGAGCGCATCTCGTGGAACGAGGCGATCACCGAGATCGCCGACGCGATCCTCGACGCGATCGAGGAGGGTGGCCCCGAGGCGGTCGTCCTCGAGGGGACCCCCGAGATCTCGGCGACGATCCCGGCCGCCCGCTTCATGGGTGCGCTCGGGGGGACGGTGATCGACGTCGACGCGACGATCAACGACTTCTGGGCGGGCTATCAGGCCGTCTTCGGGAAGTTCACGTTCACGAGCTCGGTCGATGACTTCTTCCACTCCGACGTCATCCTCTTCTGGCACGCGAATCCGGCGTACACGATGATCCCCGCCTTCCACTACTTCGTGGAAGCCCGCTACAAGGGGGCGACGCTCGCGCTGATCTCGCCCGACGTGAGCCCCTCGCACTCTCACGTCGACTATCACGTTCCGGTTCGCCACGGAACCGACGCCGCGCTCTGCCTCGCGATGTGCCAGGTGGTCCTCTCCGAGGGGCTCGCGGATCTTCGCTTCGCCGTCGAACAGACCGACCTCTCATTCCTCGTCCGCTGCGACGACGGTACGTATCTGCGCGAATCCGATCTCCGCGCCGGGGGACGCGAGGACCGCTTCTTCCACTGGCATCCGGATCGTGGCGTCGTCTCGGCCGATCCCGCGAGCCTGCGACTCGACTTCGAACCCGTCCTCGCGGGAGTCACGAAAGTCGAACTCGCATCGGGAGAGACGATCGAGGTCGAGCCGCTGCTCGCGCGCGTTCGGCGCGAGCTCGACGCGCACTACACGCCGGAGGCGGCGTCGCGGATCTCGGAGGCGCATCCCGACTCGATCCGGCTTCTCGCGCGCAAGGTCGCGCGCGGCCGCACCCACGTCGTGGTCGGCGCGGGCGTCGCCAAGTATTTCCACGGGGATCTCATGACGCGGGCGCTGCTCCTGCTCCTCGCGCTCACCGGCAACTGGGGCAAGAAGGGAACGGGAGTCGGCGGCTGGTGTTCGTCGATGTTCGACGGCCACGGTACGGCGATGGCGAAGACGAAGCGCGGCGTCGAGGGAGCCCGTGAGCTCGTCGAGGGTTTTCGCGCCATGACGGGGGCGCTTCGCGCGCAGGATCCGACGCTCTCGCCCGAACTCGCGGACCGTGCGCTCTGGAGAATGGTCGGCCCCTCTCGCGGCATGGTTCCCCCCGCCTTCTACTGGTACTGGCACGCGGGCTTCAAGGAGCGCTGGAACCGCCCCGAGTGGAACGACCCGGCGATGAAGCGTCCCTTCGACGACTACTGGAAGGAGGCGATCGAGTCGGGCGCGTGGAAGCAATCGGCGAGTCCCGCCCCGGATCATCCGCCTCGCGTGCTCCTCGAGATCGGAGGAAACACGCTCCGACGAACGCGCGGAGGGCAGGGGGTCCTTCTCGAACACCTCTGGCCGAAGCTCTCGAAGATCGTCGCAATGGACTACCGCATGTCGGAGACGGCGCTCCATGCCGACCTCGTCCTTCCCGCGACGCAGCACCACGAGAAGGTCTCGCTCAACATGCCGACCCCGTGGACGATGTTCCTCACGATGTCGGACCGCGTGGTCCCGCCGGCAGGCGAGGCACGGGACGAGTGGGAGGTCCTGGCCGATCTCGCGAAGGCGATCGGCGAGCGAGCGAAGGCCCGCGGCCTCGAATCGTGCGTCGACCGCTTCGGAGTGGTGCGGCGATTCGACGATCTCTGGAATCGCTACTCGCTCGACGGCGCGTTCGCGACCGGCGAATCGGCGGTGGCAGAGATGGTCGCGGACGCCGTCGAGATCGGAAACCTCCCGGCCGGAACGACCCTCGAGACCTTCCGCGAGCAGGGCTTCACGCGCTACGCGAACTGGGGCTTCCTGGCGCTCGCCACGGCGCAGGCTTCTCCCTTCCCGAAGGGCGAGACGCACGTCCCTCTTCGTGACCACATCGAGCAGGGGCTCCCCTACCCGACGCTCACGAGACGCGCGCAGTTCCTGATCGACCACCCCTGGTTCCTCGAGGCCGGCGAGGGTCTTCCCGCGCACAAGGAGCCGCCCGCGATGGGAGGGGAGCATCCCTTCCGTCTCTCGGGCGGGCACGCCCGCTGGAGCGTCCACGCGATGAACACGACGAACCCGCTCCTGCTCGAGACGCATCGCGGGCGCCCATTCGTGCTGGTGAACGACCGCGACGCCGAGAGACTCGCGATCCGCGACGACGCTCGCGTGCGCGTCTGGAACGATGCGGGCGAGTTCATCGTCCACGCCCGTACCAGCCCGGCGCAGCGACCCGGCGCGCTCACCGTCTACAACGGATTCGAAGGCTTCATGTTCCCGGGCGGCAAGGGCCACAACGAGGTCGAACCCGGCCTCGTGAAGTGGCTCCACCTCGTCGGCAACTACGGGCATCTCTCGTACACGCCCATGGAGTGGCAACCCGTCCCCTTCGATCGCTGCATCCCCGTCGACATCGAACCCCTGAAGGAGTAAGAGCCATGACGCTTCCCATCAGCATGCCCTGGTCGAATCCCGTCTTCGCGAAGCCTCCGCACGCCTGGAAGGGTGTTCGCGTGGCGGTCTTCCCGTTCACGCCGAAGCCGGGATCGCTGCGCAGGATCCTCCCGCCCGGAATCGAGCCGCGAGATGGCCAGGGCATGGTGACGATGCTGTCGTATCCGCCCGGAGCGACGCGTCCTTTCCACGAATGCGTGGTGCTCGTTCCCGTCCGCGTCGGGGACGTCGTCGGCAACTACGTTCCCTTCATCTACGTCACGACCGACGAGGCGCTCATCCCGGGCCGCGAGATCGCGGGCTTCCCGAAGCGGATCGCCGACGTCCGCTTCGAGCGCGAAGGAAGCCGCTTCGTGGGCTCTGCGACGCGGTTCGGAAAGACCTTCCTCTCGCTCGAGGGAAGCATCGACGCCCCGCTCCCGACCGAGCTCGCGGCTGCGCAGAGCCAGGCTTCGCGGGCACCGACCATCAACTACAAGCTGATCCCGGGGCCGGCGGGAGAGATCGAGGTCGAGGAGATCACCGCGGTCGACCTCGAGATCGAGACGCGGGGCGCGGAGATCGGGAAGGGGAGGCTGCACTGCGAGGCCTCCGACGACGATCCGCTCGCCGAGCTCATCCCCGACACCGAAGGCCCGCTCGTTCTCCTCCTTTCCGACAACACCATTCCGGCAGGCCGCGTGCTGCAGCGAATCGAGCGAAAGGAGCGTGCATCGTGATGGGACCCTCTCCGGAACAACTCGAAATCCAGCAATGGGCGCGCGAGTTCGCGAAGCGCGAGATCGCGCCGCGGGCGCTCCTGCTCGACAAGGACCCCGAGAGCCCCGAGCGAGAGGCCCTGCTCCGGGCCGGGGCGAAGGCCGGAGTCCTCGGCGCGAGCCTGCCCGAGTTTCTCGGAGGCGCCGGACACGATCCGCTGACGGGCGCGCTCGTCACCGAGGAACTCGCCGCCGAGTGCTCGGGCTGCGCCGTGCTCTTCGGCGCGAACATGCTCGGGCTCCTCCCGGTCCTGCTCTCGGGAAACCTCGGCGCGATCGAGCGCTTCGTCCGGCCGATCACGCAGTCGTGGGAGACCGACGCGCCGAAGCTCGCCGCGCTCGCCGCGACCGAGCCCGACGCGGGCTCCGACTTCATCCAGGGGCATCCTCGCGGCAGGATGCGGACGCGCGTCGAGAAGAAGGACGGCGGGTACGTGATCAACGGCCGCAAGGTCTTCATCTCGAACGGATCGCTCGCGAGTCTCGTCACGGTCTTCGCGACGCACGATCCGAATGCGCCGATCCGCGAGAGCACCTCGTGCTTCGCCGTTCCGGCCGGCACGCCGGGCTTCTCGGTGGGGCAGGTCTTCGACAAGATGGGCCAGCGAGCGGCGCCGGCCGTCGAGCTCGTCTTCGACGACGTCGTCGTTCCCGACGAGAATCGACTCGGAAACGAGGGCGGTGGTTTCGCGCTCAACCGCCTCATCATGTCGGTCACGCGAACGCCGATCGCTGCGCTCTCGCTCGGCATCGCGCGGTCGGCGTACGAGAAGGCGCTCGCGTACGCGCGCGGCCGCGTCCAGGGCGGCGGCCCGATCGCGGGTCACCAGGCGGTCGAGATCATGCTGGCGGACATGGCGATCCGGGTCGAGGCGGCGCGAGGCCTCGTCTGGCGTGCCGCGAGCGCGATCGCGGCCGGAAAGCCGTCGCTCGAGCTCTCGTCGATGGCCAAGACGTTCGCTTCCGACTCCGCGGTGGCGAACTCCCTCGATGCGATCCAGATCCTCGGCGGATATGGCTACATGCACGAATATGGAGTCGAGAAGCTCCTCCGCGACGCCAAGCTCACCCAGATCTACGAGGGAACCAACCAGATCAACCGCTTCGAGATCATGGAGGCGATCGCGGCGACCAGCGCCTGAAGGACCCGATCGCCCCGCACGGGGCCCCGTGCGGAGCGGTCGGGATCCTCGATATGGTGAGTGGTACGTTCGTACCACTTTCAGCCCCGTCGCACCACTCTTTCGCGGGGTAGGCGCGGGCGTCGAGGATCTCGATGCGCAAAGGCCTCGTCCGGCTCGCCGTCGCCTTCGCCTTCGTGGCGATCGCGCCTGCGCGCGCCCCGGCAGCGGGCGACCCGGCGGTCGGCAAGGGTCTCTACGCCGCGTGCGTCTCGTGCCACGGCGAGCGCGCCGGAGGCATGTTCGCGCTCGGCGCCCCCGGCCTCGCGGGCCAGGACGCCGCCTATCTGGCCCGCCAGCTCGAGAACTTCCGCGCCGGGCGCCGCGGAGCCGCACCCGACGACCCGCTCGGCGCCCGCATGCGTGACGCGGCAGAGCCGCTCTCGGACGACCAGATCCGCGATCTCTCGGCGTACCTCGCGACCCTCTCGATCGTTCCCACAACCGCCACCGTGAAGGGGGATCTCCGCAACGGGGCCAACTACTACCAGATGAAATGCAACGCGTGTCACGGCGCGCGGGCCGAGGGAAACCCGCTTCTCGGCGCACCGCGGCTCGCCGGGCTCGACGACGACTACCAGCTCCGCCAGCTCGAGCGGTTTCGCAGCGGCGTTCGCGGAGGAGCGAGCGACGATCGGCCCGGCCGCCAGATGGCGCTCATGGCACGAACGCTTCCCGACGTCGCGACCGAGCGCGACGTGGTCGCGTACATCCGCACGCTCGCCGCCCCGGGTGGAGCGCAAAGCAGAGCACGCGGCTTCGTTCTCTCGAACCGCTGCCCGCCGCGCTTCGAAAAGCGTCCCGACGGCACGTGTCGGCTCCACACCCTCTACGATGCCTACGATTCCCTCGAAGGGCGTGGGGTCGGCGGGCTCAAGACGGGGCTTCCACCGCGCCGCGACGGCTTTCGCCCCGAACAGATCGATCTCGGTCGCTACCTCTTCTTCGATCCGTTGCTCTCGGGGACGCGGACCCTCTCGTGCGCGAGCTGTCATGATCCCGCCCAGGGATTCGCGGACGGGCTTGCAAGGAGCGTCGGAGTCGAGGGCACGGAAGTGCCTCGCTCGGCACCGACCGTCTGGAACGCCGCCTTCCTCGGGCGGTTCTTCTGGGACGGACGCGCGCGAACGCTCGAAGCGCAGGCCGAAGGCCCGCTCTTTGCGGCGATCGAGATGGGAACGACCCCCGAGAAGCTCGTCTCCGCGCTTCGCGAGAATGCGGAGTACCCGGCGCTGTTCGGCGCGGCGTTTCCCGATTCGGAGGGCGATCCGGTGAGCGTCGGGAACGTGACCGCGGCACTCGCCGCCTTCGAGTCGTCGCTCGTCTCGCTCGACAGCCGCTACGACCGCTACGCGCACGGGGATGCCGGGGCGCTTTCGCCCGCCGAGCTCGAAGGGCTGAACGTCTTCCGATCCTTCGTCGCGCGATGCGCCGAGTGCCACACGCCGCCGCTGTTCACCAACCAGCAGATCGCCGTGATCGGCGTTCCGGAGCCCGAAGGACGCCCCCTCGATCCGGGTGCCGCCGCCGCCTTCGAGAACCCGACCTGGCGCGGCGGCTTCAAGGTGCCGACGCTCCGGAACATCGCCAGGACGGCGCCCTACATGCACGCGGGGCAGTTCGCGACGCTCCGCGAGGCGGTCGAGTTCTACACGAAAGGACGCGGCCACGCCGTTGCCGCCGGCGAGAAACTCGCCCTCCACTGGCACATCTGGGAGCCGAAGCTCGAGGACCACGAGCTCGATCGCCTCGTCGACTTCCTGCAGGCGCTCACCGACGAGAGCGGCGTCCCGGAGATCCCGAAGCGTGTCCCGTCGGGGCTCGGCCCCGTCCCGCAACCCACACCACGGACGCTCGCGTCCCGAGGAGATCCCTCTTGAAGCTCCGCAAGGCCTCGCTCCTCGTCGCCGGCGCGCTCGCGTCGGTCTGCCTCGGGTACCTGCTCGGACGCAGCGGGGTTCGGCCGGATTCGCCGCCTCCGCCTGCGCCGGCCGAGACGCCTCGCGCCGAGCCGGGAGAGGTCGTGGCGATCGAGAGCCGTCGCAGCGGTCGGGTCGTCACCGTCGAGGAGGGCGAGTCGATCCAGAAGGCCGTCACGGCGGCGCGCCCGGGCGACACGATCCGCGTTCGCCCCGGCACCTACCGCGAAACCGTCTACATCGACAAGGACGACGTGACGCTCACGGGATCGATCGAGGCGGGACGCTGGCCCGTTCTCGACGGGGAGGGGATCCGCAACGACGCCATCCTCTACTCCGGGAACGGGATCACGATCGAGAACTTCCGGATCGTCCACTACAAGGGAAACGGCGTCATGGGCCAGGCCGGAAACAACTTCGTGATCCGGCACAACGTGATCCACGATTCCGGGGTCTACGGGATCTTCCCGCAGTTCGGGAAGAACGGCCTCGTCACCCACAACGTGCTGAGCGGAATCGCCGATGCCGCGATCTACATCGGGATGTCCGACCACATCCACGTCGCGAACAACGAGGTCTTCGAAAGCGTCGCGGGGATCGAGATCGAGAACTCGCGGCACGTGATCGTCGAAAACAACCATGCTCACGACAACACGGCCGGGATCCTCGTCTTCATCACCCCCGGCCTACCCATCAAGACGACCTACGACGTGATCGTCCGGAACAATTTCGTCCAGGACAACAACCATCCGAACTTCGGCGCGGCTGGATCGATCGTTGCGGGAGTTCCGGCCGGAACCGGGATCCTGGTGATGGCCGCGGACGACGTCGTGATCGAAGGCAACCTGATCGAAGGCAACGACAACATCGGAATCGTCGTGACCGACCACGGACACGCGACGAACCTGACGCTCGATCCGGAATCCGAGCCGAACTCGGACCGCATCGCGATCCTCGAGAACCTGATGCTCGACAACGGGAATCATCCGATCCCGGAAGTGAAGGCGCTCATGCTCACCCGGCTCTCGGATCGGGGGCCCGACGTGCTTCGGGTGGGAGAGAGCCGCGAGAGCTGCATTCTCCATCCCGAGCGGCTCCGAAGCTACGGCGTCGACGAGTTCCCGCCCTGCCGCGTCACGACGACCGCCGGGACGCGAACCTATCTCCTGCCCGAGCCCGTCGCGCCGCGGCCGATCGCGGCGGCCGAGCGCGGCAAGCAGGTCTACTTCGCGATCTGCGCAGGCTGCCACGCGTACAACGTGCGGATGATCGGCCCGCCGACCCAGGTGATCCAGGCGCTCTATCTCGAAGATCCCCAGGGGATCGCCGACTACGCCGCCCGGCCGGTAAAGAAGCGCCCGGACTATCCGGAGATGCCGCCGCAGGACCACCTCGATCCGGAGACCCGACGAGCGGTCGCGGAATACATGCTCCGCGTGACCGAGTAGGCGAGCCGACGTGGCGACGCCGGCCAAGATCCGCTTCCGCGGTAGACCCGCACGACAAGCCGAGAGCCGCGAGCGGCGCCGTTCGATCCTCGAGGCGGCGCTTCGCTTGATCGTCCGCGACGGAATGCGCGGCGTCCGCCACCGGGCGATCGCCGAAGAGGCCGGCGTGCCGCTCGCTGCCACGACGTACTACTTCCGCGACCTCGACGATCTCATTTCGGACGCGTTCAATCTCTACGCGGAGGACACGCTCACGGAGTCGACGTCGCTCGAGTCCTCGGCCCTCTCCGTTCTCGAGCGGTACGCGGGCGGAGAGATCGAGCTTCCCGACGAGCGGGAAGGCCTGGTTCGGGCGCTCTCGCGCCGGCTCGTCGCACACGTGCGCTCTCAGGTCGAGCGGCGCGACGAGCGGATCCTCGAGCACGCCTTCCGCAACGAAGCGCTTCGCAACCCGAAGCTCGCGGTGGTCTCCGAGATTCCGCAGGCACGGATGCTCGCCGCACTCGCGGGCTTTCTCGAGCGCTGCGGGTCGGCGGACCCCGAGGCCGACGCGCAGATCATCTTCGGATTCGTCTTGAACCTCGAGTATCAGGTGCTGCTCGGATCGGTCGACGACGCGCTCATGGAGCGGAGCGTCCGAAGGATGGTCCGGCACGTCCTCGGCGTTCGCGGGGACTGACCGGGAGGCGGCGGGGAGCCGCTCCTTCTAGACCGATCGATCCGATTCGTGTCTGCGGGGGGGCTCATCGGGTCGTTCGAGATGCGCGCGCTGCATCTTGGCGAAGAGCGTCGGTCGGTTCAGACCGAGCAGATCGGCTGCGCGCTGCTTGTTCCAGCGCGTCCGCTCGAGCGCCTGGAGGATCAGATCGGCCTCGAAGCGGGCGACCGCTTCCTGGAGGCGGAGCCCCTCCTCCGGGAGCCGCGGCGCAGAGAGCGGCGGAGCCGCCGCCGCACGGTGGAGCGCCGGCGGAAGATCCTCGACGCCGACGTTTCGCCCCTCGCAGAAGAGGACGAGACGCTCGGCCAGATTCTCGAGCTCCCGAACGTTTCCCGGCCAGTCGTGATCGCAGAGCCGCCGGAGCGCCTCGGGCGAGACACCGAGAACGCGCCGACCGGTCTTTTCCGCGAAGCGCCCGAGGAAATGGTCGAGCAGCAACGCAATGTCCTCGAGGCGCTCGCGAAGTGGAGGCAGGTGGAGCGGAATCACGTTCAGGCGGTAGAAGAGATCCGAGCGGAAACGGCCCTGCGCCACCGCGCGTTCGAGGTCCTGATGGGTTGCTGCGATCACGCGAACGTCGACGTGCACGGGTCGAGACGAACCGACCGGTTCGAAGCTCCGCTCCTGCAGAACGCGAAGCAGCTTGACCTGGAGCGAAGGACTCATGTCACCGATCTCGTCGAGGAAGATCGTCCCGCCGTCGGCGAGGGCGAAGCGGCCCTGACGGTTCGCGAAGGCGTTCGTGAAGGCGCCTTTCACGTGCCCGAAGAGCTCGGATTCGAGGAGCTGTTCGGGGATCGCCCCGCAGTTCACCGTGACCATGAGGCGCCGCGATCGGCGCCCCGCATGATGGATCGCACGCGCGATCACCTCCTTGCCGGTTCCGCTTTCTCCCGTGATGAGGACGGTGCTGTCGGAGGCCGCCACGCGCTCGGCGATCTCGAGGACCTCGCGGAAGCGGGGGCTCGTCCCGATCACTCCCTCGAACGCTGCGCGTCCCTGCCGCTCGCGACGGAGTACCCGGTTCTCGTCGCGGAGTTGCCCCTGTTCGAGCGCATGGCGGGCGAGCGTCTGGATCACCTCGACGAATCCCGACGTGATCGGCTTCTCGATGAACCAGAAGGCCCCCGCCCGGAGCGCCTCGACCGAGCGCGCCGCATTGCCGTAGCCCGTGAGCACGATCGCCGGGAGACCCGTCCACTGCTCTCCGACTTGGCGCACCAGCTCGATCCCGTCGAGCCCGGGCATCTGGATGTCGGTGATCACGAGGTCGATCGGCTGCGTTCCGAGCACTTCGAGTGCCTCCTCGCCGGAGGCCGCCGTGCAGACCTCGTGGATCGGCGTGAGGGCACGCCGGATCGCGTTGCGGATCGCCTCCTCGTCGTCGACTACGAGCACTCTCGAGATCGGCATCGACCCTCCCCTGGCTTCGGGTTTCCCCGCCGGTCGGCGCCAGCGAGCGCTCGGGCGAGCGCCGCCTCTGCGCGCAGATCCTGCCGCGAGCGGCGGCATGCGCGCGGATCGTCCTTGCACCGGCCTTCATGCATCGAGCACCTCGCGGATCCGTCGCGTGAGCTCGATCACGCTGTAGGGTTTGGCGAGGAATGGCATCCGGCCGTCCGCGATGCCGCGGCGAAGCGCCTCGTTCTCCGCGTACCCGGAGGTGTAGAGAACCCGCAGCGTCGGGCGCTCGCGAAGCGCGCGGCTCGCGAGTTCGACGCCGCTCATCCCGGGCATCACGACGTCCGTCAGCAGGAGATCGATCTTCTCCTCCGATCTCGCGAGGATCCGGAGCGCATCGGCGGCGTTTTGCGCGGTCAAGACGTGGTAGCCGACGGCGCCGAGAACGCGTCGGGTGACGCGCTGGAGGGCTTCGTCGTCCTCGACGAGGAGGATCGCCTCGCGACCACGGAGCATCGCCGGGGTGGGGACCGGGAGCCTCGGCTCGGCCTCGCCGTCGAAGCACGGGATTTCGATCGAGAAGGACGTTCCCCGCCCGGGCTCGCTCTCGACCCGGATCTGCCCTCCGCATTGGCGGATGATCTCGTGGACGGTCGAGAGACCGAGCCCGGTTCCCTTGCCGGGCTCCTTGGTCGTGAAGAAGGGTTCGAAGATCCGCGCTCGGGTCGCGGCGTCCATCCCGGTCCCGGTGTCCTCGACGCGGAGCCGGACCCAGCGGCCCGTGCCGGCGTCGGAGCTCGGCCCTGCTTTGCCCGACTCGACCTCGGCAACCGAGATCGTGAGTCGCCCGCCCGTCGGCATGGCGTCCTGCGCGTTCACGGCGAGGTTCACGATCACCTGCTCGAGTTGCCCCCAGTCGGCGCGTACCGTTCCGAGCTGCCCCTCGGCCTCGAAGACGAGTTCGATGTCCTCCCCGATCAGCCGCCGGAGCATCGGCTTCATCTCGCGGATCAACTCATCGAGGTGGATCAGCTTCGGCGACGCGATCTGCTTGCGGCTGAAGGCGAGCAGGCGCTTCGTGAGCGCAGCCGCTCGTTCGCCCGCGCGCCGGATCTCCTCGAGATCCTCTCGCAGCGGGCTCCCGGCCGGGAGCTCCGCGAGCACGAAGTCGGTGCTGCTCAGGATGAGCGTCAGGAGGTTGTTGAAGTCGTGCGCGATCCCTCCGGCGAGCCTTCCCACGCTCTCGAGCTTCTGTGCCTGGAAGAGCTGCGCTTGGAGCTGGTCGTACTCCGTCAGGTCGACGTGGCTTCCGAGGAGCCTCGTGCGCTCGCCGTGCTCGTCGCGAACGGCCGTCCCGCGCGCGAGGACGTGGCGATACGCCCCGTCCCGGTGCCGAAGCCTGAAACGCCACTCGTAGGCATCGTCGTCGCCGTCGAGGTAGTGCTCGACCGTCGCGAGGGCTTCGTCACGATCCTCGGGGTGGAGCCGGCACTCCCACTCCGAGAAGGTGTTCGCGATCTCCTGGTCTTCGTACCCGAGCTGACGCTTCCACTCGGCCGAATACTCGACCCGCTCCGTCCGGAAGTCCCAGCTCCAGAGTCCGATGCGACCGGCCGCCACCGCGAACTCGAGCCGCTCGTGCGCCTCGTGAAGCTCGCGATGTGCTTGCTCGAGCTGCGCCGCTCTTCTTTCGAGCTTGCGGACGAGCGCGGCGTTGTAACGTTCGAGCAGTACGACCTCGTCCGGCTCGGCCATGGCTTCGTCCATCGCGGGCACGCCGCGATCGAGGATCTCCCCGATCCGCTCCACGAAGAGCTTCGGTTCCATCGGCTTCACCAGGAAGGCGCTCGCACCGAGATCGAGTGCGAGGCGGATGTCCTGCGGCTCGGTGTAGGTCGCGCTGTAGACCACGATCGGCACCGAGGCGAGTCGCGGATCTGCGCGCCACTCGCGAAGCAGCGTGAAGCCGTCCATCACCGGCATGAGGAGATCGGTGATGGCGAGATCGGGCGGACTCTCGCGAGCGAGCGCGATTGCCTCGGCGCCGTCCCGGGCTGCGTCCACGTCGATGCCGCGAGCGCGGAGAAGGGTCGTCACGATCTCGCGATTCGCGTCGTTGTCGTCGATCACGAGTGCGCGCGGCATTCGACTCCTATCCGCCTTCGGGCAGGAAGCGCGAGACTTCGCCGACGAAGCGCTCCGGGTCGATCGGCTTTTCGAGGTAGCCGTCACAGCCCGCGGCCATCGCACGCTCGCGGTCGCCGACCATCGCGTACGACGTGACGGCGACGATCGGGATCGATCGCAGCACCGGATCGGTCTTGAGCCGCGTCGCGACCTCGTAGCCATCCATCCCGGGGAGCTGGATGTCGAGGAGGATCAGGTCCGGCCGGAGGCTCCGAGCGCGATCGAGTCCGCTCGGGCCATCGATGGCGCTCTCGACCGCGTAGCCACTGCGCTCGAGCAGGAACGTCGCGAGATAGCGATTCCGCTCGTCATCCTCGATCAAGAGGATCGACCGCTTCATTCGCGCTCCGCCTTCGGCGCGGGGAGCGAGAAGGTGAAGGTGCTGCCCTCTCCCTTGCGGCTCTCGACGCGGATCTCGCCTCCGAGGAGCGCGGCCAACTTCCGGCTGATCGCGAGGCCGAGTCCGGTTCCGTCGTGTCGCCGTGCGGTTCCGCTCTCGACCTGATGGAACGGCGCGAAGATCCGCTCGACCTCCTCCGGAGCGATTCCGATCCCGGTATCGGTGATCGCGACCTCGAGGAGTGCATCTTTTCCGATCGCCCGGACCTCGACCGTTCCCTTCTCGGTGAACTTGATGGCGTTCTGGACGAGGTTCAGCACGATCTGCTCGAAGCGGCGACGATCGGAAACGCGAACCCCGAGGTCGGGAGCGAGCGAGGACCGCAGGGCGATTCCCTTCCGCTCGGCCTGCGGGGCGAAGGAGGCCACGAGCGCTTCGAGGGTTCTGCGGACGTCGAAGGGCTCGGGCTGCACGGCGAGTTCGCGTGCCTCGAGCTTCGAGAGGTCGAGGACGTCGTTGATGAGGCCGAGGAGATGTCGTCCGCTCGCCTGCACCATGCCGAGCTGGCGTTCCTGCTCGGGATTGAGCGGCCCGGCGAGACCCTGATGCAGGATTCCCGTGAAGCCGATGATCGAGTTGAGCGGCGTGCGGAGCTCGTGAGACATGGCAGCGAGGAAGGCCGATTTCACCCGGTCGGCCTCTTCGGCACGCTGTTTCGCGGTGTCGAGCTCCCGGTTCGCTTCGCGGAGCCCGGCTTCCGCCTCTTCGCGGAAGCGGAGGTCCCGGCGCACGCGTCCGAGCGAGGCGGCGATCGCGAGGACGGCGAGAAGGAATCCGATCGTGAGAAGCGCCAGCGAAAGGCGGAGGCTCTCGTCTCGTCGTGCCTCGCGCTCGTCGAGAAGCACCGCTTCACGCTCCTCCATCCGGGCGACCGCGTCGCGAAGCTGATCCTGCGCGTGACGGCCTTCGCCCGAAGCGATCACTCGGCGAGCGGCCTCGAAGCCAGCTTGCTCGCGAATCGCGATGGTTTCTTCCGCGATCCCGATGCGGTGGCGCAGGAGTTCGAAGAGGGCGTCGAGACGTTCGCGTTGCTCCGGGTCCCGGATGCGCGCGCGGAGCGTCTCGCCCTCGAGCGCGATCCGGGCCTCGGCCGCCCGAAGGGGGCCGAGGAAGTCGGGGTCGCCCGTGAGCACGTAGCCGCGCTGGGCCGTCTCGACGTCGATTGAGCTCCGCAGCAGTGCACCGAGGCGGCTTTCCACCTCGTGTGCCTCCTCGACCGAGCGGGCGTCGGCGAGGAACTCGGACGTGGTGCGGTGGTAGAGGAGCGCGACGAGGCCCACGAGCAGGAGCCCCACCGCCGGAGCGGAAGCCGTCCAGCGCTCGAGCGAGCGGAAGCCGCGATCGCTGCGCATGCGCTCCGTGCAGCGCACCGGCGCTGGGGGTGGGCACCGCCCCGGCCTTCCGGCCGGACTCCCGGTCGCTCGCCGCGCGGCGCCCTGCGTGCCGCCGACCCGACGCTCGCCCGGATAGGCCGCTGCACTTCCCTTTCGTCACCATCCTCCCGCCAAAACGTGGCGAGGTCAAGACTGGGATCGTCGAGCTGCGTCGGCGCCCCCTACGCGCGAGCCGCGTCCTTTGGCGAGGGGGCGAACCGGCTCGGCAGGGCGGGCTGCGGGGCGTCGTGTCCGTTCGCCCCGGAGTCGAGCCTTCCATCGCGCAGGTGGATGATCCGATCGAAGCGATCGAAGATCTTCTCGTCGTGCGTGACGGCGATGATGCACGCGTCCTGCTCGGCCGCGAGCCTGCGAAGCAGATCCATCACGATTCCGGCTCGCTTCGAGTCGAGTGCGGCGGTCGGTTCATCGGCGAGGATGATCCGGGGGCCGTTCGCGAGGGCGCGAGCGATCGCGACGCGTTGCGCCTCGCCTCCCGAGAGCCGCGCAGGGAGCGCATCACGCCGATGCGATACCTCGAGATGGTCGAGGAGCTCGATCGCGCGACGCCGAGCGGCGTCGGGAGAATGGCCCGCGAGCTCGACGGCCACCGCGACGTTCTCGGTGGCGTCGAGAAAGGGCAGGAGGTTGTGGAACTGGAAGACGAAGCCGATCTTTTCGAGGCGGAGTCTACGAAGATCTCCGCGAAGCCATCTGCCGTCGTAGACGAGCTCGCCATCGAGATGCATCCGGCCGCTGGCCGGCTCGACGATGCATCCGATCACGTTGAGAAGCGTCGTCTTGCCCGACCCGGACGGACCGAGAAGCGCGACGACCTCCCCCGACCGGACCTCGAGATCGATCTCCGAGAGCGCGTTCACGCGCGCCTCTCCTTCGCCGAAATGCTTCGCGATCCGCTCGAGCAGGACCACGCGATCGGGGGCGAGGGGCTGCACGTCGCTACCCTCCGAGCGCCGTCGACGGATCCACCGCGAGTGCGGCCCGGACGCCGAGCCCGCTCGACAGGATGCAGACTCCCGCGACGATGAGAGCGAGAACGAGGGCGTTCTCGGTCTCGAGGACGACGCGACGTGGGAAGTGGTCCTTCACCACGCTCACGAGAAGGACGCCGAGTCCGAAGCCGACTCCGCCGAGCGTGAGCGCCTGTTGGACGATCAGGCCGATGATCGTCCGATCGGGGGCGCCGATCAGCTTGAGGGTCGCGATCGAACGGAGTTTCTCCATCGTCATCGTGTAGAGGATGAGCGCGATCACCACGGCCGATACGACGAGCAGGATCGCCATGAAGAGACCGATCTGGCGGCGGGCGCGGTCGACTACGGATTTCGTGAGCAGGGTCTCCTGCTCCGCCTGCGTGAGCGTCGAAAGATGCTTCCATCCATGCGCAGATCTCGCGACGTCCTCGGGGCTCGCGTCGGGGTGGAGTCGCGCGACGACGGCGTTCAACGTGTCCTGGCTCTGGGGCAGCGCGCCACGCGCGCGCTGTACGCGTGCTGCCGGCGGAGCGAGATCGAACTGGAGCGTCTGTGCGTCGCGCAGCGTAAGGTAGACCGCCGGATCCCCTCCCGAGTTCACGTGGTTCTCGACGAGCCCGACGACCTCGAAACGGTTTCTTCCGAGACGGAGCCGGTCGCCGAGCGCGAGGCCCGTACGCCGGTCGGCGACGAGCTCGTAGTGGCTGGCGACGATCGGACGGCCCGCGACGAGGTCTTCGGGCGCGCCGGGACGCCCCGGCTCGAAGCCGACGACGTACACCCGTAGAGACCCGCCGACGAACTCGGCTTCGGCCGTCTGGTAGGTGACGCCCCCGGCGGCGGCGACCCCGTGGAGGCGCGCAACGGCCTCGCGTAGCTCCGCGGGAATCCGTGATGCCTCGGCAAAGGGACCCTTCGTGCCGGGCTCGACGAGCCAGACGTCGACTCTCGGCGCGCGGGTGATCGTGAGTGCATCGACGACGAGGCCGTTGTAGATCCCGACCATCGAGAGCACGACGGCGAGCAGGAGTCCGAGGCCGAGGCAGGTGAGCACGAATCGGAAGAGGTTGTGACGGACGTCGCGGAAGGCGAGGTTCACGAGGGGTCTCCTTCCGACGCGCGAGCGCGGCGCCCTTCGCGCAGGCCGGGGACGATCTCGGCGACGACGCGAGCTCCGTCCGGAAGACCGCCGACGACTTCGAGTCTCGCGTCCTCGGTGCGGTGGCCGAAGGCGAGGACCGTGCGGGCGAGGTGCCCATCGCGGAGGATCCATGCGGTCGCGTGCGTTCCATCGAAGTCGCGCACGGCCGCCTCGGGAACGAGGATCGCGCGGTCGAGGCGGGCGACTTCGATCCGGACCTCTGCCTGCTCACCGAGGTGGACGGCCTCGGGACAGCGGTCGCAGGCGAGCCAGACCCGTCGCTCCTCGTTCGCGCGATCGCTCTCGAGGCCGATCCGGACCACCGTCGCTTCGTAACGCTCGTGCGGAAGCGAGCGCAGCCGGACTTCTGCCTTCTGGCCGAGCGCGATCGCACCGGCGCGCGACTCGTCGATGTAAGCGAGCGTCCAGACCGTCTCCGGCGCGAGCAGGGTGAAGATCACCTCACCAGATCCGATCACCGAGCCGATTTCCCGGTGGCGTTCGACGACGACGCCATCGAAGGGCGCGAGGAGCACGTGCTGCTCGAGGAGCACGGTCTCCTCGCGGAGCAGGGCGCGGGCGTCTGCGAGCCGCGCTTGCACGACGCCGACCTCGGCGAGTGCCACGGCGACCTCGGCGGCGGCCACGTCCTCGTCGCGCTGGGCTTCGTCGGCGCTCTGGCGCGATACGACGTCCCGATCGAGAAGCGCCCGCCTGCGCTGGTTCGTCGTCCGGCGCTGCTCGAGCACCGCGCGGGCGCGAACGACCTGCGAGCCGGCTCGCTCGACGTCGGCCTCGGCAGCGCGAACCGCGGCCGCCGCGCTCGCTACCCGGGCCTGCTGCTCTTCGGAGTGGAGCCGTGCCAGGACGTCTCCTCGCCGGATCTGGTCGCGGTGATCGACGTCGAGCTCGGCGAGAGCCCCGCCGACCTCGAAGCCGACCTTCGAGACGACCCGTGCCTCGACCGTGCCGAGACCGAAGACCCGGACAGCGACGCCGTTCTCGGGACGAACGGCGGTCACCCCGATGGGGCGGAGATTCGCGAGCGCGTGGATCCCGAAGCCGATCCCGGTGCTCGCGAGGACGCCGATCAGGAGGTTCCTTCGTCGGCGCGTCATGCCGCGCCCTCCCGCGTTCCGGCAGGACGCGCGGCCTCGAAGAGTCCGAGCTGTACGGCGAGTAGCCGTGCGCCTTCGGCTTCGAGCCCGAAGCTCCGTCCGGCGAGCGACCAGCGAACGGCGAGCCCCTGGACGAGCCCGATCAGGAGGAACGCCGCGTCGTCGGGCGCGAGATCCGCGCGAACGGTGCCATCGTCGAGCGCACGTCGGATCTCCCCTGCGATCGCGGTGCGGAACGCATTCATGAGCTCGAAGACCGCGCGGCGCAGCGTGTCGTTCTCTGCGTGGAGCTCGCGCGAGAAGAGGATCGCTGGAATCGCGGGAGTCGACTCGATCAGTTCGAGCTGCGCTCGGATCAGCCGCTCGATGCGATCGAGAGCCGCGCCGCCCGGTCGGAGTGCGACACCCCAACGCGATCGCATGTGCTCTGCGATCCACTCGGCGACGGCCTGCCAGAGGGCCTGCTTCGTCTGGAAATGCCGGAAGATCCCGGGCTGGGTGAGGCCGACGGCGCGGGCGATCGCCTCGGTCGAGATCCGGTCCGGGCCGAGCGCGTCGGACAGGGACAGGGTGGCCTCGACGATCTCGAGCTTGCGTTCGGCTGCGGACTTCCGGATGGGCATGGGCTCGGGTCCATTAGCTAGTGCTTGATAACTAACTAAGACATCCACGCGCGATCGCAAGCCCCTGCCAGGCGCCCCGCGGGGAGTGCCGAGAATCATCGGATCACGCGGCGGGGCCGGCGCAGCTTCGCGGAGCGGACGCTGCCGCGTCACTCCGTCTCGTCGTAGCGCTCCTCGACGGCCGCGAGCATGCGGAAGCGGAGATCCTGGAGGCCGGCCCGGGACGGAGCCGCAGCGACGAGGCGCTCGATTTCGCGAAACGTGCCCGCGAGCTCGCGGTCGGCGATCACGCCCGCGATCCAGCGCGAAAAGTCGTGGGCGCGTGCATGCCGCGAGAGCGTCTCGGCGTCGCAGCGATGCAGCAGGCGATGGAACTCGACGAGGTTTCCGGCGATCCCGACCAGCGCGCCGCTCGCCGCGCGGAAGTAGAAGCGCTGCGCCGAGGGAAGTTGTGCCGCAGCGTACTTGTGCCAATGGCGAACGTGCCGCACCCAGCGATTCGAGAGTGTGAGCGTCTCGACTGCGGGCGCCGACCCGACACGGAGCAGGAGCGCCTCGCCGAATACGAGCGACGCGCTCCGGCTCCGGACGTCTTCGGCGATCGGTCCCGCCACGGAAGCCACCGCCTCGAGGCTCTCGCGATCGACCCCGCCTCGACCCGGCAGGAGCAGGAGGAGATCGAGGTCCGAGAGCGCGACGCTCGCGACCTCGGCGGGTCGATACGTGACGAGACAATGCCCCTTGTGCGACGGACGAAACCAGCGTCCGACGCTCACGTCGCGTCCGAGAGGAGCGTGCGCTTCGTCGATCAGCAGCCAATGCGGAATGCCGTGTGTCTCGCGCTGCTCCTCGAGGGTCGCGAGTGCGCGCTGCGTCCACGCGTCCCGTTCGGGTGCGCTCACCAGGGAAAGATCGACGACGACGCTCGTCATGCTCTGCCGGAGTACGCGTGCCACGTCGTCGGGATCGGGAGGGGTGATCGTGCCGCCGAGCGAGGTCGTCCTCGCGAGGCGGGCGAGCGGAGCGTGATCTCCCTCCGGATCGATCGCGCAGACGACGTAGCCGAGCGCGATCAGTTGCTCCGCGACGAGCCCGGCTGCGAACGACTTTCCGCTGCCGCTCCCCCCGACGATCAGGAGATCGGTCCCCGAGGCCGGCATGCGAACCCAGCTCCCGTCGCTTCGGCTCCCGAGTACGACCTCGAAGCGCGTCGAGCGAAGCCCCTCGTCGTCGCCGTGCACGAGCTTTTCGACGATCTCCGAGACGCCCTTGCCATTCGCGGCGGAGAGGACGACGTCGGCACGCTCCTTGAGCGAGACGACCGCGTTCGCCACCGCCACGCCGACCTCGCAGGCTTCGAGCATCGCGAGGTCGTTCTCGGCGTCTCCGATCGCGATCGCGCTGTGCGGCGAGATCCCGATCTCTGCGAGTGCAGTCGCCACGCCCGTCGCCTTCGAGACGCCGGGGGGGAGGATCATCCGTTCGCCCCGGTTGCGAACGATCTGGCAATCGAGCCCGCAGCGTCCGACGGCCTCGAAGATCTCGCGGTCCGGCGTGCCTGCGCTCACGGCGATCAGCACGAAGCCCCGCCGGAAGCCGATTCCGCGGGCGAGGAGCGCGCGGTCGACCGCATCGTCGACGGGCGCTGCGAGCGCGCGCTCGTGGCGTTCGGCGGCGAGCACCGCGCCGTTCTCGGCGACGATCGCGTCGAAGCGCTCGAGCGCATCGGGAAACGCGTGGAGGAGTTCGACGAGGATCCTCCCCGTCGCGAGCACGAGCCGGAGCCCACGGTCCCGCGCTCGTTCGAGGAGCGCGAGCGCGTCCTTCGACGGTTCGCCCTCGCTCGCGAGCGTTCCGTCGTAATCGACGACGAGAGCCCGGATCCGGCTCGACACGCTGCCTCGCGCCCCCCACCTCGGGAACGACGAGGGTCGCAGAGTCCCTGTCGGCGCGCACCCGCAGGGCGGCTCCGCCACGGTCCCCGCGATGAGCTCGAGTCGATGGCCGGAGGTCGCGGGCTCGTTCGCGCGATCGAAGGCTTCTACGATCCGGAGTCGACGCGCCCGTCGATCCGCTTCGTAGAGCTGCGCGGCGGAACCGAGGGGACGGGGGAGGGGGCATGACGGTTCGGAGCGGGGCAGACGACGAGAGAAGCGCATCCGACGCAAGGCGGTCGGCGACCCTTCCGGGTCGCTTCGCCGGAAGGAACGCGCTCGTGACGGGAGCGGCGAGCGGGATCGGCAAGGCGACGGCCCTGCGTCTCGGCCGTGAGGGCGCCGGCGTTGCCTGCCTCGATCGTGACGCCGCGGGACTCGATATGACGGTGGCCGCGCTCGCGGCGGCGGGCGCGCGCGCCGAAGCGATCGTCTGCGACATCGCGAAGAGCGCCGACGTCGCCCGTGCGAGCGGGCGCGCAATCGAAGCGGTCGGTCCGATCGATGCGCTCGCGAACGTGGCCGGGATCGGCGACGTCTCCGGTCACGACGGAATCGAGAACCTGCCCGACGACCGCTGGCAGCGCGTTCTCGACGTGAACGTGAACGGCGCCTTCTACCTCTGCCGCGCGCTCCTCCCGGCGATGGCGGGGAGAGGATTCGGCGCCGTGGTGAACGTCTCCTCGCTCGCGGGACGCTCGAAGAGCGCCAATGCGAACCTCGCCTACACGACGAGCAAGGCCGCGCTCCTCGGGTTGACGCGGCATCTCGCCTTCGATTACGGGCGCCGGGGCGTTCGCGTGAACGCGATCTGCCCGGGAGGGGTCGATACGCCGATGATCCGATCCGCTGCTGCGCTCGCCGCGGCATCCCCCGAGGCCTCGGCCGCGCGGGCGAAAGGGCTCGCGGCGTACCAGTTCTTCATGCCGATCCAGCGCATGTCGACGCCCGACGAGCAGGCCGCCGCAATCCTCTGGCTCCTCTCCGACGACGCTTCGTACGTGAACGGTGTCTCGCTCGACGTGAACGGCGGCCTCTACATGGCGTAGCGTCAGTCCCGGCGCTCCGTGCGAGGCCCGAAGCGCGCCGCGAGCAGGCACGCCGCGACCCCGATCCCTCCGATCGAGGCGAGAAACATGCCGGTTCGGAAGCCGGCGGGCCGATAGACGAACTCGACCTCGCTCGACCCGGCCGGCACCGCGACCGCTCGACCGAAACCGTTGGCTCGGAGCACCACCGTCGGCGCTTCGTCGACGCGCGCTTCCCATCCCGGGAACCATGCATCCGAGACGACGACCCAGCCCGGCGTCGCTCCTTCGCTGCGGATGACGAGACGCTCCGGATCGCTGACGACGAGCTCTGCGCGATCTCGCGACGGATCCGGGCTCGGCTCACCCTGCGCGGAATCGATCCCCTCGAGCAGCACTTCGCTGCGCGGGTCGAAGGCCGGAGATACGAGGCGCTCGAAGGTCGCCTGCGGGTCGTCGCTCGCGGGCTCTGCGCGGGCCACCCGCCAGGTACGCGGAAGCGCGTCCGGGTTCTCGAACACGAAGGGCCTTCCGCGGAAGCTCGTTCGTGCGGGATACTGCTTCACGACCCACTCGGGGGGCGAGGAGCTCACGACGAAACGGATCCCGAGTACGTCGAGAATCCGTCGCCGGGAGCCGTCCTCCGGGAGCTTCGCGTGCCCGAAGTACGGGAGGATGGCGCGTTCGTTGCGCTCGAGCGTGCTCGCCTCGCCACGCTCGAGGTAGGTGAGAACGCGCGCCGTCGATGCCGGAGAGAGCGGCTCGAGGTAGTTGATCACGTCGAATCCGACGGCCTCTTCTTCACGGCGCGCACGGTCGTCCCAGAGGACGCGACCCCCTTGCGGTCGCGGTGGGACGACCGACTGCACGGCGGTCACGGCGAGATCGGGAGCGATACGCCCGCGCGAGCGCGCGAAGGGCGCCTGCCGCGAACGCACGGCTTCGACCTGCACCCCGATCCCGACGACGGCGATCGCGAGGAGCGCGAACGCGCCGGTACGCGACCGGACTTCGACCGCGCGCAGGGCCTGCTCGAGGCCGACTCCCGCACAGACGGCGAGCGTGAGGGTCGAGAGGAGCCGGTAGCGCATCGGAAACCGGAAGTCGCCGAAGAGCGGAAGACTTCGCATCCATCCATACACGGGTGTGTGATCCGCGAACGAGATCAGGAGCGCGAGGACTCCGGCGAAGAGGAGCGCGCTCGCGCGGAGGCGTCCGGGACCGCGCAGGATCGCCGCGAGAGGTGCGAGGACCAAGACGGCGATTCCCGGGATTCCGTCGCTCACGCCTCTCTCGAAGAGCCGGCCGAAGAACCCCCGCGGCTCGTGGAGGACGTCGATGAAGATCGCCTGCTCGGAATCGAGAGTCCCGAACGCGCGCGGCGTCTCGCCGACGATCTCGAAGGTCGGCAGCAGCTGCGGAGCCGCGAGCAAGAACGCGAGCCCCGCCGCGAGTGCGAGTCCGGTGACGCCACGTGCCGCGTTGGCTCGAGCGTTCCCGCCGGGCTCGAGAAGCGCCCCGATCGCGAGCGCTCCGGCGCCGAGCGTCGTGAGCAGCAGCAGATACGGCCAACCTGCGAGCGCCTGCATCCCGGCCGCAACCGCGAGCGCCGCGACTCGCGGCGCCGACGGAGCGGCGAGGAGCCGGTCGACCCCGAGCAGGACCCCCGGAAGCCATGCCGCGGCATAGAGGATCGGCGGAGTCCAGACCGAGAAGAGCATGTACGGGGAGAAGCCGAAACCGATCGCGGCGACGATCGCCCCGCGCCAGCCTGCTCCGAGGGCGCGGGCGAGCGCGCCGGCGAAGAACGCGCCGAGCGCGAGGTGCAAGGCCATCAAGACGGTGTACGACTCCTGCGACGGGAGCAGGAGTGTCAGCGCGTTCGGCGGATAGAGGACTCCCGCCTGGAGCGTCGCGAGAAAGGGGCCTCCGAGTCCCTGGCGATCGTCCCAGAGCGGAAGGTCGCCGCCCTTGATTCGTGCCGCTGCGAGGTCGACGTTGGGACGGTAGTAGTGCCAGAAGTCGACGATGGCGTGCGGGGGGTTCGCATCGAGCCCCGGGAGTGCGGGTTTCGTGAGCAAACCGAGCCAGAGGCCCGAGACGAGCATCGCCACGGCAACGAGCACCGCCCACGACCGATCCATTGCAGCGATCTCCCGATGCGCGTGTCCGACCCGTGCCGCGCACGCGGGGCCGTAGCATACGCGCGCCGGAGCCTCCCGGGCAGGGTCCTATGCGCGCTCCGAAGGCCGACGTGGGGAGCGCCACGCCTCGGCCGCTCGCGCTGCGACGTCGCCCAGGAAGGCGCAGGCGGTCACGATCAGGATGGGCTGGACGACGAGCCGGTAGCGCGACTCCATCACCTCCGTTGCGGAGCTTCCCACCACCACGCCGAGCGGGACGACGACCAGTGCGAGCAGCGGGAAGCGCCGACGGTCGCGCCCGGAGACGACCTCGAAAACGAGGACGACCGACCAGCCGAGGAACGATCCCGCGATGAGCGCCTGCATGCCGAGATCCTGTGCCCGCAGGTAGAGTGCCGAGAAGCCGTTGTAGAGATCGAGCCGCAGCCCTCGCGGTTCTCCCGACACGAGCTCGCGTTGCCCCTCGAGGAGCGCCTCTGCGAGCGATCGATGCATCGGTTCGGACCGGAAGCCGAGGAGCCATCGAAGGTTCATCTCGTACGTCGGATAGACTCGGGTCGGGTAGAGCTCGCGTCGCGCGAAGAGCATCCGTACGGACATCGTGAGCGTATCGACGACGTACTTTCCCGGATTCGCCCGTAGCGCTTCCCACGCGAGGCCCCGACAGATCTCTTCGATCTCCTCCTTCGAGTAGCCGAGCGGGCTCAGCTGTTGGCCGAGATCCCACCACGTTCCGAGGGCGATCTTCTGCAGGCGGCGCCCGCGGACCTCCTCGGCGAGTTTCCGGAACGCCGGCGATCCCGTCGCCGACGCCGTCTCGATCGACAGGTACTTCGAGCCGCCCCGAGCGTATAGGTCTCCACCGACACTTCGCCCGACCCCCTCGATCTCGTCGGCCGAGTAGCCGAGCCAGAAGAGCTGCATGGCGAGCCACTGCCCGTCGATCGCGAGATACTGCGGGGGGCGTTGCTCGAGATCCGAGGCGAGCTTCCGAAGCGAGGGCGAGCCGTGTTCCTTCGCCCGGCCGACGGAGACGTACTGGGTCCGGTCGGCTTCGAGCGGCTCGTCGATCTCCACGGGAAGGCTCTTTCCGGCGAGCACGACGCGGTTGTAGAGATGGAGCCAGAAGCCGCCGACGATCCGACGGCTGCCGTAGATCGAATGGTTCGCGAGAGACTGTGCCGCCGGGATCACGGCGAACGCCACGAGCAGGAGCGCCCAGAACCCGAATGCGCGCGCCTTCCATTGGTGGACGACGACGCCGATCCAAAGGAGTGGAAAGATCGCGAGGAGCACGGTCTTGAGGAGCACTGCATAGCCCGCGATCAGGAATGCTCCGACGAGGGCGCCACGCCGTTCGAGGAGCGTTCCCTTCAAGAAGAGGAGTACCGAGCCCGTGACGAGCAGGCACGAGATGGTTTCGCTCATCACGAGCGCGGCGAAGTTGAGAAAGGGAAACGATGCGAAATAGACGAGCGCCGCGACGGCCCCCGTCTTCGGACCGCGTAGCAGGACGCCGATCGAACGAACGAGGAGCCCCGTGACGACGTAGGCGCCGAACTGGAGCAGGCGCAGGAGTGTCACCCAATCGGCGCCGATCGCCCCCGCCGCGTCCTCGACGAGTGCAAGGATGAGCCCGTATCCGCCGAGCGCGTAGTAGCTCCCGACTCCGCTGAACGACGGATAGAAGCTCTCCCAGACGAAGCCTCCCGTTCGCAGGTACTGCGCACCGACCCAGTACCATGCGGAATCGCTCTGCTTCGGGAGAAGAGGAACACCGCTGTAGACGAACGCGGTCAGCGCGACAGCGATCGCGAGCGCGATCCGGAGGCCGATCACGGAAGGATCGGTCGATGCTCACGACACGGCCGAGCCGCGCCGCGGCGGGCTCCGACGTTCGCGAACCGTACGGCCCGCTCGGACCGCTCGCCCCCCGCGAGCGCACGGCGCGACCCGGACGGTGCAGGATCCGGACGACGCATCTTCTCCCTTCCGAGCGACCGCCGCAGAGTCGGCCTTCGTCGCGAGAGTATCGCGGAAGGCTCGCCGGTCGCGAGTGCGACGCATCCGACGCAGCGGGTGCGCAAGAGCCCGGGGGCCAGCCGGCGCTTCGATTGCGAAGCCCATCCGGAGCGGACGGCGGGATCGGGCTCCCGAGCTCGTGCGGCGGCATCGGCCAAGACCTACCCTGCGGCCGCCGCGGAATGCGACCTCGAGCTCGGCGTCACGAGTGCAGGAGCAGACGGTTCGAACCATGGCGTGGAATCCGACCCTGGCCGCCGCGCTTCTTGCCGCCGCCTCGATCACGGCCGTCGCGGCTTGGCTGCCGATCCGCTTCGAGGCGCCGCCGAACCCGCTCGGCATCGTGAGCGTCGCGACGGTCACGGGCTATCCGGCTCAAAAGGAAATGTTCTGGCTCGCCTTCGGGACGGGAGCGGGCGCCCTCGTTGCGTGGCTCGTCGCGAGCTTCTTCGCACGTCGCTCTCCGGAGCCGCGAGAGCAGATCAGAATCGAGGTCGCTGCGGCCGCGTCGCTCTGCAGCGCACTCCTCCTCCCGTCACCGCTTCGCGAGGCCGGGATCGTCGCATGCGGCGTGTTCTGCTTCTCGCGTGTCTCGAAGGCACCTCACGCTCCCGAGGGCCTCGTGCCGGTGCCCCACGAGGAATCGCAAGCGCAGCGGCCGCGAGTGGAATCGCTGCTCGTCGGTTTCGCGATCGTCGGCTTCGCGTTGCTTCGGCCGAGGATCTGGCTCTCGCTCTCGAACCTCGCGAACGGTGTCCCCGATCTGGCCTTCGCGAGCGACGATTGGGGATTCCTCTCCGAGCTCGGACAGCACCTCGCCTGGGCCGATGCGGTGCGTCGCGGAGAATGGCCGGGAGTCGACTACTTCTCGCTCTACGGTCCGCTCGTGAGCCTCGGAATCGAGCGGGCCTGGGCGATCGCCGGGCGCTCGATCGCGACGATGACCCTCTATGTCGAACTCGTCTCGGCGTGGGGGGCGGTCGCCGCGATGTGGCTCGCGGCGCGGCACCTCCGGCACCGAGTCCTCGCATTGCTCGTTCCCTTGCTCGCGCTTCCGATCCGTGGCCGTTACGGCCTCGGGCTCACGGGTCTGCTCTTCTTCTCGTATGCGATCACATCGGGCCGCGCGTGGCCGATGCTCGCTTCCGGAGCGACGGCGGGAGTCGCGCTCTTCTACAGTCAGGAGTTCGGCCTCGCGCTCGTATTGACGGCGGGCGCCGGGCTCGCGGTGCGGAGGAATCTCGGGAGCTGCATCGCCTTCGTGGCGGGTCTCGCCGCCGTGGTCGCGAGCGTGAGCGCCTGGCTCGCGAGCGGAGGGGCACTCGGCGCTGCACTTCACGACATGGTGTCGTATCCCACGTGGGTCATGGCGGGATTCGGCAAGCTGCCCTTCCCGGCGCTCCTTCCGGCGCTCCCTCTGCCGCTCGACCGGCTCTTCGCCGGAGGGACGATCCTGCTTCGCCTCGCTCATGCGACCATCGCCACGTACGTCGTCGCCCTGCTCATGATCCTCCGGGCCGATCGGCTTCGGCCGCGCCGGCTCGGTTCCGACCTCTCGAGACTTCGTGACGAGCTCCGGGACGATCCGCGCAGGCTCGGCATCGCCATGGTGGCCCTCTACGGCCTGATCGCGTTCCGATCGGGGATGGGGCGGAGCGAGATCATCAATCTCGTCCAGGCGAGTGGATCCGCCGGCATCCTGCTCGTCGTCGCCCTCGATCGGACGATCGAAGCGTTGCGACACCGACCCTCGCGCGGGCTCGCGACCTGGCGTCTTGCAGCGCTCGGCGTCTTCGTTTCGGTCGGCGCCTTTCTCCAATATTCGGGCTGGGTCTTCGTCCAGTCCGCGATCGAGACGGCGTCGGCGATCGGATCGATCGCTTCGGGCGGCGCCGCGCCGCGCGGCGATCCGGCGATCGCGAGGCTCGCGGCCTGGGTCGAATCACAGGATCTCGACGACGACGACGTCCTCTTCTTGCCGAGCCACGCAGCGTACTACTACCTGACCGACCGGAGAAGCCCGATCCGATTCGTGGTGGCGCAGCATCTGGTGACGGACGAGCAGCGGCGGGAGACGCTCGAACGTCTTCGCGCGAACCCACCTCGCTACGTGATCTGGTCGCCGCGCTCGCTCGTCCTCGACGGGATTGCGCACGAGCAATACCTCGGGCCCGAGATCATGCGCTGGCTCCAGGACGAGTACGCCTTGCTCCGCGTGCAGGACCAGTCGTCGATCCTCGAGCGGCGTCCGTCGGCCGACGGGAGCGCTCGCTGAGCGGCCGAGCCCGGTGCGGCAACGAGGTGCGCCGGCCGGCCCCGAACCCTCGGGACGCTTTCCCGATCGCGGTGCCTCGCGACCTCAGGGCGGGACACGTATCGGCCGATCTGGCAAGCTCGCAGGCCGACCCGGAGGAGCCCGTCGCGATGCGCCCCGCTCGACCGAACCGCCGCTACGAGGCGGCCCTCTGGCTCGACAAGCGGGTGGGGCCGCTCCTCTGCACGCTGCTGCTCGGTGTGAGGCGTCTGCTCCGACGCGCGCCGCCGATGCGGGACACCCCGATTTCGAAGATCCTCGTGCTCAAGTTCTGGGGGATGGGAAGCATCGTCCTCGCGTCGCCGCTTCTCGTAGCGCTTCGTGAGCGGCATCCCGAGGCGAGGATCGATTTCGCGACGCTCGAGGAGAACGACGCGCTCCTGCGGCTCGTGCCGTACGTCGATCGGCGCATCACGCTCGGGCTCGGCAAGGGGATCCCGCGTTTCCTCCTCGATACGCTGCGGCTGATCCTTCGTGTGCGACGCGAGCGCTACGACCTCCTGCTCGATCTCGAGTTCTTCACCCGGTACACGGCGATCTTCTCGTTCCTCGCGAACGCCCGGATCACCCGGGGATTCAGCGCGAAGGGGAGCGCGCGCGGGCAGCTCCACGACGTCGAGGTCCCCTTCAACGCCTATCATCACGTCGCGACCAACTTCCTGACCCTCCTCGAAGCGAACCCGCTGCGGGTGATTCCGGCGCGCCCGGGCGACGAGCAGGTCGTTCTTCCCGCGCTCGCGGCGGGAGAGGCCGCGCGAGCGCGCTGCGACGCCGCGCTCGCGTCGCAGCCGGGCTACCGGACCGGCAGGCCGACGGTCGTGATCAACCCGAACACGGGAGACATGGCGCTCGAACGTCGCTGGCCTCCCGAGCTCATGGCCGAGTTGCTCCGGGAACTCGCGCGCTCCGAGGACGTGAATCTCGTCTTGACGGGCTCGAGCGGCGAACGACCCTTCGTCGAATCCGTGGTACGCCTGGCCGGGATCGAGGGGCGGGGAGTCGTCGCGGCGGGGAAGCTCGACCTCGAGGCCTTCATCGCGCTCCTCGAGCGGGCGCACGTCGTCGTGACGAACGACAGCGGACCGCTCCATCTGGCGCGCGCGGCAGGAGCGCCGGTCGTGGCGCTCTTCGGTCCCGAGACGCCCGTTCTCTACGGGCCGCTCCGCAGTCGCGACGTCCAACCGTTTCGCGTCCACTACCGGGGGCTCGCCTGCTCCCCCTGCATGTTCGTCCACGACAACAAGGTCCTCTCGTGCTGGTTCGCGCAGGCGCGCTGCATGACCGAGATCGAGCCGCGCGAGGTCCTGGCGTCGGTACGCGAGCTGCTCGAAGCCGGCCACGCGGCGGCAGCGAGGCGGGTCGCGGCGCGACCCTGAGCCGGTCCAGGGGCTCGGCCTCGGGGAGCGCATCGCCCTCGGAGGACTCGGAAGCAGCGCCACGGCCGAAGCGGTCGCCCCGCGGGGAAATGTTGGCCACCAGCCAGTCCGGGATCGGAGCGCGCGACGTGAGGGGCATCGGAGAGGTCCCGCCGGCATTGACACGAGGAGCCGGCTCGTTCAAACTGAAAACGACATTCAGTTTCATTTTGTCTCGCCATGCAGCGGGACGTCTGTGGAGGTAGGGATGCGATTGCAGGCCGGACACGTCCCGTTCGCCCCGGTCCCGGACCGCCGGGCCGCCGAACCCTCGCTCCGCGCGCTCCGTCTCCTCGTGGGCTGGCTCGCGCTCCACGGCAGGCCGGCCCTCGAGGGGCTCTTTCCCGAGCGCGTCCCGCTCTCGGGCGAGCCGCGCACTTGCGAGCTTCTCTTCGGCGTCGTCGCGGCGGCGTGTCGTTGTGAGCGCATCCGTGCGCGCCTCGAACTCTTCGTGGCCGCGCGACTCGGCGGCACGCTCCTTCGCGTCGCAGAGGAGTCGGTTTCGGATCTCGCCTTGCGTTTCGATCGCGAGCGTTGCGTGATCGACGACCGGGAGCTCCACGCCTGGCTCCTCGCGCTCCATACGCATCCGAGTGTCGCCGCGAGGCCTCTCTCGGAGCGTGTCGCCGACGAGATCGAGCGCAGGCGGCGCCTCGATTGAGGTGGCCGCCGCCCGGCCGGATCGAGTCGGTCTCCTAGCCGCGCGAGAGGTGCTCGCGCAGGAAGGTGACCTGGTCCCCACTCGCGGCCTCGAAGAGATCGCCCAGGTAGATCTCGAAGTGCTGGCAGTCGTAGTGCTTCGCGGTCCCGCAGCGCGCACGCCGCGCGGCCTCGACGGCCGGTCCGGGAGGCGTCACGACGTCGCGGTCGGCGACGCAGACGAGAAGCGGGGCCTCGATCCGCGCGGCGCTCGAGAGTGGGCGGTAGCGCTGGACGTGAAGGACGATCCTGGCGGCGACCGTGTTCTTCCAGGTTCCGCCGGGCGGTGAGAGGGCGAGGTAGCCCGGCATCGAGTCGGGCGACGTGAGGACGGCGAGCGATCCGGGAGGGCCGACGACCGCGATCTCGTGAGGCGCGAGTCCGAGAAGCGCGTGCGCCGAGTCGCGAAGGCCGGCCGCGAGGAGTTTGAGCATCTGGGTTGCCGTACCGCCCGAGGCGCGGGGATCGCAGTAAGGCACCTGCGAGACGATCGCAGCGAGCCTCGGATCCTCGGCGCCGATCGTGAGCACGTGCCCTCCGCTGAACGAGGTTCCCCAGATCGCGATCCGCTCGGCGTCGATCTCGGGCCGTGAACGGGCGAAGGCGATCGCTGCGCGCCAATCCTCGAGCTGTCTCTCGATGTCGAGAAGCTGGCGCGGCTCGCCTTGGCTCGCCCCGAAATGACGGTAGTCGAATACCAGCGCCGCGAAGCCCGCCGCGGCGAAGCGCTCGGCGTACGCGTCGAGGCGGACTTCGCGGGTTCCGGCGAAGCCGTGCGCCAGCACGACGCATGCGAAGGGCTGCGCGCCCGAAGGAACGTAGAGCCACGCCGCGCAGCGCGATCCCGCGCTCTCGAAGCCGACGTCGCTTCTCGAGAAGGGTCCGGGGTCCATCGGCTCCTCCGCTCCGATCCGGCCGAGCTCGACGCGACATCGGCCGGAGCGGAGGATAGGCACGGGCGCGCCTTCCCGCGATCGCCGACTCCGCCAGAGGGTCGCGCGGGCTTGCTCGGAGCGCGCAGCTCGCGAACACTCGGTGCCCTGCGGCCCGAGGGCGGATCGGCGTATGGGCGGGTCGCGTCATGAACGAGGAGACCCGGAAATGTCGAAGGTGGGCGTGATTCTCTCCGGCTGCGGACACCGCGACGGCGCCGAGATCCGCGAGGCCGTCCTGACGCTCCTCGCGCTCGAGAAGGCCGGTCTCGATTACGAGTGCTTCGCTCCGGACGTCGAGCAACGCGACGTGGTCGATCACCTCACGGGCGAGGCGTCGCCGGCCGAGAAGCGCAACGTGCTTCGCGAGGCGGCTCGCATCGCTCGCGGCAAGGTGCGCCCGACCTCGGAGGCGAGGGCCGCGGCGCTCGCCGGGCTGGTCGTTCCCGGGGGCTACGGCGCTGCGAAGAACCTCTGCGATTTCGCGGTCGCCGGACCCGATTGCACGGTCGAGCCCTCGGTCGCGAAGCTGATCCGCGACGTCCATGCCGCGGGAAAGCCGATCGGCTTCATCTGCATCGCGCCGGCGCTCGCGGCTCGCCTCATCCCCGGCGCGAAGCTCACGATCGGTCGTGATGCCGGGACGGCCGAGGCGATCGAGAAGATGGGGGCGAAGCACGTCGAGTGCTTTTCGGACTCGTTCGTCTCGGACGACGCGCAGAAGGTCCTCTCGACACCCGCCTACATGTGCGATGCAACGCTTCCGCAGATCGCCGCGGGGATCGAAGCGATGGTGCGGCGGCTCGGAGAGATGACGCCGCGCTGAGGAAGCGCCGGCACACTCCCGTTCCGCGGTCGCGTCCGGGGGACCGACCCGACCCATCCTGGATCGATCTCCTAGGTGAGCGGATCGGCGATCTCGGCGTGCAGCGTGAGCAAGTCGGGGATCGTCTCGGGAGGTCGGCGGCCGAGCCCGCATTCGGTTCCGACGCCGAAATCCTCGACGAAGCGGCGTGCGGCCGCGATGCGGCGCCTCGCGCCCGCCACGCCATCGCTCCGGTGGACGAGACCGAGATGGAGCCGCGTGGTCGGCGCGAGCTCGAGCCCCGCGAGCGGCGCGAAATAGGCGTGATCGTCGCGGTCTCGCGGGACCGGGACGTGCAGCCAGTCGAGCGGCCGTCGCAGCCTCGGGGTGATCGCGTTCGCGAGTCCGACGAGCTTCGCGAGGTCGTCGGGCTGCTTGAAGTGCTCGTGGCCCGCGTCGCCGTAGCAGAAATGGAATCCGAGCTCGACGTCGGGTGGAGTCGCGTTCGCCAACCGGACGAGCCGCTCGACGATCCCCGACTCGACCGGGGAGAAGTGCGCCGGGAGGATTCCCTCGAGGAGCGCGATCTCGACGGCCACGTCCCATTGGACGGCGAGCCTTCGCTTCGGGATGGCGGACGCCATCTCGCGAACCTCGCGGAGCATCGCTTCCTCGTACGCCGGCTCGACGCTCGCCCGGTCGCCGGGCTCGACGAACCACGAAACCGGCGCGAGCGGTGTCGGGAGACTCACCTGGAAGCGCAGGCCGGGCGGAATCTCGCCGTCGTCCTCCGCGCGAGCGAAGCCAGCGAACGAGGTCTGTGCCGTTCGCGCGTAGCCGAGTGCGCCGAAGCGGAGTCCGGACGGATCGACGCCGTCCCGAAGCCGTACCCGAACCCCCGCCGAGTAGCCGGCCCCCGCAGCTTCGGCGGGCTCGAACCCGGGATGCGTCGCGAAGACGGACGCTTGCCAGTGGATCCAGCTCGTCCGCTCTCCCGTTTCACCGTCCGAGAGCCGGGCGAGCCGGCTTCCGAGGATCGCGCCGGCCATCCGGTACACGGACGCCGCGTTCTCGAGCGGGACGCTTCCCACCAGGTGGACTCCGCGCGGACGGAACCCCTGCAATCGCATCGACCGTTCTCCTAGAAAGGAAGCCCGGGCTCGACCACGACGCGGTCGATCCCGCGATCGGCGAGACCCTCGGGAAGTCCATCGCTCCGGTAGAAGAGGGTGTTCCCCTTCCGGTACTGCGCCGCCGACGATCCGAGCGGTTCGATCTCGAAGCTCATCCGCCGGCATTCCTTGCGACAGGAGAAGATCCCCACTTCGTCCTCGAGGCCATGTCGGTCGCAGGATGCCGAGAGACACAGTCGCGTCGTCGCGATGTATCCGTACGGGGTGTAGATCGATGCCGAGATCCCCGTTCCGCGAAGGTCGAGATCGAGGCCCTGGAGCGGATCGTCGAGCTCGACCCTCGAGATGCCCTGGGCGAGGAGAAACTCCCGGTAGACCGGCACATCGAGACTACAGGTGCGGAAGTAGCTCGCCGTCTCGGCGTTGAAGCGGGAGCTGAGCTCGGCGATTCGCGATCCACTCTTCATCTTGATGAGGAGGCGCCCGAGAACGGGGACGAGCGAGGGAAACTCGCTCCGGAGCATGCGGAGCGTGCCCCAGTCGCTGAAGACGACCTCCGCGTCGGGGCAAAGCTCGGCGAGCGTCGCGCAGAGCGCTCCGAGCCTTCGAAGCCCCCGCTCCGTCACGTAGGGAGTCACGAAGCTCACGGCGAGGCGCGCCCGGAGCGCCTCGCGAAGTCGGGTCGAGAACGATTCGACCGTGGGCAAGAGCCGCTCGCAGAACTCGTGCCCGAGGTAGACGCGGGTCGAGCCTGCCGCGAGCGCCGCTGCATCGCACGTCTCGCCGAGGTAGGTCGCCCATTCGGGGGCCGTGGCGCGCGCCGCTCGGCTCATGCTCGCCTCGCGGAGCGCGGCAGGAGCTCGGGGTAGTAGCAGTGAACGGCACGGCACGGCCGCTGCGTGAGGTGGGAATGGAGCAGCCGCGCGCTCTCGCGAAAGCGCTTCCGCGAGACTCCGCTCGACGATGCGAGCGTAACGAGGGAACGGATGAAGCGGAGATCGGCGATCTTGCGCCGCGTCGTGTTGCCACGTCCGACGATCTTGAGGTGCGTCACTCCGATACGATCGAAGTCGTGGAGGGCACACGCGCCGCACGGGGAGTCGTCCATGTGGTGTCGCTGCCAGACCTGCTGCCGAACGACCGGAGCCACCCGCGCGGCCTCGTCCGCGACCGAGACGGCCGAGGCCCCCGCACCCGTCGAGGGCTGCACGGCTCCCGCGCCGTCCTCGGCGCCGCAACGGTCGTCCGGGTCGGAGGGCGAGCCCGCCGCGTGGCAGCGGACGCGGCACGGGACCATGCAGGCGTTCTTGAACGCTTCCCCGGGAAGCTGCGTGTGATCGAAGGTGCAGAGCCCGTCGATGTTCGGGCAGCGGCCGTTCAGGACGAAGACCGCCGTCTCGAGGCCTGGCGTCTTGCGCACGAGCGCCTCGATCTCGCCCACGGTCTGTTGGC
>CAJPFO010000067.1 GCA_905339255.1 Myxococcaceae bacterium
GACATGCAGTTCCTCGACGATGTCCGTGTGCCCTGCGCGTCGTGCAACGGCTCGCGCTACCGGCCCGAGGCCGCGGGGATCCGCCTCGGCGGGAGGACGATCGTCGACGTGCTGGCACTCACGCTCGCCGAAGCCGCGGAAGTCTTCGCCACCGATCGCTCGATCGCGGATCGCCTGCGTCCTTTCCTGCGCGGCGGGCTCGGCTACCTGACGCGCGGACAGCCGCTCACGACGCTCTCGGGAGGCGAAGGTCAGCGCCTGCGCCTGGGCCTCGCGCTCGCCGAAGGCGGCCCGAGGCGGCTCTACGTGCTCGACGAGCCGACCACGGGGCTTCATGCGGCCGACGTCGAGGTGCTGATCGATTGCCTCGACGAGCTTCTCGACGGGGGCGCGAGCGTCGTCGTCGTGGAGCACAATCTCGACCTCGTGCGGCGCGCGGATTGGGTCATCGACGTGGGCCCCGAGGGCGGGCCGGAAGGAGGGCTCGTGGTGGCCGAAGGATCGCCCGATCTGGTGGCGCGGAGTGCCGTTTCGCGGACGGGGGCCGCGCTTCGAGCGGCCGGGATGCCCGGCTAGTGGAGCGCGCGCGGCCTCCCGACGACATCGCCCCGCACGACTTCTTCACGCGCTGGATCGCCGAGGCCGTGAGCGGGGACGATCGGCGCCGCGCCCGGCTCGGTGACACCGAGGCCAGCATCGAGTTCGAGCTGGCGGGCGAGGGTGGGGGGGTGTTCTGCGTCAGCATCTCGGGGGGGCGGGTCTACGGGACGGCCGGAAGCGCCGCGCAGCCCGACCTGCGCGTGCAGACCGACGTCGAGACCTGGCGCGCGCTCAATCGCGGTGAGCTCTCGGCGCCCGAGGCCCTGCTCCGCCGCCGCGTGAAGCTCGCCGGGAACCTGCTGCTCGGCCTGAAGCTCCACCTGATCCTCGGCTGATCGACCCGTGGGCGCCGTCGCGTCGGCCGCTCGTGGTCACTCTCCGTTGCGTCGCTTGGCGGGGTCCTTCTGCGCGTCGCGGCGCGGCGAGAAGATGTGTTTGTCGTGAACCTTGCGGAGCTGGCGCTCGAGCTTGTCGACGAGCGCATGGGCGGCCTCGCCGATCTCCGGCGCCTGCGCATGCGTCGGCACGTCGGTGTTGCGCCCCGTCACGTGCGCGTGCGCCGCGAACCCCGAGCCATCGGGCGAAAGCGTGAGCTCGAAGCGGGTGATCTCCGGGAACTCCTCGGCGAGTCTCGCGCAGGCGAGATCGAGCGTCTCCCGGACGCTCTCGTTCACGGCAATGTCCTTGAAGCTGATCGCCACCACGGGCTTCGTTGCCACCGGTCCTCCTTCGTCGATTGCGATAGTCCAACGGATCGGCGGCCGGCTGGCAAGGCGGGCCGGGGGGCGCACGCCCCGCTCGGGTCGTGCCGCATTTTTGCCGGCTCTTGCGCATGTCCGCAGGTATGCTCGGGCTCGGGTCGAACGCTACGGCGGACGATGAGGGGGGCATGACGACGACACCCGCACTCGTGATCTGTGGCGCGTCCGGCGACCTGACCGGGCGACTCCTGCTTCCGGCGCTCTTCCATCTCGAACAGACGGGAAGGCTTCCCGCGCTCGAGATCGTGGGCTTCGCCGTGGAGAAGTGGAGCGACGACGACTTCAGGAATCACTGCCGCGAACGGCTCGTGTCGTTCGCTCCGGGCTTTTGCGACGACCTCTGGCGACGCTTCTCGAAGCGACTCTCGTTCGTGTCGGGAGACTTCTCGCCGGGCGGCACGGCGGCGCTCGGAAAGGCGATCCGCGGCGATGCCGTCTTCTATCTCGCGCTCCCTCCGCGGATCTTCGCCGACGCGGCGCGCGGCCTCGCCGAGGCCGGCCTCCATCGGGGCGCGGGCGTCACGCGGCGACTCGTCGTCGAGAAGCCCTTCGGGACCGATCTCGCATCGGCGAAGGCGCTCCAGGCGAGCCTCTCCGAGCACTGGAGCGAAGATCAGGTGTTGCGCATCGACCACTTCCTCGGCAAGGAGACGGCACAGAACATCCTGGTCTTCCGGCTCGCCAACGGCTTCGTCGAGCCGCTTCTCAACTCGAAGACGGTCGAGCAGGTCCAGATCACCGCCGCCGAGACGCTCGGCCTCGAGGGGCGCGTCTCGTACTACGACGGGGCCGGTGCGCTCCGCGACATGATCCAGAACCATCTCTTCCAGCTCTTCACGCTCGCCGCGCTCGAGCCGCTTCCGGTACTCGATGCCGACGTGCTCCGCGAGCACAAGGTCGAGGTGCTCCGCGCGGTCCGCCCGATTGCGCGCGACCAGGTCGACCGATTCTTCGTGCGGGGGCAGTACGCCGCCGGAACGAGCGGTGGCGAGTCGGTCGCGGGCTATCTCGACGAGCCCGGAATCCGGCCCGGTTCGACGACGGAGACCTTTGCGGCGGCGAAGCTCTGGGTCGACAACTGGCGCTGGCGTGGCGTTCCGTTCTATCTGCGGAGCGGCAAGCGGATGGCCTCGAGTCTGACCGAGGTGGCGTTCCAGTTCCGCGAGCCGCCGCGGACGTTCTTCCGCGAGGTGATGGATGATCGGATCGAGCCCAACTGGCTGGTGTTCCGGATCAAGCCCGACGAGACGATCGAACTCGTGGCCTTCGCGAAGAAGCCCGGCCTCTCGATCGAGACGCGTGCCGTCGAGCTCAAGACTCCCTACCGGAGCGCGGACGAGATCGAGTTCGCCGCGTACGAGCAGCTCCTTCTCGATGCGGTCGAGGGCGATCGTTCGCCCTTCATCCGTTACGACGAGGTCGAGTACGCGTGGCGTCTTCTCGATCCCGTCCTCGAGGCATGGAAGCAAGGCAAGCCCGAACCCTACGCTGCGGGCTCGGCCGGCCCGGCAGCGGCCGATCGGCTGCTCGAGCCCGGTCATCGCTGGCGGCCGCTCGGATGAGGCGCGCGCTGCGCCTGGCATTTGCGGGCGTGATCGCCATCGCGCTCGCTTGTGCGACGGCGCCGCTCGCGCCGCCGTGGCGGGTGACGGACGCCGACGCGGGAACTTCGATCCGGGTTCCCGTCGGCACCGTGATCGACGTGGCGCTGCCGGGAAACCCGACCACGGGGTTCATCTGGGAGCGGGCTCCCGGCGATCCCGGCGGGCTCGAAGGACTCGGCGCCGCGCGCTTCGTGCCCGACGGCGCAATGCCGGGGCAGGGCGGACTCGTCCATCTCCAGTTCCGCGTGACCCGCGAGGGGGCGACGCCGCTCGCGCTCGTCTACCGCCGGCCCTTCGACAAGAAGACGCCTCCCGCGCAGAGCTTCTGGGTCACGATCGTCGGCGAGCCGGACTGACGCGAAGGCGTCGGAGCATCGGGGCGAGCGCCCCCGATCGAGCGCGCAGACCGGCGCGCGTCGCGTCGCAGACCCCTCCGTGTGGTAGCCTGCATTCCGGAAACGGTACCGCGGCGGTCCGAGGGCGCGTCTTCAAAACGCGACGAGTTCGTGGCGACACGGACTCTGCGGGTTCGACTCCCGTCCGTTTCCGCCAGGATCGTCGAGGAGCAGGCCGAGTTGCCCCCGGGCCTGCCGGAGCTGCGCCGCCGGCGTTGCGAATGGCGGGACGAGCTGCGAGGACCCGCCCGGTGTTCGCGAGGGAGGTCTCGGCAAGCTCTACCTCTCCTACCTTCGCGATCCGGACGGCAGCGAGCTCTGCGCGCTCCATCGCATGGGCTGATCCGCGACCGCGCACGCGCGGTCCAGCCCGATTTTTCGCCACGAAGTACGGCGGGCGGTGTAGATTGCGCGCGGGTGAGAGCGTACTCCTCGCGAGACGTGGTGCGGATTCTCGGGATCTCTCCGGCGCGGCTGCGCTACTGGGAGAGGACGGCCTTCGTGCGCCCGTCGGCGGAGATCGATTCGAGGCCGGCCTTTGCGTTCCAGGATCTCGTGGGCCTGCGCGCCGCGCTCGCGCTCCTCGCACGTGGGGTCCCGCTCCGTCGCATCCGGCGAAGCGTCGACGATCTCCGACGTCTCGTCCCCGAGATCGATCGTCCGCTGCTCCGGCTGCGGCTCGCCGGTCACGGCGCCGAACGCGTGGTCGCGGCCCACGACGGCGTGCTCCTCGAGCCCGACGGACAGCTCGTCCTCGACTTCCGCCCCGGCCTCTCGCGCCCCGTGGCCGCGCTTGCGGCAGCGGGGGTGGCGGAGAAGGTCGAGACCGCGCTCGGCTGGTTCGAGAAAGGCTGCGCCGCGGACTCGGAACCGCGGACCTTCGCTTCGGCGATCGCCGCCTACCGCAGGGCGATCGAGCTCGATCCCGACTTCGCCGATGCGCACTGCAACCTCGGCACCGTCCTCTACAACCAGGGGCGGCGGGGCGAGGCGCGGGCTTGCTTCGAGCGCGCGCTCGAGCTCGCTCCCCGGCACCTCGAGGCGCATTTCAATCTCGCGAACGTCTTCGAAGAGGACGATCGCAACGAGAGCGCGCTCAAGCACTACAAGGAGACCGTTCGCCTCGATCCGTTCTTCCCGGACGCGCAGCTCAACCTGGCGCTCCTCTACGAGAAGCTCGGGCTCCCGCACACGGCGCGCGCGTTCTGGAGGCGGTATCTCCAGCTCGACCCCGCCGGGGCCTGGGCCGAGGTGGCGCGCAAGCATCTGTACGAGCCGCCTCGCGAGGCGCGCTGATCGCAGCCGTCGCGAGACCGCTTACGGGACGACGGCGAAGCTCCGGCGCTCGAGCACGTCGTCCTCGAGCAGGATTTCGACGCTCCAATCGCCCGGCACCACGTCGTCGCTCGCGCGAAGCGGGAACTCGCTCACGAAGATCGGCTTCGAGAGCACGTCGAGCGGTGCCTCGCGGCGGACCGCTCCGCTCGGGTCGCGCCAGCGGGCGTGGAGATCGTCGACGTGGTCGGAGTAGCGGGGATTGAGCCGTCCCCACCAGACCGCCTTCTCGTCGCCTCGCGAGAAGCGCTCCCTCGAACTCCCTGCGACGGTATCGGCTTCGCCCGCGGCCGAGCCGTCCGCGAGGCCCGACTTCTCGAAGGGCCTGAAGGTGAGCTTGAACGCCTCGAAGCGCGCCTCCTTGCGGAGCTCGCTCCGCTCTCCGAAGCGCCGTGCCGCCTGGTCCAGGTAGAAGACGGCGTTTCGCGGATCTCCGGCGAGTTTGTACGCGAGTCCGAGGCGGTAGAGCACCTGCGCCTGTTGCGGGTCGAGGTCGACGGTACGCCGCCAGGCGGCGATCGCCTCGGCGCTCCGTCCCGCCTGCTCCAGGATCTCGGCCCGACGATACGGAAGCCGCGGATCGGCCGGAGCGATCGACTCCGCCGCCTCGAGGGCCGCGATCGCACGATCGGAGAATCCCTCGGCCACGTAGCGATTCGCTTCGGCGAGCGCTGCGTCGCCGGCGGGTGTTCGAGGCGCGAGCGCCTGGCGCATCGAACGCCGCTTGGCGTCGGTGAGGACCGAGAGGCGCGCCTGCACCTCGCGCAGCCGGATCGCATACGACGGATCGGCCGGCGTCTGGGGACGCGAGCGCGGCCCGAGCGTGCTCACGGTCACGATGCGGTCCTCGACCTCGGGGTGGCTGAAGAGATAGGGGGGGACCCGGAACCCCGGCACGTCGCGCTTTTTCTCGGCCTCGACGATCCGCTCGAAGAAGCGGGCCATCCCGGTCGGCTCGAAACCCGCTCGCGACATGTAGTCGATGCCGAGCTGGTCGGCCTCGTTCTCGAAATCTCGCGTGAACTGGAGTTTGAGTGCCTCGTTCGCGCCCTGCACCGCAACGGCGGCTCCCGAGTGCTGCGTCGCCATCGCGGCCCCGATGCCCGCGACCGCGGCGACCAGATCGGGGATCGCGGCCTTCTCCCGCATTCGAGCGTAGTGGCGGCCCTTCACGTGTCCGATCTCGTGCGCCATCACGCCGGCCAGCTCGTCGACGCTCCCCGCCGCGAGAATCGTTCCGGTGTGGAGGTAGACGTAGCCCCCCGGGACGGCGAAGGCGTTCAGTTGGGGATCCTGGACGACGCGGAAGCGGTAGTAGAAGGGTTGCTGCGGGATCCTTCTCAGGACTTCGTTGCCGAGGTCGTGGACGAAGGCGAGCACGACCGGGTCGTCGACGAGAGCGAGGTGCTTCGACACCTCGTCGTCGAACTTCATGCCGAGATCGCGCTCCTGGTCCTCACTCGTCTCGGTGAACTGGCGCACCGGATTCCAGGCCGGGTCTCCGCCGGCTCGCGGATCCCCCGCGCACGAAAGCGCGAGCGATCCCGCGACGAGCGCGGCGGCTACTCGCTGCCGGCGGGCTGCCATCGCAGGATCGGGCGTCGGGCCGCGCGGGTTTCGTCGAGGCGTGCGAGCCGCGTGTGGTGCGGTGCTCCTCGCACCCGCTCCGGCTCCTCCCGGGCTTCGCGGGCGATGTCGAGCAGCGCGTCGGCGAGACGGTCGAGGCCTTCGAGACTTTCGCTTTCGGTGGGCTCGATCATGAGCGCGCCGGGGACGATCAACGGGAAGTAGATCGTCGGCGGATGGTAGCCGTGATCGATCAGGCGCTTGGCGACGTCGAGCGTGGTGACGCCGTGAGCTTCGAGCCGGCGATCGGTGAGCACGCATTCGTGCATCACGTGGCCGCGAGTCGCCGGAGGGTATTCCTCGGCGAGTCGGGCGAGGAGGTAGTTGGCGTTCACGACCGCCATCTCGGCGCAGCGACGAAGACCCGCGGGACCGAGGCTCCGGATGTAGGCGAGCGCGCGCACGAGCATGCCGACGTTCCCGAAGTTTCCGTGCAGCCGGCCGATCGAGCGCGGGAACTCGTAGTCGAGCGTGAAGCCGCCCCCTTCGCTCTCGTCCTGTCGGCGCACCACCGGAACCGGCAGGTGCGGCGCGAGCAGGTGCTTCACGCCGACCGGTCCCGCTCCGGGCCCGCCGCCTCCATGCGGCGTCGAGAAGGTCTTGTGGAGGTTGAAGTGCATGACGTCGATGCCGAGGTCGCCGGGGCGGGCGATGCCGAGGATCGCGTTCAGGTTGGCGCCGTCGCCGTAGACGAGGCCTCCCTTCGCGTGCACGATCTCGCAGATCTCGACGATGTGCTCCTCGAAGAGCCCGAGGGTGTTCGGGTTGGTGAGCATGAGCGCCGCCACGTCCTCGCTCATTGCCGCGGCGACCGCGGACGGATGCAGGAGGCCGTCCGGACCCGACGGGACCGAGACGGTGTCGTAGCCATTCAACGCTGCGCTCGCCGGATTGGTTCCGTGCGCGCTGTCGGGGATCAGCACCTTCGAGCGGCGATCGCCGCGCTGCTCGTGGTAGGCGCGGATCATCATGATTCCGGCGAGCTCGCCTTGTGCGCCCGCCGCCGGCTGGAGCGAGACGCGGTCCATCCCGCTCACTTCGGCCAGGTGCTGCTCGAGTTCGTGGATGAGCGCGAGGAGCCCCTGCGAGAGCGCCTCGGGCTGGAGCGGATGCGCGTTCGCGAAGCCGGGCAGCCTGGACGCCACCTCGTTCAGCTTCGGGTTGTACTTCATCGTGCACGAGCCGAGCGGGTAGGGGCCGAGGTCGACGGCGTAGTTCCAGGTCGAGATCCGCGTGAAGTGGCGGACGACCTCGACCTCGGAGAGCTCCGGGAGGCCGGCGACCTCGCTCCGGATGGCGGCTTCACCGAGCACTTCGGCGGGATCGACCGCCGGGACGTCGAGTTCGCGGAGCTCGAATCCGACGCGTCCCGGCCGGCTCCGCTCGAAGAGCAGCGGCTCCTCGTAGCTCACGCCTCGCGCGGCGTTTCCGACGCGATGGACGGCCGTCGTCGAGTCTCGGTCCTGCGGCGCGGGGGCGTCGGTCATCTCGGATCTCCGGCGAGTGCGGCGACGAGTGCATCGATGTCGGCGCGCGAGACGAGCTCGGTGGTGCAGACGAGAATCGCGGGGCCGAGATCCTCGGCGAAAGGAGCGAGATCGAGCCCGCCGACGATTCCGGCTTCGAGCGCGCGAGCGAGCGCGGCCGGAGCGGAATCCGCGACGCGAACGACGAACTCGTTGAAGACCGGGGCCGAGAACGGGAGCTCGAGCCCGGGGGTCGCGCGGATCCTCGAACGCGCGTATTCGGCGAGCGCCAGGTTCTGCACCGCGAGCTCACGCAGGCCCCGCGCGCCGAGCAGCGCGAGATAGATCGTCGCGCGGAGCAGCATGAGCCCCTGGTTCGTGCAGATGTTCGACGTGGCCCGGTCGCGACGGATGTGCTGCTCGCGGGTCGAGAGCGTGAGCACGAAGCCGCGCTTGCCGCGGGCGTCGACGGTCTCGCCGACGAGACGGCCGGGCATCTGACGGACGTGGCGCTCGCGCGCCGCGAGAAAGCCGAGGTGCGGCCCTCCGAAACTCATCGGGACGCCGAAGCTCTGCGCCTCGCCGCAGACGATGTCGGCGCCGAGCGCCCCCGGCGCGCGCAGGAGCGCGAGCGAGAGCGCCTCGGGAACCGTCACGATGGCGAGCGCGCCGCACGCATGCGCCGACTTCGCGGCGTCGCCGACGTCCTCGATCACACCGAAGAACGAGGGGTTCTGCACGATCACGCAGGCGGTCTCGTCGTCGACCAGCGCGCCCACGCCCTCGCTCCGCCCATCGGGTCCGCGAGCCGCCGCGACGATCTTTCCGCCCGGCCCGTCGAGGTAGGTCTCGAGCACCTCGCGCGTGTGGGGATGCAGCCCGGCCGAGACGACGACCTTCGGGCGTCGCGTCACGCGCATCGCCATGAGCGCCGCCTCGGCGGTCGCCGAAGCACCGTCGTACATCGACGCATTCGCGACGTCGAGCCCCGTGAGGCCCGCGATCATCGTCTGCCATTCGAAGATCGTCTGGAGCGTTCCCTGGCTGATCTCGGGCTGATACGGGGTGTACGAGGTGTAGAACTCGGAGCGCGACGCGAGCGCATCGATGGCGGTCGGGATGAAGTGCGGATAGACCCCGGCACCGAGGAAGTAGCGATGGGTGTCGAGGCAGGCGTTGCGGCGCGCGAGCGCCTCGAGTGCGCCGAGCACCTCCTGCTCGCCCGCGCCGCGCGGGAGGGCGAGCGGCCGGTCGAGACGAAGCCGTGCCGGGATCCGGGAGAAGAGCGACTCGAGCGAGGGGACGCCGATCCGCTCGAGCATCGTCCGGACCTCGTCCTCCGTGTTCGGGACGTAGCGCATCTCCGGCTAGGACTCCTTCGTCCTGCGTTCGACGTGCTGGCGGTAGCCGTTCGCGTCGAGCAGGCCCGAAGAGCCGTTTTCATCGTCGACTGCGATCACGACGATCCAGCCGTCGCCGTAGCAGTCCTCGTTCACCTGCTCCGGACGCTCGGTGAGGTCCGCGTTCACCTCGACGATCTCCCCCGCGACGGGCGCGTAGAGATCGGAGACGGCCTTCACGGACTCGATCACGCCGAAGGGCTCGCCCTTCTCGACGACGCGACCGACCTCGGGAAGCTCGACGAAGACGATGTCGCCGAGCTGGCTCTGCGCGTAGTCGGTGATTCCGACCGTGATCCGATCGCCCTCGGACCGCGCCCATTCGTCTTCTGCGCTGTACTTGAGATTGGCAGGGAACTCGTACTCGGCCACCGATCCGTCCTCCCGTCGGCTAGTTCCGTCCGGCCGCTCGGCCTGCTCGATCGACCTTCCGCACGAAGGGCGTTTCTACCACGCGAGCCCGGAGCTCGCGCGCCCGGACCCGCACCGTGATCGCCGTGTCCTTCGCCGAGAGCGCCGGCGGCAGCCATCCGAGGCCGATCGAACGGCCGAGGGTGGGGGACGGGGCGCCCGACGTCACGACGCCGACGTCTCGTCCGCCGGCCGAGAGAACGTAGCCCGCCCGTGCGACTCCGGGATCCTCGAGGATGAAGCCCGCGAGCGCCCGCACGTGTCCTGCCGCCTTGCGTGCGCGGATCGCTTCGCAGCCGATGAAGCCTCCGACGTCGAGCTTGACGAAGCGATCGAGCCCGGCCTCGAGTGGAGAGGTCTCGTCATCGAGTTCGTGCCCGTAGAGGGGAAGCGCGGCTTCGAGGCGGAGCGTATCGCGGGCGCCGAGCCCGGCGGGGACGAGGCCGAACGCTGCGCCGGCCTCGAGAAGCCCTGCCCAGAGCGCCTCGAGGTCCGAGGCTCCGCAGTAGATCTCGAACCCGTCCGAGCCGGTGTAACCCGTTCGCGAGACGAGGACCGTGCGGTCGTCGACCCGGCCCTCCGCGAAGCGGAAGCGTCGAAGCCCGGCGAGCGCGAGCGTGGTTTGCGTCTGGAGGAGCTTCTCGGCAGCGGGGCCCTGGAGCGCGAGGAGACCCGACGTCTCGCTCGAGTTCTCGATCGAGACGCCGCTGCCGGCGACGTGTTCGACGATCCAGCGATGGTCCTTCTCGACGTTCGCGGCATTCACGCAGAAGAAGAAATCGTCGGTGGCGATCCGGTAGACGGTGACGTCGTCGACGGTGCCGCCCGACTCGTTGCACAGACAGCCGTAGCGGACGGCCCCGGGACGAAGCGATGCGACCTCGCACGTGACGAGGCGTTCGACCGCCGCCTCCGCGCGCGGGCCGCAAACGCGGATCCGGCCCATGTGCGAGACGTCGAAGAGCCCCGCGCGCTCGCGGACGGCCGCGTGCTCCTCGAGGATCGAGGTGTACTGCACCGGCATCTCGAAGCCGCCGAACTCGACCATGCGGGCGCCGAGCGCGCGGTGCGCTGCCGCGAGCGGAGTGCGTTTGTACGGCGTCACGCGCCGGTCCGGCGCCGATAGGCCGCGAGCGTGTTGTGGAGGAGCATCGTGATGGTGAGCGGCCCGACGCCGCCGCGCGAGGGCGTGAGGAGCGACGCGCGTCCGAGCGCGGCGTCGAAGTCGACGTCGCCCACCTGGCGGCCGTCGATCACGTTCACGCCGATGTCGACGACCGCAGCACCGAGCTTGATCCAATCGCCCTTCAAGAGCAGGGGACTTCCCGCGGCGGCGACCAGCACGTCGGCCTCGCGGCAGACGCCGGCCAGATCGCGCGTCCTCGAGTGACAGATCGTGACGGTGGCGTTGCGCTCCACGAGCAGGAGTGCCACGGGCTTTCCGACGAGGGTGCTCCGTCCGACCACGACCGCGTGCGCACCCTCGAGGCGGACTCCGTGGCGATCGAGCACCTCGAGGATCCCGAGCGGCGTGCAGGGACGAAGCCCGGGAAGCCCCGCGACGAGTCGGCCCGCGTTCTCGGGATGGAGGCCGTCGACGTCCTTCGCGGGGTCGATCGCGAGGATCACCCCCGAGGCATCGAGCGGCTTCGGAAGCGGGAGCTGGACCAGGATGCCGTCGACCGAGTCGTCGGCATTGAGCTCGGCGACGACCGACTCGACCTCGTGCTGCGTCGCGGTCGCAGGCAGGTCGTGCTCGCGAGACGCCATGCCGGCGCGCTCGCAAGCGCGTCGCTTGCCGCGGATGTAGGAGAGGCTCGCCGGGTTGTCCCCGACGAGGACGACCGCGAGGCAGGGCGCGCGCAGGCCGCGCGCGACGATCGAGGCCACCTCGATGCGAAGTGCCTCGCGCAGCTCGTTCGCCAGCGCCATGCCGTCGACGATGACGGTGGCGCGCTCGCCCTCGCTCATGCCGCCCCCCTCGGATCCGGCGGCAGTATATCGGCTGCGCGATCGGCGGCCCGTTCGGCTCGCGCGGCTCGTGGGCGGGCGCGAAACGACGGGTTCGAGGCCGCTATGCGGCGGCCGTG
>CAJPFO010000068.1 GCA_905339255.1 Myxococcaceae bacterium
ATGCCGCCGACGCGACAACGCTCACGCCATGGGGTGCCGGCGCGGCGATCGGCGGCTCCCTCATCGAAGGCATCCTGCGCGCCTCCGAGAACCTCAACAACGCCAACATCCTCTCCGCGCCGCACATCCTCACCTCCGACAACGAGGAGGCCGAGATCAAGGTCGGCAACAACATCCCGATCATCTCGAGCCGGGTCCAGTCGGCCGCGGGCGTGACGAATGCCACCGGGAACCTGGCCACCTCGGTGAACGTCGAGCGGCAGGACATCGGCGTGACGCTCCGGGTGACGCCGCAGATCTCCGAGGGCGATACGCTCCGGCTCAAGATCTTCCAGGAGATCACGGCGATCAACCGGGGTCTCATCTCCGATACCGGCGATCCCAACCAGGTCGGCGTCCCGCTCTCGAGCCGCAAGGTCGAGAACACCGTCGTCGTCTCCGACGGCGAAACGGTCGTGATCGGGGGGCTGATCGGAAACGCCGACGAGGACACCGAGAACAAGATTCCCTGGGTGGGTGACATCCCCTTTCTCGGTTGGGCTTTCAAGAGCACGACCGATCGGCTGCGCAAGGAGAACCTCCTCGTCTTCTTGACGCCTTACATCGTGCGGAGCGCTGCCGACATGGAGAAGCAGTCGATCCGCAAGCGTGAAGAGTTCGCCAAGGCCTCGGCCGAGGCGATCGCGCGCTCGCCGAGCGAGCTCGAGGAGGAGGAGCGCCGCAAGGAAGAGGCCGAAGAAAAGGGCGTTGCCTACGACGAGCCCGAAGACACCGGCAACGCGATCCGCGACAACCTGGGCTCGCTCGCCCGCCGCTATCCGGCAGAGCGGATGGGGCAGATCGAGGCGCAGCAGGAGCAGGAGCGTCGCGAGCGCGAGCGCGCCGAGAGTGCGGCTGCGAACGCGCCCTCGTGGGGAGTTCTCGCAGCGATCTTCCGCTCCGAGCAGGCCGCGCAGGCCCAGCTCACCGAGCTCGTCGACGCGGGCTACGACGGCACGCTCGTTTCCGGCGACCAAGCCGGAGCGGTCTTCTACGAGCTCCGTCTCGGCCCGTTCCCGAGCTCCGACCAGGCGAATCGGGTCGCCGACGCCGTGCGACGCGGATACGGCCTTTCACCGACGGTGATCCAGCTCGAAGCCGGCGGCGGAGCGAAGCCGTGAGCACGGTCGCGCCGCTCGCGGGAGTCGAGCCCGAGCGCCTCGAGCTCGGCGAGATGCTGCTCCGCGCCACCCGGCTCACACCCGAGCAGCTCGACGCCGCGCAGCGACGCCAGAGCGAGACGGGCGCCCGCCTGCTCGACGTCCTGATCGAGGACGGTGCGATCACCGAGGAGGAGGCGCTCGACGCGCTCGGGCGACAGCTCGCGATCTCGGTCCGCCGCGAGCTCGGCCCTGCCGACGTCGACGAGGAGCTCATCGCCCGGGTGCCGATCGGCTTCGCCAAGACGCATCGGCTTCTTCCCCTGCGCCGCGATGCGGCCGGGGTGCTCCACGTCGCGATCGCCGACCCCTTCGAAACTTCTCCGCTCGACGACCTTCGCCTGCTCTTCGACGGCGCCGAGATCGAAGAGGAGCTCGCGAGCGAGCGCACCATCCTTGCCACCATCAACCAGGTCTACGATCGCGGCGCGGCAGGTTCGGCCGCCGAGCTCGCTTCCGATGCCGTCACCGACCTCGAGGCACTCGCCCAGGAGCTCTCGAGCCAGGAGCCGCAGGACCTACTCGAGGCCTCCGACGAGGCTCCGATCATCCGACTCGTGAACTCGCTGCTCCAGCAGGCGGTGAAGGAGCGCGCGAGCGACGTCCACCTCGAGCCCTTCGAACGCGAGATCCGCGTGCGCTTCCGCATCGACGATCTTCTCTACGAGCCGATGCACCCGCTCCCGCGCGCCATCCAATCGAGCATCGCGTCGCGGATCAAGATCATGGGTGGGCTCAACATCGCCGAGAAGCGCCTGCCCCAGGACGGCCGTATCCGACTCAAGATCGCAGGACGCGACTATGACGTCCGCCTCTCGACGGTCCCGATCGCCCACGGCGAGAGGATCGTGATGCGGCTCCTGCCACGCACCACGGAGATGCTCGATCTCGAGAAGCTCGGCTTCAACGAACAGCAGCTCCAGGTCTGGGAGAAGCTCATCGCGAGGCCGAATGGAATCGTCCTCGTCACGGGCCCGACCGGAAGCGGAAAGACGACGACCCTCTACGGGGCTCTTTCCCGGATCAATACCGCCGACCGCAACATCATCACGATCGAGGACCCGGTCGAAATCCAGCTTCCGGGAACCGGGCAGATCGAGGTGAACCCGAAGATCGGCCTCACCTTCGCGAGCGGCCTTCGCTCGGTGCTCCGCCAGGATCCGAACGTGATCCTGGTCGGCGAGATTCGCGACGTCGAAACGGCCGAGATCGCGATCCAGGCGTCCTTGACCGGTCACCTCGTCTTCTCGACGCTCCACACCATCGACGCGCCGAGCGCGATCACGCGCCTCGTCGACATGGGCGTCGAGCCGTATCTGGTGGCCTCGTCGCTCGTCGCGGTCCTCGCGCAGCGGCTCATTCGCGTGCTCTGCCCGCAGTGCAAGGAGCCCTTCGAGCCGACGGTCGAGCAGCTCGCCGAGATCGGCATCCGTCCACGCGGAGCGGCCGTTCGCGTGTTCCGCCCGAGCGGATGCGAGCGCTGCAACCACACCGGCTACCGCGGACGGCTCGGAATCTTCGAGCTCATGCTGATCGACGACGACATCCGCGCGATGGTGACGCAGAACGTCGACGCCAAGACCATCAAGCGCAAGGCCATGGACAAGGGGATGAACTCGCTGCGCGCAGACGGCGCCCGCAAGGTGCTGGCCGGCATCACGTCGATCGCCGAAGTGCTGCGCGCCACGGAGGACGAAGGCGGCGTCGCCCAGATCTAGGGCGTCTCCGTCCGGGAAGGCCGTGCCCGTCTACACCTACCGCGGAACCAATGCGGCCGGGAAGACCACCCGGGGCTTCGTCGACGCGGAAAACCTCCGCGCCGCGCGGGCGAAGCTTCGCCGCGACGGCGTCTTCGTGACGCAGCTCGCGGAGGGAGGCGCCGCCCGTGCCGCTCGAGCCGACGCGGGGCCGGCGTCACGGAGCTTCTCCCTCGCGTCGTGGCGGCGGATCTCGCCGATGGATCTCGCGCTCGCCACGCGCCAGCTTTCGACGCTCGTCGGCGCGGGAATCCCGCTCGTCGAGGCGCTCGCCGCGCTCACGCAGCAGGTCGAGGGCGCCCGCTTGAAGTCCGTGATCGGGCAGGTCCGCGACCGCGTGAACCAGGGAAGCTCGCTCGCCGATGCGATGGCGCAGGCCGGGCCGTTCTCGGACCTCTACGTCGGAATGGTCCGCGCCGGCGAGACGGGGGGCGCACTCGAGACCGTGCTCGAGCGGCTCGCCGAATACCTCGAGAGCCAGGTTCGTCTGCGCAACAAGGTGGGATCGATCCTGATCTACCCCGCGGTCATGTTCGGCTTCGCCCTCGTGGTCGTGGCCGCACTCGTGGTCTTCGTGCTGCCGCAGATCTCCGAGCTGCTCGCGAGCCTCAATCAGGAGCTTCCGATCTACACGCGGATCGTGATCTCGGGATCGAACTTCGCGCGAGACTACTGGTGGGCGATCGCCATCGTGGCGGTGGCCCTCGGCTTCGGTTTCCGAGCCCTCGTGCGGACCCCGTCGGGGCGCGCCTGGTACGACCGGACGAGGCTGCGGCTTCCCGTCGTCGGCCGGGTTTCTCGAACGCTCGCGATCTCCCGCTTCACGAGAACCCTCGCCACGCTCCTCGCCGGTGGCATCCCGATCGTCCGGGCACTCGACACCGCCAAGCACGTCGCGAACAACGTCGTGATCAGCGAGGCCGTCGACGCCGCGAAGGAAGGCATCACCGGGGGAGCTTCCCTCGCCAAGCCGCTCCGCGCGAGCGGGCAGTTTCCGCCGCTCGTCACGCACATGGTCGAGGTGGGCGAGGCGTCCGGCGAGCTCGAGGCGATGCTCGCGAAGGTCGCCGACACCTACGACGAGCAGGTCGAGACGACCATGACACGGCTGACGGCGCTCCTCGAGCCGCTGCTCATCCTGCTCATGGTCGGAATCGTGATGGTCATCATCTCGGCGACGCTCGTTCCGCTGCTCCAGATCACGAGCTCGCTCCGCTGAGCGAAGGAGATCCCATGTCCCGCATGCCGCGCCGGCGCCACGCCGGCTTCACGCTGATCGAGATCATGGCCGTGGTGCTCATCATCGGGCTCCTCGGCGGGATCGTCGGCGCCGTCGTCTTCTCGCAGGTCGACAAGGCGCGCGTCAACACCGCGAGAACGCAGATCAAGCAGCTCGAGAGCGCGCTCGAGTTCTACCGGCTCGACAACGCCCGCTATCCGACGACCGAGCAGGGACTGCAATCGCTCGTCCAGAAGCCGTCGGGCGATCCGCAGCCGCGAAACTACCGCCCCGAGGGCTACCTGCAGGGAGGCAAGGTGCCGCTCGATCCGTGGGGGGAAGAGTATCAGTATCTCTCTCCCGGCGAGCACAACAACTATTCGTTCGACCTCTGGAGCTTCGGCGCCGACAGCAAGCCCGGTGGCACCGACAACGACGCCGACGTCGGAAACTGGGCGAGCGACGAGACCGGGAGGGGATGAGTGCCGGGGCGCGGCCCGCATCGGCTCGGCGGCTTCACGCTGCTCGAGATGCTCGCCGTGGTCCTGATCATGGGCCTCGCGGCCAGCCTCGTGATTCCCGCAGCCGGAGCGCGCAGCGCACGTGCGCTCCGCGAGCAGGCGAACCAGCTCGCGAACGATCTCGAGTACGCGCGCCAGCGGACGGTGATGACCGCGATCCCGCATCGCGTGCTCCTCGATCTCGACGGAGCGGCGTATCGGGTGGAGTGGTTCGTGACCGATGCCGAGGCTGCCGGCGAGCGCCCCGCCCCGCCCGACCTCGATGCGGAGCTCTCGGCCGAGAAGAAGCTCGACCTCACGCCGCCGCGCGACGGAGAGCGGAGCTACAAGCCGCTCCCGAGTCAGATCGGAAGGACGGTCGTGCTCGGCGACGGAATCGAGTTCGGCGGCGTGGAGACCGATGCCGAGCGCATCGACCGCGGCGCGGTCGGGATCGGCTTCGAGCGTGATGGGAGCGCAGAAGCGACGACCGTGCTCCTCTTCGACGCCAGCGGAAACCGCGTGGCGCTCGATCTCGAGCCGCTCGATGACGTCGTGGGGATTCGCGATGCGAGCTCGTAGAGCGCGCGCCGCCATGACGCTCCTCGAGGTGCTCGCCGCGGTGGCGGTACTCGGTCTCGTCTATTCGATCCTCGCCACCGCCGGTATCCAGGGGCTCCGCCTCGAGGGCGATGCGGCGCGACGGCTTCGCGCGTCGCTGCTCGCCGACCGCAAGCTCGCCGAGATCGAGGCGCTCGTCGCGACCGGGCAGACCCCCGAGCTCGGGCAGACCGAGAGCGAGGAGGAGGATGTCCTCGTTTCCGTATCCGACGAGCCGCTCGACCTCGACCTTCCCGAGACGAAGGCTTCGGAGCGCGCGCGCGAACGGCTCGAACGCGCCGTCGGCGGACGCGCACGCGACGAAAAGCCCACGGGGTCGTTTCTCCGGCCCGAAGGCAAGGAGTCGCAGTCGCTGCTCCGGCGCGTCGACGTGAGCGTCGCCTGGGCCGAAGGCGAAGGCGAGCAGGCGGTCAAGCGAACCACCTACGCGCTCGACGCTGCGGCCGCGGCACCTCTGCTCGAGATCCTCACCGCCGCCGCCGAGCGGGAGAAGGAGGAAGCGCTCCAGCAGGCGGGCCGGCGCGAGAGCGAGGCCGCCGCGCAGAGCTCGAGCGCCACTGCGACTTCCGAAGGCTCGCAGGGCTCCGCGCAGGACGCGCGCGCGCTGCCCGGTGCGGCTCCCGAGGCCGAAGCCGGAGGCGCCCAATGAGCCCGCGCCGACGCCACGCCGGCTTCACGCTCCTCGAGATGCTCGCGGTCGTGGCGCTCACCGCGCTCGTGCTCACGGTGGCGATCGACTTCTTCCTCGATCTCTCGCGCTCGTCGACGGCGGCGGCCGAACGCATGCGGACCGAGCGACGCGCGGTGGCGATCCTCGATCGCGTGGCCCGCGACCTCGAGGGCACCTACCTCGTGAAGAAGCCCGAGGAGACCGACCCGCTCGAACATCCCTTCGTCTTCGTCGCCGAGTCGACCGGGGCGGGCGTCGCCGAAGGGGCCGACCGCATCAAGTTCGTGACGCGCTCGGCGACCTTGCGGAGTTCGGCCGAGCACGAATCGGACCTCGCCGTGGTCGCGTACGGGGCGAGGCCGGCCGCGGGAGGAGGCCTCGAGATCGTCCGCTGGACGTCGCCCCGGCTCCCCGAAGGCCTCGATCGGACGATCCCCGTCGACGAGGGATCGGATGCCGCGGTTCTGGCCGGCGGAATCGCGGGCTTCGCGATCCGGCTGCTCGACGAGGCGGGAAGCTGGCAGACGGCGTGGGATTCGTCGCAGCTCACGGAGTCGAGCGAGCTTCCGCTCGCCGCCGAGATCGAGGTCTCGATGCTCGCGCCGGAGGGGCCCGTCGGCGACGCGAACGCGCTCGGCGAACCCGCATCGCTCGGCCCTTTCGTGCGGCAGGTGATGCTCCCGGTCCGCCCGATCGATCTCGAAGCGCTTCTCGATCCCGACGCGGCGGCGGCCGCAGCCGCCGGTGAGTCGAAGAAGGACGAGTCCGAAGAGGAGTCGGAGGACGGCGAGTCGAGCGAGCAGGCCAAGGCAGAGAGCAAGAACGAGGACGAGCCCTGCATGACGGTCGCGCAATGTCTCTCGCTCAACCCGAACGTCCTTCAGCAGTTCCCGCAGCTCGGCTCGGTCGTGACCGCGATCGGGGGTCAGTGCTTCCGCGACGTCGCAGCGAGCATCCCTCCCGGAATCCAACTCGTGGGTTGCAAATGACCTCCCGCAGGCGTCATCGCGAGCAGGGAATCGTGCTGGTGATCGTGCTCGTCTTCGTGTTGCTCCTCACCGGAGCGATTGCGACCTTCTTGCGCCGTGCCGCGGTCGACGCGACCGTGGTCCGGAACCGGGACCGGGCGGCCGAGGCCGAAGCGCTCGCACGAGGCGGCGTGCGGCTCGGGATCACCCTCCTCCTCGAGGATCGTCTCGCCGAGGAGGGAGAGGGGTTCCGCTCCGAGACGCTCCATGACGTCTGGTCGCGGATCGCAGCGATCGAGGTCCCCGCGCCCGAGGGCAGCGAGCTTCGGCTCGCGATCCGCGATGCAGGGTCGAGGCTCAACCTGAACGCATTGCTCGAGGATGGCGCGCCACGGAAGAACGCCGAGCTCTTCCTCACGTCGCTCCTCGAGCGCGTGATCGAGGACATGCCCGGAAGGCCCGAGGAAAAGCGCTACGAGCCCACCGATCTCACGCGAAGCCTCCTCGACTACCTCGACGAGGACGAGACCGGAATGAAGGGCGGCGCCGAGGACGAGTACTACCAGCAGCAGGATCCGCCGTACCGCGCCGCGAACCGGCCGCTCCTCTCGGTCGCCGAGCTGAGCGAGGTCGAGGGCTTCGATGGGCCGCTCGTCGAGGCGCTCGCGCACTACGTCGACGTCCACCCCTACGCGAAAGCCGACGGCATCAATCCGAATACGGCGCCTCCGCACGTGCTGGCGCTGCTCTTCCACGGCAGCGGCGCCGCCTTCGAGCTCGTCCGCGAAGAGGGCGTCCGCGCGGTGCTCGAGGCGCGAGAAAGCGGAGAGGTACTCTGCGCCGACGAGGCGCAGAACCCCGCATGCAGCCCGCTTTCCGGGGCGGTCGAGGGGGAGGTCTTCCCGCCCCCGACCTTCGAGACCGACGTCTTCGCGATCGTGGCCGAAGCACGCGTCGGTGACGTCGTCCGTCGCGCCGAGGCCGTCGTCGATCGTTCGACGCCGGAAAGTCCCCTGCTGCTCGCGTGGCGGGTCCAATAGGAGGCAAGCATCGTGGCGTTCGTGATGCGGAAAGTGCTGGGGCTCGACCTCGGCAGCCACTCGGTGAAGGCCGTCGAGATCCACCAGACGCTCCAGGGCCTGGTGGTCGCGAAGCAGCACGCGCTGGTGCTCGGCGACGACGACGGCGAGCCGCTCGAAGATCGCCTCCGCGAGTTCGCAAGACTGCACGGCCTGGCGCGCGAGCACGTGATCTGCGCGCTCGCGGGCGACCGGCTCTCGACGCGGCGCCTCTCGTTTCCGTTCCGCGACGGCAAGCGTCTGTCGCAGGCGGTGCCCTTCGAGGTCGAAGGACAGGTCCCCTTCGACCTCGAGGACGTGTTCGTCGATTGGGAGCGCATCGGAGGCGACCGGAACCGGACCGAGGTGCTCGCCACCGTGGCGCCGCGCGCAGAGGTGGCGCGCTGCCTGCGGCTGCTTCGCGAGGCCGACCTCGAGCCGCGCGTCATCGAAGCCGACGGGCTCGTCCTCGGAAACCTCTCGGCGCTGCTCCCGCTTCCCGGGACCCGCCTCGTCGTCGATCTCGGACATCGCAAGACGACGCTCTCGCTCTCGCTCGACGGGCGCGTCGTCTCGACCCGCACCATCCACCTGGCCGGCCTCGCCCTCAGCCAGGCGATCGCTCGCGAGCGCGGAACGTCGGTCGCCGAGGCCGAGCGCCTGAAGTGCGAGCACGGGGTCTTCGCCGACTCCGCGAGCCGGGAATCGGCCGCGGCGATCGCCGTCCTCGATCGGCTGGTCCGCGAGCTGGTGAGGACACTTTCGGGCCTCGAGCCCCTGCTCGGAGGCCCCGCGGTCGCGAGGCTCGACGAGATCACGCTCGTCGGCGGAACCGCGCGACTGCATCGGCTCGATGCGTACCTCTCGCAACGCACCGGCATCCCGACCGCTCGCCTCGAAGTGCCTCCCGGCGCCGCAGATGCGAGCGTGCTCGCCGGAGGCGATCCCCTCCTCCATCACTCGGCGCTCGCGCTCGCGCTTCGCGGAACCTTCCAGGCGCGCACGCGGATGAACTTCCGCCAGGACGATCTCGCATGGCGGCGGGACCTGCGTGCGACACTCGGAGGTGAGCTCGCCTGGACGGGACGCCTCGCGGCCGCCGCAGGAGTCCTGCTCGCGCTCTCGATCGGAACCTCGCTCGTCGTCCAGTCGCGTCGCGCTTCGGAGCTCGAGCGGAGGATCTCCGGCGAGTACGCAGCGACTTTCCCGGGACGCCCCGTGCCGGGCAACGTGATGGCGGGGCTTCGCGAGGCCGTGAAGTCGACGCACGAACGCGCGGACTTTCTCGGCGTCTACGGCAATCACGCTTCGGCGCTCGATCTCCTCGGTGAGATCTCGGCCGCCGTCCCCACCGAGCTCGACGTCGTCTTCGAAGAGGTCGGAATCGACCCGAACGTCGTCCGCATCCGCGGCTACTCGAAGAGCTTCGAAGCGGTCGAGCGTCTCAAGACCGAGCTCGCGAAGCTGCCCGGCTTTTCACAGGTGCAGGTGAGCGAGATCCAGACCGACGCGCGTCGCGGAGGGAAATCCTTCAGCGTGACGCTCACGGGCAAGCCCCGGGGAGAGGGATGATGGAAGAGCTCCTGAACCGACTCCGAACGCAGCTCCAGTCGCTCACGCCGCGCGAGCGGATCCTGCTCGGCGCCGTCGGAGCGCTCGCCGGAGTGTCGTTGATCACCTTCGGCCTCGTCGGCCCGGTGCTCGCTGCGCGAAGCGACGCCCGCGCACGAGTCGAGGCCGCCGAGCAGGAGCTCGAGGCCGTTCGGCGGTTGCGGCAGGAGTATTCCCGCGCGCACTCGACGCTCTCGGGCGTCGAGGAGCGGATCCAACGGGGACCGGCCGGAAACCTCCTCACGACCCTCGAGTCGCTCGCGCAGTCGTCGTCGGTCAAGATCGACTCGATGGAGCCGCAGGCCGCCGCGTCGAGCGACCGCTATCGCGAGACGCGCGTTCAGGTCGTGCTGAAGAGCGTGACGCTCGCGCAGACCGTCTCGTACCTGCAGCGCCTCGAAGAGACGCCTCAGCCGCTCTCGATCAAGAACCTCCGGCTGCGAACGCGGTCGGACAATCCGGAGCTTCTCGACGTGACCTTCACGGTCTCGTCGTTCGAGGTGGTGCCGTCGTGAATGCGATCCTCGCGAACCCGTCGCTCGCTCGACTGCAGCGGGTCGGTATCCCCCTCGGCGCCGTGCTGCTCACGCTGTTCTTCGTCGCGATCGGATTCCCGTGGGATCGCGTCCGCGATCGCGTGACGGCGAGCGCGGGAAGGCTTCTCGGGGCCGAAGTGAGGCTCGCGTCACTCGGACCGTCGCTCTCGCTCTTCGGTCCCGGGGTGCACGTGACGGGACTCGACGCGACCCTGCCGAGCGGACGGCGCGTGGTACTCGACGATGCGAGTGTGCGACCCGCGTGGTCGACCTCGTGGCTGCGCGGCCGCCCGGCGCTCGCGGTAGACCTGCGGGGGCCGCAGGGCCGCGCGGCGGGAACCCTCACGCTCGGCACCGAGCCCGGCTTCGACGGAGAGCTCGAGGACGTCGATCTCGCGAAACTCCCGCTCGACTCCGTCCTCGCGGGGCTCGCCCTCGACGGAATCGCGAGCGGAGAGGTCGACCTCGAACGCAGCGCGCGGGGACCGCGCGGAAGCTTCGACTTGCACGCGAAGGGGGGGTCGGTCGCGCTTCCGGGAGTCCCGGTCGCCCTTCCTTTCGAAACGCTCGCCGCGCGCGGCTCGCTCACCGACGCGGCGCTCGCCGAGGGTCTTGCGATCGAGCTCGAGGGTCCGATGCTCACGGCGGCCGTCTCGGGGCGCGTCGGTCAGGCGGAGCCCGTGCTCTCCGCGCCGCTCGACCTCGACGTTCGCGTGCGGGTCGTCGATCCGTCGATCCGGCCGATGCTCGCGGGAACGGGGCTTCGCTTCGGTCCGGACGGGAGCGCCGCGATGAAGCTCACCGGGACGGCCGGCCGGCCACTCTTGCGTTAGCCGGCCATGGCAGCCGCTCCCGTCCGGCTCCGCGCCGTGCTCTTCGATGCGGCGGGGACCCTCGTGCTCACGAGAGAGTCCGTCGGGAGCACCTACGCGCGCCATTTCGAAGCCTTTGGATCGAGGCTCCCCGCGCAGCGCATCGACGAGGCCTTCCGGCGGGTGCTGCGCGGCATGCCGCCGATGGCATTCCCCGACGCGCCGGCCGCCGAGATCCCTGCGCTCGAACGGGCCTGGTGGCGCGAGATCGTCCGCAGGACGCTGCGCGCCGCCGACGGCACTGCGCGACTTCGCGATCCCGACGCCTGCTTCGACGAGATCTTCGCGCACTACGCTCGAGCCGCCGCCTGGCAGGTCGCGCCCGGCGCCGAGGTCGCGCTCGGTGAGCTCGGACGGCGCGGGCTGCGGCTCGCCGTCGTATCGAACTTCGATACGCGCCTCGAAGGG
>CAJPFO010000069.1 GCA_905339255.1 Myxococcaceae bacterium
CAGCGGGAAGCCCAGCAATTGCAGGAATTTGACCCGGTTGCGCTCCGGCATCTGGTTGGCGCGGTACAGCAGGCTCTCGGCGAGGAACGCGAACAACTGCACCAGCGTGACACCCGGGTCGCTGTGCTGGAAATTCGTCCATTCGGGCGTGTGGACCGGCACCCGGGCAAGCAGTTCGTCCACCCATTGCTGGTAGCGGCGATCGTCGATGACAGGCGGTGCGAGTGGCATGGCGGTTGTCCTTATAAGTCACTAAACCCCAAGCGGAATGGAAAGGCGGGTCCGTTCGCGGCTGCCGGTCGCCACCAGCCGGTAGGTGATGGTGGCCAGCGCCGAGGACTCGTCGGCGGGGTCGGCAAGAACCTCGACCGACTCGACTTCGATCCGCCGCTCCCAGCGCGCCAACGCGCCGGTGATGGCGTGTTCGATTTGCGCGTAAGTCGATGCCTCGTTCGGCTCGAACAGAAAGCGGCCCAGCCCCGCGCCGAAGTCTGGCAGCGCGACGCGCTCGCCCGGGTCGGTCTTCAGGATCACCGCCATCGACTCGCGGATGTTGGCCTCCCCTTCCGACCATGCCAGCCGTCCGTCGGAACCGACCCGCAACGGAAAGGAGAGGCTGCGGCCAAACACGCTGCCGGTCATGTTCATGGGGACTCCTTCGGTTTGCCGGACAGGCCGGGCACCGGGAAACAGATGATGAAATAAGGCAGCCAGCGGAAGATGAAGTCGAGCAAGGACACAATGATGATGAGCAGGATCAGTGCGCACAGCGTGACGATGGGAATCGACAGCGAGCAGACCATGCCGATGTTCAAGCCCCCGCTCTGGCACGGTCCGCCATCGCCGATGTCGATGTCCTTGTGCAGCGGCCAGGGCAGCACTTGCCGCACCAAATCCACGAACCCCAAGCCCTTGGCGCGTTGGATCTGGCCGCACAGCACATCGGAGATCACGAAGGCGGTGTTCTTGCTGTGCTTGCGCAGCCCCGCCGGGGTCGTGTCCAAGGGCAGCGAGATCTGGACGGGACGGGCCGGCGCGTCGGGGTCGAAGAAGCTGGCGAGCTGGAATTGCTGGGTAGGCTCGGACAGCGTGGCGGGCCCCAGCGGGCCGCAGGCTTGGGGCCTGTGGACATGGCGGGCCACGAACCACGCATCGGCGCTCCCGTTCGCCGCCAAGGCGTCGCGCAGTTGCAGCGCGAAGGGCGGGGCCGGCGTGTCCGTTTCCGGCCCGGCGTCGAGGGCGCGGACGACCAGGGCGGTCAGCTTGTCCAGTTTTTCCGCCTCGACCGGCCCCTCGTCTTGGACCAAGGCCGGCTCGAACGGCTGTTGCAGATCGGTCAGCAATTCTTCCTTGAATTCGTCCGACGTGGGCACGACCAGGCTTTCCAATGCCTTGAACGCGCCGGCGACCGCCATGCCGGTGTCGATCCCGGCCAGCAGGAAATGGAAGCCCGGCCAACCGCCGGTGGCGGCGTTATCTTTGCCATAAAGCTGGCTGGCTTGCTCCAAGCCTTGCCGCACCTGGGCCTCGTTTTGATAGACAAACTTCAGCGCTTCCCGTAGCGAGGCCGTCGCCTGCAAGCCAGGCCGGATGGGCAGATGGGTGACGGGGTCATTCAGCGCGGCGGCCAAGGCCGAGGTCATCGTCACGGTGCGGAGCCAGTCAAACAGTTTCCGTCGATTGTCCGTGGATGCCGCCGGGTAAACATCGCCCTCCCCCGCCACCGCATCGCGGACCGGGGGCAGATGGACGCTCAGGTAATCGGCGAAATCGAGCAGGATCAGCCAAGACTGCATCTGCCATTGCAGGTTCAGCGCGAACTGGCGGCTGGCCTGGTCCGCCGCCGTCGGGCCGTCGCCCGTCGCCGGTTCTTCGACCAGGGAAAGCCGCGCCGAGTAGGCCGAACGGATCAGGTTTTTCCAAGGTTCGGCCACTTCCATCTTGAATTGGGTCATCCGGGCCGTGATTCCCGTTGTCGGCGCGGTGGTGGCCTTCGGGCCGACGGACTGGAGCCGCGCCTCCGCCAGCGAAGGCGCAAGGCTGCGGTCCACCTTGCTGCCTAGGTATTCCTCGCGCCTGCCCACCGGCACCAGGCCGGTCCACAGCGTGCGGGCATGGCCGAGCACGTCCCGGTAGCCCAGCGGAAACACCGGCAGCACTTCCTCGCCGGGCAGCAACCGGCCTTCGTCCGCCGGGCTGTCCGCCACCGGCCGCCAGCGCGCGCCCAAGGAGTCTTGGACGAAGGCGAATTCGCGCAGCGTGGCCTCGCCCACCTTGGCAGGCAGCAGTCGGCGCAACACGAAGCCCATCTGCGCGGGGCCGTCCTGCGCCACATTGCGGTCGGGCTGCCCGAGCACACGGCACACCAGGCTCGCGCCCACCAGGTAAAAACGTTGGTGGGCGGGCTGGTAGAGCTTCAACGGCAGGCTGCGGGTCTGCGTCTT
>CAJPFO010000070.1 GCA_905339255.1 Myxococcaceae bacterium
TCGCCGACGCCGACCGTTCGGGAGCCCGTCGGATCCTTCTCGTCGGCCCGGACGAGCTCTCGCGGGGCGTGGCTCGGGTCCGCGACCTCGAAAGCGGCGCCGAGCACGACGAGCCGCTCGGCTAGAAGGCCGACCCGAACGGAATCCTCCGCGTCCGGCGCTGCGGCGCTCGCGCGAGGTGCTATGGATTGCCGCGCGGCCGCTCCACCCCCGGCCTGCACGGAGAAGCGCCATCCGAGATGCGAGGCTGGACCGTTCGCGACAGCGCTGAGCTCTACAACGTCGCCAACTGGGGAGCCGGGTTCTTCACCGTCAACGAGAAAGGCCGGGTCGAGGTGCGGCCGAACGGAAACGGCGGCCCCGGCATCGATCTTCTCGAGCTCGTCGGGGATCTCGAGCGGCGCGGTCTTCGCGCGCCCCTGCTCGTCCGCTTCTCCGACATCCTGAAGGCGCGCGTCGCCGGAATGTGCGGCGCATTCGGTCGCGCGATCGACGAGTACGGCTACCGGGGGCACTACCGCGGCGTCTACCCGATCAAGGTGAACCAGCAGCGCCACGTGGTCGAGGAGATCATCGAGTACGGTGCTCCGCACGGCGTCGGTCTCGAGGCGGGCAGCAAGCCCGAGCTCCTGATCTCGCTCGCGCTCCTCGACACTCCCGGAGCGCTCATCGTCTGCAACGGCTACAAGGATCGTGCGTACATCGAGACGGCGCTTCTCGCGCAGCGGATCGGCCGCCATCCGATCATCGTGATCGATCGCTTCCACGAGATCGATCTCGTCGTCAAGACGGCTCGAGAGCTCGGGATCCGCCCGCATCTCGGGATGCGGGCTCGGCTCTCGACCAAGGGCGCCGGAAAGTGGATCGAATCGACGGGCGACCGCTCGAAATTCGGTCTCTCGGCGCTCGAGATCGTCGAGGCGGTCGAGCGGCTTCGCAGCGAGGACATGCTCGAGTGCCTCGAGCTCCTGCATTTCCACATCGGCTCGCAGATCACCGCGATCCGTGCGCACAAGGATGCGCTTCGCGAGGCGAGCCGGATCTACGCCGGACTCCACGAGATGGGGGCGAAACCCAAGATCCTCGATGTCGGCGGGGGGCTCGGCGTCGATTACGACGGCTCGCAGACGAACTTCCACTCGTCGATGAACTACTCGGTCCAGGAGTACGCAAACGACGTCGTCTCGTTCATCCAGGAGGTCTGCGACGAGGCCGGGCTTCCGCATCCCGACATCGTGACGGAAGCCGGCCGCTCGATGGTCGCGCACCACTCGGTGCTGATCTTCGACGTCCTCGGCGTGAACGAGGTCGTGACGGGCCGCCCCCCCGAAGCCGTCGGCGACGACGACCCGAAGGTGCTCCAGGACCTCGCGGAGGTCTGGAGCGGGGTCTCGCGGAAGAACGTCCAGGAAGCGTACCACGACGCCCTCCAGCTCAAGGAAGAGGCCTCGACGCTCTTCTCGCTCGGCTATCTCGACCTGCGAGGTCGCGCGCGCGTCGAGCGGATGTTCTGGGACTGCTGCGAGAAGATCCTGCGGATCGTCCGCGAGCTCCCGCACATCCCCGAGGACCTCGAGGATCTCGAAAAGGGCCTCGCCGACACCTACTACGGAAACTTCTCGGTGTTCCAGTCGGCGCCCGACCACTGGGCGGTGAAACAGCTCTTCCCCGTGATGCCGATCCACCGCTTGAACGAGCGGCCGACGCGACGCGGAGTCTTCGCCGATCTGACCTGCGACAGCGACGGCAAGATCGACCAGTTCATCGACGTGCGCGACGTGAAGGACGTCCTCGAACTCCACCCGTGGAACGGAACGCCGTATTTCATCGGGGTCTTCCTGGTGGGCGCGTACCAGGAGATCCTCGGCGACCTCCACAATCTGTTCGGCGACACGGACGCCGTCCACGTTCGCCTCGACGAGGAGGGACGCTATCGCGTCGAGCACGTCGTCGAGGGCGACGAGGTGAACCAGGTCCTCGCCTACGTCCAGTACGATCGCAGCCGCCTGATCGAAGAGGTGCGACGGACGATCGAGACGGCCCACCGCGCCGGCCAGATCTCGCTCGAGGAGAGCGCCCGGCTCCGCAAGCGCTACGAGCAGGGCCTGCAGGAGTACACCTACCTGGTGCGGGACGAGTAGCGTCCGAAGCGAGGTCTCGATGCGAACCACCCGCCGGCCGTCGATCCTCTTCGCCGTCGTGCTCTCGAGCGCAGCGGCGGCGAATGCCGGGAGCCGTGTCCTCGTCGAGACGGGCCGGACCGAGTACGTGCGCTACTGCGCGGCGTGCCACGGAGTGAACGCCACCGGCGACGGACCGGTCGCCAGCGTCCTCCACGTGCGTCCGCCCGATCTCACCCGGATCGCCGAGCGGCGCGGAGGGGAGTTCCCCGCCGGAGAGATCGCGAGCGTCATCGACGGGCGCTTCGAGGTCGCGGCGCACGGAACGCGTGCGATGCCCGTCTGGGGCCGCGTACTCGGTGAGCCGATCGCGGAACGAACCACGGCCGACGAGGTGAGCCGCGGCCGCATCGACGCGCTGGTCGCGTACCTCGAATCGATCCAAGCCGGCTCGACGAAGTAGCGATCAGGCGCCTTCGCGGGCCCGTTCGCTCCGGAACTCCGCGTAGCGAACGCATGCGGCGAGCGCCTCGACGGCGCGATGTGCGCTCGGGTAGCAGAGCCTTCCGCCCTCACGGACGGCGAGCGGGCCCGAGTTGCCGTAGTACCGATCCGTCTCTGCGAGCTCGGTCGCCACCAACACGGGCTTGCCGTGGCGAAGCGACACCTCCTTCGCCGCCTCGGCGTAGCGGCGGTCCTGCTTCTCGTGGAACTCGCAAATGCGTTCGAGCCCATGGTCCGGGAAGAAAGGCCCCGTGCGGAAGGCGTTCGCCTGGTTCGCCTGGATCCCGACCCCGAGGTGGAGGACGGCATCGATGTCCGCATGCGCACAGAGCAGGTCGAGCACCGCGGGGATCGTGTCGCGCGTCTCGCCGCCCGCGAGATCGATCGGATTGTTCCGGCTCCAGCGCGCCGGAACCATGCCGTCGATCGCCGCCCTCACGTCTTCGGGAAGCGCGACGAGCGTGAGTCCCGCGGCCGCGCAGGCGTCGGCGGCGAGGACGCCCCAGCCTCCGGCCGAAGTGAGAACGATCACCCGGCCACCTCGCGGAAGAGGCTGCGAAGCGAGGGTCGCCGCCCACTCGAAGGCCTGCTCGACGGTCGGCGCTCGAAGCACGCCGAGCTGTCTCGCGATGCCGTCGAAGACGCGGTCGTCGCTCGCGAGAGAGCCGGTGTGGCTCGCGGCTGCCCGCTTTCCCTCCGCAGCGACACCGCCCTTCACGATCACGAGAGGCTTCCTCGAGACCAGATCCCGAACACTCTCGAGGAAACGCCTGCCGTCGCCGACTCCTTCGAGATACGCGAGGACGACGTCGGTGTCGGGATCCTCGGCGAAGTAGTCGAGGTAGTCCGCGAGCCCCGTCTGCGCCGAGTTGCCCGACGAGATCGCCTTCGAGATCCCGATTCCCGAGCGCACCGCGTAGTTCTGGAACGAGGAGACCAGATTTCCGCTCTGGCTCACGACCGCAATGCGGCCCGCTGGAGGGTATGGAGCGACGATCTGGGCGCACATCGAGACGGGAGTCGAGACGACGCCCTGCCCGTTCGGGCCTGCGATCAGCATTCCGAGTTCGTCGGCGACGGCGACGAGCTCGCGCTCGCGCTCGCGGCCTTCCGCTCCCGCCTCGCCGTACCCTCCGCTCGCGATGAAAGCGGCGCGCACCCCGCGCGCCGCGCAGGCTCGCAGGAGCGGAACGTTCACCGCGTTCGGTGTGCAGACGAAGACGAGATCCGCCGCTCCGTGCGGAACCTGCGAGACGTCGCGCAGGCACTTGCGCCCGAGGATCTCGGCTCCTTCACGGTTCACCGCGAACACCTCTCCGCGATAGCCGAAGCGGAGCAGATTGTGGAGCGCGACGAAGCCGAACTTCCCGGGGTGGCTCGAGGCGCCCGCGACGATCACTCCGCGCGGATGGAAGAGCGGCCCGAAGCGTTCGATCACCCGGGAAGCCTCGACGCGGGGGCGAGCGGGCTCGCGCGCCTCGGCCTCCCCCTTGACGACGAGGGCGTCGACCGCGATCGGAAGCGCACCGCGAACGATCAGCGGGTTCAAGTCGACACTTTGGATGTCGGCGCGCTCGATCGCGAGCCGGCCGAGGCCGACGAGGACGTCCGAGAGCGCCTCCTCCGAGACGGCCGGCTCGCCCCGGAAGGGCCTGACGAGAAGCTCGCGCGCGCGAAGCGAGTGGATCATCCTGCGCGCCTCGGCTCGTGAAACGGGCGCGGCGGCG